>NC_014034.1:3582500-3738958 GCF_000021865.1 Rhodobacter capsulatus SB 1003
CCTCCGCAACCCCCTTTTTCAAAAATTCCCAAACTTTCTCCCTCAACTCCAAAAATGCCCAGAAAACAAAGGCCCAAACCCCAAGCGACCCAACCCCAGACCCAGCCCTCCCCCGGCAACGCCCCCCCCGAATCCCGCCACCCGAGCGAAAGAATCTCCCCCGAACACCGGAATCAAGGCGCGGGATTGGCACATGCGCGGGAATCTCTATGCTCGACATCGGAGGCTGGGTCAGTCGGACCCGCCCCGAGGGAGATGGAAGATGATGAGACGCGGTTTGCGCAGCCTGATGGTGGCTGCCCTGTGCATGGTGCCTGCGGCCGGGATGGCGCAGGATCTGGTGACGGTCGGGACGGTCGGTGTCTGGGATGTGCTGGTCGATCCGACCATCGGCAACGGCTGCCTGATCAATGCCGAATTCGAGGATGGCTCGGATGTGCGGATCGGCTTCGACCCGGAAAAGGGCAATGGCTATCTGATGGCGATGAATGCCGACTGGGGCGACATCGAGGATGACAAGACCTATCCGGTCTCCTTCGATGTCGATGGCCAGGTCTATCAGGGCGAAGGCAAGGGCCTGCATCTGGACGGGCTGCCCGGGCTCGACATCGCCTTCGACAGCGCCGACTTCCTGATGGACATCGCGCAGAAACAGACGCTGACCCTGTCGAATGCGGAAGGCGAGGTGATGTCGATCGACCTGACCGACAGCTATGCCGCGCTGGAAGCGGCGGTGGCCTGTCAGCAGAATCAGTAAGAGGCTTTGGGGGCGGTGCAGCAGCGCCGCCCCGGCCGCACTGGACAGCCCGCCGCCTCTCGCCTATCTCAGTACCATCATGGCGCAGAAATCCGACCCCAATTCCAAGCTTATCGCCGAGAACCGGCAGGCCCGTTACCATTATGCCATCGAGAGCGATCTCGAGGCGGGGATCATGCTGCTTGGCTCCGAGGTGAAGGCGCTGCGCACCGGCCAGTCGAACATCGCCGAAAGCTATGCCAGCATCGAGAATGGCGAGCTGTGGCTGATCAACTCTTATATCGCCGCCTATCAGCAGGCGAGCGTCTTCGGCCATGAGGAGCGGCGGCACCGCAAGCTTCTGGTCTCGAAGAAGGAGCTGGCGCGGCTCTGGACGGCGGTCGGCCGCGAGGGGATGACGCTGGTGCCGCTGGCGCTTTATTTCAATGATCGCGGCAAGGTGAAGTTGAAGCTGGGCGTCGCCAAGGGCAAGAAACTGGCCGACAAACGCGAAACCGAGGCCAAACGCGACTGGAACCGGCAAAAACAGCGCCTTTTGAAGCAGAACGGATAGGCCCTCTGCCCTTGCCCCGCTGCGCGCGTGCGTCTAAGCACGAAGCGATGACGGGAGGGTGCGCAATGGCTTTGGACGATCCGAAAACACTGGTTTCCACCGACTGGCTCGAGGCGCATCTGCGCGACCCGGATTTGCGGGTGCTCGATGCCTCGTGGTTCCTGCCTTCGATGGAACGCGATGCGAAGGCGGGCTATGCAGCCGCCCATATTCCGGGGGCGCGGTTCTTCGACATCGACGAGATTTCCGACACGCGGTCCGAGCTGCCGCATATGGCGCCGCCGGTCGAGAAATTCATGTCCCGGATGCGGGCGATGGGCGTGGGCGACGGCCATCAGGTGGTGATCTATGACCAGATGGGCATCTTTTCCGCGCCGCGGGTCTGGTGGCTGTTCCGGCTGATGGGCAAGACCGATGTCGCCGTGCTGGATGGCGGTTTGCCGAAATGGCTGGCCGAGGGCCGCGAGACCGAGGACATGGCGCCGATCCCGCGCGACCGGCACATGACGGTGCAGCGCCAGGCGCATCTGATCAAGGATGTGACGCAGGTCGCGCATGCCTCGAAGCTGGGCGATCACGAGATCATCGACGCCCGCCCGCGCGGCCGGTTCCTGGGCACCGATCCCGAACCGCGGCCCGGCCTGCGGTCCGGGCATATTCCGGGCGCGAAGAACGTGCCGTGGAACAGCGTTCTGACCGAGACGAACACGATGAAATCGCCCGAGGACCTGCGCGCGGTCTTCACGGCGGCGGGCGTGGACCTTGCGAAACCGGCCATTGCCACCTGCGGCTCGGGGATTTCCGCCGCCGTGCTGGTGCTGGCGCTGGAACGGATCGGCCACCGCAATCACGCCCTTTATGACGGCTCCTGGGCCGAATGGGGCATGTTCAACGACCTGCGCGTCGCAACCGGAGAAGCATGATGTTCAATTCCCTCAAAGCTCAGGCGCCTGACAAGATCTTGGCGCTGATGGGCCAGTTCCGCGCCGATCCGCGGACGGACAAGATCGACCTTGGCGTCGGGGTCTATAAAGACGCCGAAGGCCGGACCCCGGTGATGCGGGCGATCAAATCGGCCGAAAAGCAGCTTTGGGAAACGGAAACCAGCAAGACCTATACCGCGCTGGCGGGCGAGCCGGCCTTCCATGCCGCGATGGCGGAAATGGTGCTGGGCGCGGGCTATCCGGCGGATCGTCTGTCCTGCCTTGCGACCGTGGGCGGCACCGGCGCCTGCCGTCAGGCGTTCGAGCTGGCGCGGCTGGCGAACCCGGGCTGCACCGTCTGGGTCTCGGACCCGACCTGGCCGAACCACCTGTCGATCCTTGCCTTCATGAAGCAGGACACCAAGCTTTATCGCTATTTCGACAGCGCCGCCCGTGCGGTGGCTTTCGACGCGATGATGGAAGATCTGCAGGCGATCAAGGCGGGCGATGTCGTGCTGCTGCACGGCTGCTGCCACAACCCGACCGGCGCGAACCTGACGCTGGAGCAATGGGCGGCCGTGGCCGACCTTTTGGAAGCCAAGGGCGCCGTGCCGATGATCGACCTGGCCTATCAGGGCTTCGGCGACGGTCTAGAAGAGGACGCCGCGGGCACCCGGCTGATCGCCTCGCGCCTGCCCGAGGTGATGATTGCCGCGTCCTGCTCGAAGAACTTCGGCATCTACCGCGAACGCACCGGCTGCCTGCTGGTCCTGTCCGATGCGGCGTCGAAGGACGTGACGCAGGGCACGCTCGCCTATCTGAACCGGCAGAACTACTCGTTCTCGCCCGATCACGGCGCGCGGCTGGTGACGATGGTGCTGACCGATCCGACCCTGCGGGCGGAATGGATGACCGAGCTTGAGGAAGTCCGCAAGGGCATGCTGGGCCTGCGCGAGCAGCTGGCGGCGGAGCTGCGGCAGCTGTCGAATTCGGACCGCTTCGATTTCGTCGCCCGCCATCGCGGCATGTTCTCGCGGCTGGGCGCCAGCCCCGAGCAGGTCGAAAAGATGCGCGTCGACAATGCGATCTACATGGTCGGCGATTCGCGGCTGAACATCGCCGGGCTGAACGCCAAGACCGTGCCGATCCTTGCCCGGGCGATCATCGCCGCCGGGGTGTGATTTCGCACACAGACTGTGCAAGGGCGGCCCCCCCGGGGTCGCCCTTTTGCATGTTCTGTCACTTGATATCATAAGCACGCTTATAATATACCTGCTCATCTCCACGGGAGGGATGATGAGCGACTGTGACATACCCCGCGAAAGCCTCGGCTTTCTGATGCAGGACGTGACGCGGCTTCTGCGCAAGCGGTTCGAGGGCCAGGCGGCCGCGCTTGGCCTGACCTCGGCGCAATGGCGGCTGCTGGTCAATCTGATGCGGCACGGCCCGCTGCCGCAGGCGCGGCTGGCGGAACTTCTGGAAATCGAGCCGATCTCGCTCTCGCGCCTGGTCGACCGGATGGCCGAGGCGGGCTGGGTGGAACGCCGCCCCGATCCGAATGACCGGCGCATCCGCATCGTCCATGCCACCGACCAGACCCGCGCCCAGATCGGTGCCGCCCGCCACATCGCCGACAGCATCTATGCCGAGGCCTTGGCGGGCCTTCCCCCCGACGCTTCCGAGACGATGACGGCGATGCTGCGCCGGATGATCTGCAACCTTTCGCAACCGACCGAGACCGACCATGACCGCTGAGACGCAAGCCCCGAAGAAATCGCCGAAGAAACTGCTGATGGCCTCGCTGCCGGTCGTGCTGGTGCTGGCGGGCGGCTGGGTCTGGCTCGATTCGGGCCGCTACGAATCGACCGAGAATGCCGCCGTGCAACAGGCGCGGATTTCCGTCGCCTCGGACATCTCGGGCCGGGTGACCGAGGTTTTCGTGAAGGACAACGACCGGGTGACTTCGGGGCAGCCGCTCTTTCGCGTCGATCCCGAGCCCTACCGGATCGCCCTGGCCCAGGCCGATGCGGCGCTGGCCCAGGCACGGTTGCAGGTCGCCCAGCTGCGCGCCGCCTATAATCTGGCGCAGGCGCAGGAACAGGTGGCGCAGGACACCGCCGATTATCTGGCGTCAGAGCTGAAGCGGCAGGAGGCGATCACCGGCCGCGGCGCGGGCACCGAATCGGCGCTGGATGCGGCCCGGCATGATGCCAGCTCGGCGCTGGAAAGCCTGGCGGCGGCGAAACAGGGCGTGGCGGCGGCGCTGGCCGCGCTGGGGGGCGATCCGAAGGTCGAAACCGACACTCATCCGACCGTGATGGCGGCGCTGACCGCCCGCGACAAGGCCGCCTACAATCTGGGCCTGACCGAGGTGAAAGCCCCCGCCGATGGCGTGGTCTACAAGGCCGACAGCTTCAAGCCCGGCCAGTTCGTCGCCGCGGGCGCGGCGCTGTTCTCGCTGGTTGAGACCGGCGACACCTGGATCGAGGCGAATTTCAAGGAAACCCAGATCGGCAAGATGGCCCCGGGCCAAAAGGCCGAGGTGGAATTCGACACTTTCCCGGGCAAGGAGTTCGAGGCGGTGGTCGAAGCCGTCGGCGCGGGCACCGGGGCGGAATTTTCGCTGCTGCCCGCGCAGAACGCCACCGGCAACTGGGTCAAGGTCACCCAGCGCGTGCCGGTCACGCTGCGTCTGACCGGGACGACCGACCTGCCCGCCCTGCGCACCGGGCTTTCGGCCGCCGTGACCGTCGACACCAGGGCGAAGACCAATCTGGACGCGCTGGTGATGCGGGTCGAGGGCCAGCCCGCGACCGCCGGGAACTGAGCCATGCAGGGCCCCGTTCCGGTCAAGCATCACGGGCTGATCACCGCCTCCCTGATGCTGGCCACGATCATGCAGGTGCTCGACACCACCATCGCCAATGTCGCCCTGCCCTCGATGCGCTCGGATCTGGGCGCCTCTTCGGACACGATCAACTGGGTGCTGACCTCCTATATCGTCGCCTCGGCGATCGTCACGCCGCTCTCGGGCTGGATGTCGGAACGCTTCGGCCGGAAAGAGGTCTTCATCGCCTCGGTGGCGGGGTTCGTCGTGACCTCGATGCTCTGCGGTATCGCCTGGAGCCTTGAATCCATGGTGTTCTTTCGCATGGCACAGGGGGTCTTCGGCGCCGCCATCGTGCCCTTGAGCCAGACCTTCCTCCTCGACATCAACCCGCGCGAAAAGCACGGTCAGGCGATGGCGATCTGGGGCGCGGGGATCATGGTCGGGCCGATCATCGGGCCGACGCTTGGCGGCTATCTGACCGAGACGCTGAACTGGCGCTGGGTGTTTTTCATCAACCTGCCTTTGGGCATCATCGCGCTGGCGGGGCTGGCCGCCTATCTGCCGCAGATGCCGCGGCGGGTCCGGCTGTTCGATTTCGTCGGCTTTGCCGCGCTGGGGCTGGGCGTCGGCGCGCTGCAACTGATGCTGGACCGCGGCGGCGAGGTGGACTGGTTCAACTCGGTCGAGATCTGGATCGAGCTGGCGATCTCGCTTTGCGGCTTCTGGGTCTTCGTGATCTGGATCATGGGGGTGGAGCATCCGTTTCTGGACCCGAAGATGTTCGCCGACCGCAATTTCGCCACCGGGCTGGTGCTGATCTTCATCGTCGGCATCGTGCTTCTGGCCTCGCTGGCGCTGTTGCCGCCGATGCTCTCGGCACTCTTTGGCTATCCGGTGATCACCACCGGCATGGTGATGGCGCCGCGCGGCGTCGGAACGATGATCATGATGATCGCGGCGGGCAAACTTCTGCGCATCGTCGATGCCCGCAAGCTGGTGATCACCGGGCTTCTGTTCACCTCCTGGTCGCTTTACATCATGACGGGCTTTGGTCCGCAGATGAACGCGGTGCCGATCATCGTCTCGGGCTTCATTCAGGGGCTCGGGCTGGGGCTGGTCTTCGTGCCGCTCTCGACCGTGGCCTTTGCCACGATCGCACCGCAGTTCCGCGGCGATGCGACGGCGCTGTTCAGCCTTGTGCGCAACATCGGCTCTTCGATCGGGATTTCCATTGTCACGCTTTTGCTGACCCGCAACACCCAGATCAGCCACACCGAGCTGGTCGCCAACATCTCGCTTTACGATCCGAATTTCAGCGGAATGATGAGCGGCGCCGGGGGGGCGATGTTGCAATCGATGACCGCGCAACATGGCGAGGGCGCGTTCTGGGCGGTGGTGAACCAGATCGTCACCGCGCAGGCGGCGATGGTGGCCTATGTCGATGATTTCGAGGCGCTGATGTGGATCACGCTGGCCGCGCTGCCGCTGGCCCTGCTTTTGCGCCGTCCGGTCGCCGCGCCGCCCGGGGTCAGCGCGCCCCCCGCGGCCCATGCGGATTGAGATGGGAAAAGGCCCGGGGCGCAAACCCCGGGCCTTTCGATCTTGCGGACCAACCCCTTACGAGTGGTAGGCGCTTTCGCCATGGGTCGTCAGGTCAAGGCCCTGACGTTCGTCATCGGTGGCCACGCGCAGGCCGGTGACGGCCTTGACGATGTACAGAAGGATGATCGAGCCGATCCCCGCCCAGGCGATGGTCACGACGACCGCCTTGATCTGGATGATCACCTGCGACACGATCGAGAAATCGTCGCCGCCGGTGCCGCCGAAGCCGGGGGCCATCAGAACGCCCGTCATCACCGCGCCGACGATCCCGCCGATGCCATGCACGCCGAACACGTCCAGGCTGTCGTCGTATTTGAACATCGCCTTCACCTTGGTGACGAAGAAGTAGCACACCGGCGAGACGATCAGGCCAAGCAGGATCGCGCCGACCGGGCCCGAGGTGCCGCAGGCCGGGGTGATCGCCACCAGACCGGCGACCATGCCCGAAGCCGCGCCCAGACCCGAGGCCTTGCCGCGGAACAGCGCTTCGGTGGCCGACCAGCTGACGACGGCCGCGGCGGTGGCAACAAAGGTGTTCAGCATCGCCAGCGTCGCGCCCGAGGTCGCCTCAAGGTTGGACCCGGCGTTGAAGCCGAACCAGCCGACCCAGAGCATCATCGCGCCCACCATGGTCAGCGTCATCGAATGCGGGGCCATGTTCTCGCGGCCGAAACCGACGCGCGGCCCCAGAACGATCGCCGCCATCAGACCGGTGATCCCGGCGTTGATATGCACCACGGTGCCGCCGGCAAAGTCGATGGCGCCCCAGTTGAAGATCAGACCCGAGGCATCCCAGACCATGTGGGCGATCGGGAAATAGACCACGGTGACCCAAAGCACGGTGAAGAGGATCACCGCCGAGAATTTCATCCGCTCGGCAAAGGCGCCCACGTAAAGCGCGGGCGTGATCGCGGCAAAGGTCATCTGGAAGGCGATGAACACATATTCCGGCAGCATCACGCCATCGGTGAAGGTCGCCGCCAGGCTGTCGCCGGTCACGCCGGCCAGGAAGACCTTGCCCAGACCGCCCCAGAACGGGTTGGTGCCGCCGCCAAAGGCGAAGGAATAGCCCCAAAGCACCCAGACGATCATCACCACCGAGGTGATCATCGTCGTCTGCATCAGCACGGAGAGCATGTTCTTGCTGCGCACCAGACCGCCGTAGAAAAGCGCCAGGCCCGGAATGATCATGAACAGCACAAGAAGCGTCGAGGTCATCATCCAGGCGACATCGCCCTTGTCGACGATCGGCGCCGCGGCTTCGGTGACGGTGGCAACGGCTTCGGCGACCGGAGCGGCCGCTTCCTGCGCAAAGGCAGGCAGGGCCGCAGCAGCCAGCGCCGCCGCAAGACCCGTCAGTTTGGTCAGATTGTTCATTGTCCCTGTTTCCCCTGTGGTTCTTACAGCGCTTCGTCGCCAGCTTCGCCGGTGCGCACCCGCACGGCCTGATTCACGTCGAGCACGAAGATCTTGCCGTCGCCGATCTTGTCGGTCTTGGCCGCTTTCAGGATCGTCTCGACCACCTCGTCGGCCAGATTGTCGGCCACGACGATTTCAAGCTTCACCTTCGGCACGAAATTCACCGCATATTCGGCGCCGCGATAAATTTCCGTATGCCCCGACTGCGCGCCGAAGCCCTTGATTTCCGTCACCATCATCCCGCGCACGCCGATGCCGGTCAGCGCCTCGCGGACCTCCTCGAGCTTGAACGGTTTGATCGCTGCAATGATGAGTTTCACGTTATGTCCCTTCCTATTGTCAGCCGCTCCGATGCCCGGGGCACCGTTATGAGCGTATCAAGGCGCGGGCAAAGCGCTTCGCACAAGGAAAGCTGCTTAAACCCGCGGCAGTCAAAAACCGATTCCAGCCGAAAAACGCACAAATTGTGCGCAGAGCCTTATATTTAAGCTTTCGAAAAACCGAATCGTGACGCGAGGCGTCTCCACATCCCGTTTTCGGCGGTGTAAGTTGCGCGGCGGAACAGGCACCGGGGCGGAAATGGCAGGAACAGGCGGGCGGCAAAGGCCGCTGGTGGCGGACAGGCGCTACGCAT
Source organism: Rhodobacter capsulatus SB 1003 (assembly GCF_000021865.1). Taxonomy (NCBI): domain Bacteria; kingdom Pseudomonadati; phylum Pseudomonadota; class Alphaproteobacteria; order Rhodobacterales; genus Rhodobacter; species Rhodobacter capsulatus. The sequence goes on from NC_014034.1 coordinate 3,591,219, forward strand.
CACGGCAGGCGACGCAGTCCGGGGCGAAGACGCCGCCGCCGGGCAAGCCGAAGACGCCGCGCAAGCCCCGCAGCCCGCGACCGCCGCGGCGGGGCGGCGGCCTCTCCGGGCTGGTGCTGGGGCTGTTCGGCTTCCTGTTCGCGGTGATCTGGGGCGCGGTCTGGCGCGCGACCGCCGTCGTCGGCATCATCCTTGGCCTTGCGACCTTCTATTTCTACAGCCAGCTGCCCGATTACACCGCGCTTCTGGATGGCCGCAACCGCGGCTCGGTCACGCTGATCGACACCAACGGGCAGGTCTTTGCCTGGCGCGGCGAGACCTTCGGCGGCCAGACCACCGCGGAAAACGTCTCGCCCTTCCTGAAGAACGCGATCATCGCCACCGAGGACAAGCGCTTTTACCGCCATTTCGGCGTCAGCCCGCGCGGCATCGCCTCGGCCATCGCGATCAACCTCTCCGAAGGCCGCGGCCCGCTGGAGGGCAACGGCGGCTCGACGATCACCCAGCAGGTGGCGAAGCTTCTGTGCCTGGGCACCGCCTATGATCCGAAACGCTGGAAGACCGAGGCCGATTACGAGACCGACTGCCGCTCCGGCGGGATCAAGCGCAAGATCAAGGAAATTCCCTATGCGCTGGCGATGGAGGTCAAGTATTCCAAGAACGAGATCCTGACGATCTATTTCAACCGCGCCTATCTGGGGGCGGGGGCACGCGGTTTCGAGGCCGCCGCGCAGCGCTATTTCGGGATTTCGGCGACGAATGTGAACCCGCAGCAGGCGGCGATGCTCGCCGGGCTGCTCAAGGCGCCCTCGACCTATGCGCCGACGACGAATCTGAAACGCTCGCAGGAGCGGGCCGGGATGGTTCTGGCGCTGATGCATGAGCAGGGCTATCTGACCGACGCGGAGTGGCAGGACGCCCGCGCCCATCCGGCGACGCTCTCCGAAGCGGCGCAGGCCCGGGCGGGCGGCTATTTCGCCGATTGGGTGATGGACAGCATCCCCGATTACTTCGGCAAGAATGCCACCGCCGATGTGGTGATCCGCACGACGCTGGATCAGCGCATCCAGACCGCGGCGGAAGAGGCGCTGAAATCGATCTTTGACACCAAGGTCAAGGACGGTTCCACCGCCGAGGCGGCGATCGTGGTGATGTCGGCCGATGGCGCCGTGCGGGCGATGGTGGGCGGGCGCAAGACCAAGGTCTCGGGCGCGTTCAACCGCGCGACCCAGGCGAAGCGGCAGACCGGCTCGACCTTCAAGCCCTTCGTCTATGCGGCGGCGCTGGATCTGGGCTGGACGCCGGATTCGATCGTCGACGACGCGCCGCTGACGATCAACGTGCGCGGTTCGGGCCCGTGGTCGCCGAAGAATTACGAAAAGGAGTTCCTGGGGCCGATCCCGATCTGGCGGGCCTTGGCGAAATCGATCAACACCGCGACGGTGCGGGTCAGCCAGTCAGTCGGGCTGGATGCGGTGCGCAAGGTCGCCTCGGATTTCGGTTTCGCCTCGGATCTGGCCGAGGGGCCGGCGGTGGCGCTTGGCGTGTCGGAATCGACGCTGCTGGAAATGACCGGCGCCTATGCCGGGATTTTGAACGGCGGCTCCTCGGTGCGGCCCTATGGGCTGACCGACCTGCGGCTGAAGGGCGAGCAGGAGCCGCTGTTCGGTGCGGAAACCGGCATCGGCGAGCGGGTGATTTCCGAAAAGGCCGCGCGCGAGCTGATGTGGATGATGCATCAGGGCGTCGAGCAGGGCACCGGGATGCGGGCGCGGCTGGACGGGCGGCAGGTGGCGGGCAAGACCGGCACCACCCAGGCGGCCCGTGATGCCTGGTTCATCGGCTTCACCGCCGATTACGTGGCGGGCGTCTGGATGGGCTATGACGACAACCGGCCGCTGACGGGCGTCACGGGCGGCGGTCTGCCCGCGCAGATCTGGCACGAGGTGATGGCCCGGGTCGAGGAAGGCCAGCCGGTGACGCCCCTGCCGATGGCCCTGCCCGAGGAATGGCGCGGCCAGCCCGATCCGCGCAATGTCTATCCGGGGCAGGCCTGGTCCTCGGGCGATCCGATCCCCGAGGGCGGCGTGCCGGTGGTCGATGGCCAGCTGGTGACCTCGGACCGGCCGGTGCCGCAGGCGCCGCAACCGCCCGCCCGGCAGGGGCCGCAATCCTTCGGCGAGGCGATCGATTCGATGCTGCGCCAGCTGTATTAAGCAAAAACGCGGCCCCGAAGGACCGCGTTTCATGCTCTGTCAACGGCCGCTCAGTCGGCCGTTTTCAGATCCGCGATCAGCTGGTCGAGATTGCCGCGCCGGGCGTCGATCATCGCGCCGATTTCCGTGCGCTCGGCCGCGAGCATGTTGACGCCCTCGATGATCATGTTGAAGAACAGGTTCTTGCCCGACTTGTCCGAGACATGCCACAGCACCTCGAAGGGCGCCTCGCCCGGCATGTAGGCGATCGACTTCACCTCGATGAAGCTTTTCACCTTGCGGGCGCCGACGACCTCGAAGCGGGTGGCGCTGAACTCGCGGAAGCGCTTGCCGTATTTGCGCGAGACATAGCCGCGGAAGGCAAGGGTAAAGGCCTGCATCTGCGCCGGGCTGGCCGTGCGCGCCGCCGTGCCCAGAACCGAACGCGCGATCGTCGGCACGTCGGCGTAACGCATGTAGAGGTCTTCGAACATCGCATAAAGCGCCGGGCCGGTCTTGCCCGAGGCGATGGCGGCGTTCACGTCGGTCACCGCCTTGCCGATCAGCGCCTTGGCCTGATCCTCGGTCAAAGCCAGCGCGGCGCCCGGGCGCAGCACGACGGCCGCGACCAGGGCCGCGGCCCCGCCCAGCAGCAGATGGCGGCGATCACTGCGCATAAGGGTCTTCATAGGGGTCCCAGGCCTGTGCATCGTCATTCTCCTTGCCTGCAAGCTGGTGGCGGCGCATCTGCAGATAAAGCAGCCGCGATTGCGCGTAGCTGTCCGCGCTGTCGTAAAGCACCGATTCGATCACGCCGCCGAAGCGCTTGCGGTCGGCGACCTTGCCCGCGACCCGGGTCGCCGAGGCGGCGGTGGCATCGGCGCCTTCCAGCACCTGCCCGACCGGGTTCATCGCGATGTCGACGACCCGGCCCAGCGCGTCGCGCGCGGTCGAGGGACCGTAGACCGGCAGTTCCACATAGACCCCCTCGCCCATGCCCCAGACCGCCAGCGTCTCGCCGAAATCGGTGTCCTGTTCGGGCAGGGCAAAGCTTGTGCCCGCCGGGTCGAAAAGCCCGGCCAGGCCGATGGTCGAGTTGATGACGAAGCGGAACGTGTTCTTCACCGCGGGCTCGGGGCGGCCCTGCAGCAGCGAATTGACCACCTTGCCGGGCAGCGACAGGTTCGAGCCCGCATGCGACACCGCCCGGGTGAAGCCGTTGTCGATGCTGCGCGGCTGACCGGGACGGGCCTTGAACAGCAGCGTGTCGACGCCCTTGTTGAACCCGTGCACCTTGCGGTTGACCCCTTCCATCGGGTCGTTCACTCCGTCGGATCCGGCCGCCTGCGGCCCTCCGGCACAACCGGAAAGCGCAAGACCTGCGATCAGGACGAGGCCAAATCTCTTTTCCATCAACCCCTCGTGTCTTCTCGGGTGCGGCCGGGGCTCGTCTTCGGCGCGCTGCGTCAAGACAGGTGACATCCGTCTCGATTTCGGTAAAACCCCAAGAAGCAATAAGGAGACAGAGGCGCAGAAACAAGGCGCCGCACGCGATTTTGTGGTCCCGATGCGTTAACGTTTTTGCGTTCAGGCAAGATTTGGGCAGAAGGTCCTGTCCCGCGACAATGAGGGCGGAATGAAACGAGATGAACTTGCCGCCGGCAAGGCCGAATTGCGGGCCGCAAGATCGGCCAGCGCGCGTCTGTTGCTGAGTGTGGGCGTGTTTTCCGCTTTCGTGAACCTGCTGATGCTGACCGGGCCGATCTTCATGCTGCAGGTCTATGACCGCGTTCTGGGCGCGCGCTCGGTCGAGACGCTGACGGCGCTGTTCCTGCTGGTGGTCTTCCTGTTCGCGGCGATGGGTCTTCTGGATCTGGCGCGGGCGCGGCTGATGGCGCGGGTGGGGGCGCGGTTTCAGGCCGATCTCGAATCGCGCGTCTTCGAGGCGGCGCTGCGCCGCAACGGCATGGTGCCGAACGATCCGGTGGCGATGGCCGGGCTGCGCGATCTTGACGCGGTGAACAAGCTGCTGGCCTCGCCGGTGTTTCTGGCGCTGTTCGACATTCCCTGGGTGCCGGTCTTCCTCTGCGCGATCTTCATCTTTCACCCCTATCTCGGTTTCCTGTCGATCGCGGGCGGGGCGCTTCTGATCGGGGTGACGCTGCTCAACCAGTCGGTGACGGCAAAACCGCTGCAGACCGCGACCGGGGCGCAGATCGGCTCGGACCGGCTGGCCGACCAGCTGCGCGACGAGGCGGAACTGGTGCAGGCGCTCGGCATGCGCGGGGCCTCGTTCCTGCGCTGGCGCAAGGCGCGCGAACGCGCGGTCGATGCGATGCTGAGCGCCACCGATCTGGGCGGCAGCTTTTCCACCTTCACCAAGACCTTCCGCGCCTTCCTGCAATCGGCGATCCTTGCCATGGGCGCCTATGTCGTTCTGAGGGGCGAGATGACCGCCGGGGCGATGGTGGCGGGCTCGATCCTGATGGGGCGGGCGCTCGCGCCGGTCGAACAGGCGGTGGGGGGCTGGGCGCTGGTCGCCCGCGCCCGCGAGGGCTGGGGACGGCTGGCGGTGCTGCTGACCTCGATCCCGCGCGAGATGCCGCGCACCCCCCTGCCGCGTCCGCGCGCGCTGCTCGAGGCGCAGGCGCTGACGGTGGTGCCGCCGGGCACGCAAAGCGCCACCCTGCGGGCGGTGTCCTTTCGCGTCGAGCCCGGGCAGGCGCTTGGCATCATCGGCCCCTCGGGGGCGGGAAAATCGACGCTGGCGCGGGCGATCTGCGGCGTCTGGCGGCCTGCCAATGGCGCGATCCGGCTTGATGGCGCGGCGCTGGATCAATACGATCCGGACGTGCTGGGCGGGCTGATCGGCTATCTGCCGCAGCGGGTGACGCTGTTCGACGGCACGATCGCGGAAAACATCGCCCGGCTGTCGCCCACCCCCGACCCCGAGATGATCGTCGATGCCGCGAAACGGGCGGCGGCGCATCAGCTGATCCTCGATCTGCCCGAGGGATATGACACCCGGGTTTCGCAGGCGGGCGGCCGGCTCTCGGGCGGGCAGATCCAGCGCGTCGGCCTGGCCCGGGCGCTTTACGGCAACCCGGTGCTGCTGGTGCTCGACGAGCCGAATGCGAATCTCGACAACGAGGGCTCGATGGCGCTCAACACGGCGGTGCGGGGGATGAAGGCGGCAGGCGGCGCGGTGCTGATCATGGCGCACCGGCCCGCGGCGATTGCGGAATGCGACACGCTTCTGGTGCTGGAAGCCGGGATGCGGCGGGCGTTCGGCCCGCGCGAGGACGTGTTGAAAGCGATGGTGCAGAATGCCGCCGATCTGAGCCGCGGCGCCGGACCGGGAGGAGTGGCATGACCCGCAAGCCGAATTCCGAGGCCGAGGCATCCGAGGCGGCGGCGGCCCTGCGCCGGGCAATCCCCAGCCGCAAGCCCCCCGCCCCCCTCGGCCCGACCGCGTTGCAGGCGGCAGAGACCGGCCTTCCCGCCCCGGCCCGCCGGAGCGAACCGGAAGCCCCCCCCCCGGCCGAGGCGCGGATCTCGCCCCGGGTGGCGCTGCTGATCGGCTATGTCACGCTTGCGGTTCTGGTCGGGGGCTTCGGGCTTTGGTCGGTGGTCTCCTCGATCGCGGGGGCGGTCATCGCCTCGGGGCAGATCGAGGTCGATCAGCACCGGCAGGTGGTGCAGCATCCCGATGGCGGCGTGGTCGCCGAAATCCATGTGCACGAGGGCGATAGCGTCAGCGCCGGGCAGCTGTTGATCCGGCTTGACGGCGATCTGGTGCGGTCGGAACGCGCCATCGTCGAGGGGCAGTTCTTCGAGCTGCTGGCCCGGCGCGGGCGGCTGGAGGCGGAACGGGCGGATGCGCCCGAGATCCGGTTCCATCCCGAACTGCTCGAGGCGGCCCAGACCCGTCCCGATGTGGCCGAGCTGGTCGAGGGGCAGCGGCGGCTGTTCGAGGCGCGGGCGCAGACCCTGCGCAAGGCGCTTGATCAGGTGACCAAGCGCGCCGAGCAGACCCAGGCGCAGATCGGCGGCATCGAGGCGCAGCGCATCGCCACCGAGGAACAGGAAGCGCTGATCGCGCGGGAACTGGCCGATCAGCAGCAATTGCTGGACAAGGGGCTGGCGCAGGCCAGCCGGGTGCTGGCGCTGCAGCGCGAGGCGGCCAGTCTGGCCGGCGAGGTCGGCGCGCTGGTGGCGCAAAAGGCCCAGGCCGAGGGCAAGGTGACCGAACTGGATCTGGAGGCGCTGCGGCTGACCTCGCAGCGGCGCGAGGATGCCGAAACCGAGCTGCGCGACATCGGCTACCGGGAGCTGGAACTGGCGGAACGGCGCCGGTCACTGACCGAACAGATCGAGCGGCTGGACATGCGCGCGCCGGTGGGCGGGATCGTCTATGCGATGACGGTGACGACGCCGCGCGCGGTGATCCGGGCCGCGGAGCCCGTGCTTTACATCGTGCCGCAGGACCGGCCGCTGCTGGTGGCGGCAAGGATCTCGCCGATCAACATCGACGAGGTGCGAATCGGGCAGCCGGTGGCGCTGCGGTTTCCGGCCTTTGCCAGCCGCACGACGCCTGAGCTGTTCGGCCAGGTGACGCAGATCTCGGCCGATGCGCTGATCGACGAGGCCTCGCGGCTGTCCTATTTCCGCGCCGAGGTGATGCTGAACCCGGGCGAGGCGGACAAGCTGGGCGCGTTGCAACTGCTGCCCGGCATGCCCGCCGAGGTCTATATCCGCACCGGCGACCGCAGCCCGCTGGCCTATCTGACCAAGCCCTTCACCGATTATTTCACCCGCGCCTTCCGCGAGGATTGATCAGAGCCGGTCCAGCAGCGCAGGCGTCGGCCAGGCATCGGCGGGCAGGCCCAGACGGCCCTGTTCGATCTGCACGGCCTCGCGGGTCTTTTCGCCCAGAATGCCGTCGATCGGGCCGACATCATGGCCGCGCGCCTGCAGCCGCGCCTGCAGCGCCTTCATCTGCGCGGGCGCCAGACCGGGTTCGGCCGCGCGCGGATCGACCCGGGGGGCGCCCTCCAGCCGCGTCGCGAAATAGGCGGCGGTGGTGACATAGACGAAGCTCTTGTTCCATTCGAAGAGCACGCGGAAATTCGGATAGGCCAGGAAAGCCGGGCCCTTGCGCCCCATCGGCAGCAGCACCGACCCCTGCGCGCCCGCGAATTGCCCCGACCGCGGCACCACCCCCATCCGCGCCCAATCGGCGGTGGACAGGCTGCGGTCAAGCCCGGTCTGCGCCCAGTCCATGTCCGCAGGCACGATGATTTCCTGCAACCAGGGCTCGCCCGGGCGCCAGCCCATCGACGCGATCATCTTCGCCCCCGACATCAGCGCATCGGCGCTGGAGCCCTTGAGGTTCACATGCCCGTCGCCATCGCCATCGACGCCGTTGCGCAGGATGTCGGCGGGCAGCATCTGCACCTGCCCGATCTCGCCCGCCCAGGCGCCGATGGTCCGTTGCGGGTCGAAATCGCCGCGCGCGTAAAGCTCGGCCGCGGCCAGAACCTGCGGGCGGAACAGATCCGGGCGGCGGCAGTCATGCGCCAGCGTCACCAGCGCATCGCGGGTGTTGAAATCGCCCTGCACCTTGCCGAAATCGGTCTCGAGCGCCCAGAACGCCAAAAGCACCCCGCGCGAGACGCCGTATTGGCGTTCCGCGGCGTCAAAGACCGACGCGTATTTCTGCGCCATCGCCGCGCCTGTCTGCAGCCGGTTCTTCGAAATCACCGAAGCCTGAAAATCGAGGAAGCTTTTCCGGAACACGCCCTGCGCCCGGTCGGCTTTCAGCACCCGGCCATCCTGCCGCACGCCCGCGAAAAACGAATCGGCCGTCGCGGCGGAGAGGCCGTTGCGCTGCATCTCGGCCTTCAGCCCCGCGACGAAGCCGGAGAAGTTTCCGCCGCATTCGGCATGGGCGGCAAGGGGCAGGCACAGGCTGAACAGCAATGGGGCAAGAGGGGATCGCATCGGCTTCTCCGGAAAGGATCTTTCCGCAGGGTAATCGGCACCGGGCCGCGGGGCAACCGGGCGTTGCGTTTACGGCACGTCAGCGCGGCGTCATACCGTATTCACTTGATTTTTACGTCTCACATCACACACTTGGCACGAGGGTTGCCCAGGGAGGGGTGACCCGCTGGAGGGTAAGATGGAGTTCTTGTCGAAGGAAATTCTGGCCGGCTTGCGCGAGGCGACCCGGCGCGACAGCAAACGCCCGGCGCGGCTGACCGTGCATGCCGGGGGCCGTGTCTGGCCGATCCTGAAACGCTGGTCGGGCGGCTTTTCGCTGGATGCGGCGCAGGTCACCAATCTGCGCGGCCATGTCCAGATCTTCGACGGCGAACGCCCCGTTGCCACCGCCCTGATCGTCGCCGCCGAGGTGGATGGCTTCGAGCTGATCTGTTCGACCAAGCGCGAAACCCCGGTGCGCCATGGTCCCGCGCTGGATTTCGAACGCGAGGACCGCACGCCGCCGCTGGGCTTCATGCCCCCCGCGTAAACGTCAAAGCCGCGCGGGCAGCGCCAGACCTTTGAGAATTTCGGCGGAGGGCATCGGTTTCTTGCCCTCCCGTTGCGCTTCCAGCACCCGAAGCGCCCCCGTGCCGCAGGCGATGTCGAAGCCGTGCAGCACCGTTCCGGGGTCACCGCAGCCCTCGGCTGGTTCGGCCCGCAGCAGCTTCACCCGCTCGCCCGCCACCTCGCACCAGGCCCCCGGAAAGGGCGAGAGCCCGTTCACCAGCCGCACCAGCTCTGCCGCCGGGCGGGTCCAGTCGATCTTCGCCTCGGCCTTGTCGATCTTGGCGGCATAGGTCACGCCCGCCTCGGACTGCGCTTCGGGGGTCAGATCGTCGAGCCGTTCGAGCGTCTCGCAGATCATCCGCGCGCCCATCGCACTCAGCCGGTCATGCAATTCGCCCGTCGTTTCGGTCGCGCCGATGGTCAGGGCCTCGCGCAGCAGCACCGGGCCGGTATCCAGCCCCGCCTCCATCTGCATGATGCAGATCCCGGTTTCCGCATCGCCCGACAGGATGGCGCGATGAATCGGCGCCGCCCCCCGCCAGCGCGGCAACAGCGAGGCGTGGATGTTCAGACAGCCGCGCCGGGGCGCATCCAGAATCGCCTGCGGCAGGATCAGCCCATAGGCAACGACAACCGCGATATCGGCGTTCAGCGCGGCGAAAGCCTCGCGATCCTCGGGCGCCTTGAAGTTCAAGGGATGGCGGACCGACAGACCCAGGGCCTCGGCGCGGGCCTGCACCGGCGAGGGCCGCAAGGCCTTGCCACGCCCGGCGGGCCGGGGCGGCTGGCTGTAGACGGCCACGACCTGATGCCGGACGGCGAGCGCCTCCAGCACCGGCACCGAAAATTCGGGCGTTCCCATGAAGATGACGCGCATCAGGCTTTCTTCGCGAATTTGGCCGATTTCGCCACCAGCATCTTGCGTTTGAGCATGCTGAGGTGATCGACATAGGTCTTGCCGTTCAGATGGTCGATCTGGTGCTGCACCGAGGTCGCCCAGAGATGGACGAAATCGCGCTCTTCAATCTCGCCCGCCGCATTCAGGAACCGCACCGTCACCGCGCGCGGCCGCGAAATCGTCGCCCAGACGCCGGGCAGGTTCGGGCTGGCCTCGTCATGCTCGCGCATCTGGCCCGAGGCATGCAGCACCTCGGGATTGGCCATCAAGATCGCCTGCCCCCGCGCTTCCGAGGCATCGACCACGGCCAGCCGCAGCATCACCCCGATCTGCGGCGCGGCCAGACCGACACCCTGCCCCGGCATCGCCTCCATCGTGTCGACCATGTCGGCCCAGATCGCGCGGATCTCGTCGGTGATCGCCTCGACCGGCGCGGCGGCGGTATGCAACCGCTTGTCGTCAAAACGAATGAAGGGACGGACGGCCACTTAGCCCCGCCCCTCGCGCGCCCATTCCCGCTTCAGCTTTTCCAGCTTGCGGGTGACCATCTGCCGCTTCAGCGGCCCCAGATGATCGATGAAGAGCTTGCCGTTCAGGTGGTCAAGTTCATGCTGCGCGCAGGTCGCCCAGAGCCCGTCGAACTGTTCCTCGTGCATCTGGCCGTCAAGGCCAAGCCAGCGCATCCGCACCTCTTTCGGGCGGGTCACATCGGCATATTGCTCCGGCAGCGAGAGGCAGCCTTCCTCGTGCACGTTCTTTTCCTCGGAGACCCAGGTGATTTCCGGATTGATCATCACCATGGCTTCGGGGAAACCGGTCTTTTCCTTCGCGCAATCCATCACGAAGATGCGCGACATGACGCCGATCTGCGGCGCGGCCAGGCCGACGCCGGGGGCATCATACATGGTTTCCAGCATGTCGTCGGCCAATTGGCGAATGGTGTCGTCCAGCGCTGCGACGGGGTCGCAAAGCTTCTTGAGCCGGGGATCGGGATGGATCAGGATGGGGCGCGTTGTCATGCGCATTTTTTATTGGATGCGGGCCGGTCGCGCAATGGCGACCTTTGCGCGCAGGGTCGTTCTGCAAAATGGCAAAATTTCGGGAAGAAGTTCCAAATATTACATCTTCACTGGAACATTGGACCGGAATATCAATCACATCAAGAACGATGCCCCAAACCTGCCATACGCTCAGGAGCCTGCCATGACCGCCCTTCCCGACTTCGACGAAGTCATCGACCGCATCGGCACCCATTCGGTGAAATGGGACTGCATGGAGAGCCTTTATGGCGTTTCCCCGCAGGAGGGAATCGCGATGTGGGTGGCGGACATGGACTTTCGCCCGCCGCAGGCGGTGCAGGACGCGCTGCAGACGCTGCTGCATCAGGGTGTTTATGGCTACTGGGGCGACGAGCGCGCCTATCAGGCCGCGATTCAATGGTGGATGGCGAACCGGCAAGGCTGGAAGATCCAGCCCGAATGGATCTTCACCACGCATGGGCTGGTGAACGGCACGGCGCTGTGCCTGCAGGCCTTCACCCAGCCGGGCGATGGCGTCGTTTTGATGACGCCGGTCTATCACGCTTTTGCCCGGGTCATCCGCGCTTCGGGGCGCAGGGTGGTCGAATGCCCGCTGGTGCAAATCGACGGCCGCTATGAAATGGATTTCGACGCCTGGGAGGCGAAGATGGACGGGACGGCGAAGATGCTGATCCTGTGTTCGCCGCACAATCCGGGCGGGCGCGTCTGGACCGAGGCCGAGCTGAAGGCAACGGCCGACTTCGCGCGGCGCCACAACCTGATCCTTGTCTCGGACGAGATCCACCATGATCTGGTGATGCCCGGGCACCGCCACATCCCGATGGCGGTGGCCGCGCCCGATCAGCCGGTGGTGATGATGACGGCGACGACCAAGACCTTCAACATCGCGGGCGGCCATTCCGGCAATGTGATCATCGCCGATCCGGCGCTGCGGGCGCGGTTTGCGGCCACCATGGCGGCGCTCGGGATCTCGGCGAACAGCTTCGGCATCGCCATGGCCACCGCCGCCTATTCCCCCGAGGGCGCCGCCTGGGTCGATGCGCTGAACACCTATCTGGACGGCAACCGCCACGCCTTCGACGCGATCGTGAACACGATCCCGGGCGTCAGGTCGATGCCGCTTCAGGCCACCTATCTGGCCTGGGTCGATTTCTCCGGCACCGGCATGGACACGGCCGAATTCATCGCGCGGGTGGAAAAGACCGCGAAGATCGCCGCCAATCACGGCGCCACCTTCGGCCTTGGCGGCAACGGCTTCCTGCGCTTCAACCTCGCCACGCCGCGGGCGCGGGTGATCGAGGCGGCCACCCGGTTGAAACAGGCCTTCGCCGATCTGCAATGACCGCGACCGCATGCCTGACGGGGGGCCTTTCCAACCGCCCTGCCCGCGCCCATATTGCGCGGGCATGAACGGGAGGCCCCCATGCCCATCATCACCTTTCTGATCATCGGCACCGCCGCAGGCTATCTGGCGACGCGGCTGATGAAAGTGAACACCGACATTCCGACGACCATCGCCCTTGGCATCTTCGGCGCGCTGATCGGCGGCTTCGTGCTGCGGTTCCTGATCTCGATCATGGGGCTGATGGCGGGTTTCGTCGGCGCCGTTCTGGGCGCCATGGTGCTGATCTGGGCCTGGCAGACCTGGGGCCGCCGCTAGATGTGGGGCCCCTTCCTCGGCTTTGCCGGCACCGCGTCCTTGCGGCTGATCTGGGCGCTTGCGGCGATCGGGATCTGGCTGATGAGCCGCCCGGGCGGTTGGGCCGTCGTCGTCGTCGCCATCCTGGTCGGCCTGAAACTCGTCCCCGAGCCCTGACCCCTTCCCAGCCCGGCGTCGGCCCCCCATATTGGAGCCAGTTTCAAACCGGAGGCTCCCTTGGACCCGATCACTCCTTCCGATTTCATCGGCGGCAATGCGATCATGCTGGCCGTCGCCTTTTTCCTGATCCTGTCGATTTTCCTGGGCGTGCGGATCGTGCCGCAATCCGAAAAACACGTGGTCGAGCGGTTCGGCCGGTTGCGCGCCGTGCTGGGCCCCGGCATCAACTTCATCGTCCCCTTCCTTGACCGCGTCGCGCACAAGGTCTCGGTGCTGGAACGGCAGCTGCCCACGACGCGGCAGGATGCGATCACCGCCGACAACGTGCTGGTGCAGGTCGATACCTCGGTCTTTTATCGCGTCATCGAGCCGGAAAAGACCGTCTACCGGATCCGCGACATCGACGCCGCCATCGCCACCACGGTTGCCGGGATCGTGCGCTCGCAGATCGGGCAGATGGAGCTTGATACGGTGCAGTCGAACCGCTCGCAGCTGATCACCCATATCCGCGACAATGTCTCGAATGTCGTCGATGACTGGGGGATCGAGGTGACCCGGACCGAGATTCTGGACGTGAATCTGGACGAGGCGACCCGGGCCGCGATGTTGCAGCAGCTCAACGCCGAGCGGGCGCGGCGCGCGCAGGTGATGGAGGCCGAGGGCCGCAAACGGGCGGTGGAGCTGGCGGCGGATGCCGATCTTTACGCCGCCGAACAGGCCGCCAAGGCGATCCGCGTCACCGCCGAGGCCGAGGCTTTCGCCACCTCGGTGATCGCCGAGGCGATCGCGAAGAACGGCCTTGAAGCGGCGCAATATCAGGTGGCGTTGAAACAGGTCGAGGCGCTGGCCAAGGTCGCGACGGGCGCGGGCAAGCAGACGGTGCTGCTGCCGACCTCGGCGATCGAGGCCTTTGGCGAAGCCTTCAAGATGTGGAAGAAGTGATCATGTGGTGGCAAGAACCCTGGGTCTGGGTGGTGGCGGCGGCGGTGATGGGCGGCGCCGAAATGCTGCTGCCGGGCTTTTTCCTGCTTGGCTTCGCCGCCGGGGCGCTTTTGGTGGCGGGTCTTCTTTGGCTTGGGCTTCTGGGCGGCAGCCTGCCCGCGCTGATTCTGGTGATGACCGTCGCGGCGATCGCGGTCTGGCTGATCGCGCGCAAGCTGGCCGGGGTCCGGGCGGGGCAAACGCGGATCTGGGATCGGGACATCAACGAAAACTGAAAAATTGTCACATTCAGGAAGTGGAATTGATCTAAGTTATGGACGACTCGGTTGCTGCGGCGTAGAGACGCAGGTGGCAAATCAGGAGAGATGACATGTATGATGATTTCCCGAAAGAAGCGAAAAGCTTCAAGTACTTCCTTGTTAGCGTAACCGTTTGTCTGGTCGGCCTTGTGGCCTGGCTCTCCTTTGCCCAGCCGATGGGTCTTGGACACGGGGCCGGGGCGGCGGAGGCTTCCACCCACCAGTGACGGATGTCACATCATGCACGAAAACGGCGGCCCGGTCGGAGCCGCCGTTTTCGTTTGCGCCTGCGAGATCAGATCCCGGCGATCTCGCGCAAGATCGCCTGCGCGGCGGCCTGCGGATCGGCGGCCTGCCAGATCGGACGGCCGACCACCAGATGATCGGCGCCCGCCTGCAACGCCGCAGCCGGGGTTTCGACCCGCTTCTGATCGCCCAGCGCCGCCCCCGCGGGCCGCACGCCCGGGGTGACGATCAGCTTGCCCGCCGCCTCGGGCAGGGCGCGGATCAGCGCCGCTTCCCGGGGCGAGGCAATCACCCCGTCCGCCCCGGCCAGAAAGGCCCGCCCGGCGCGTTCGACGACCAGATCGGCCACGGCGCCGTCGCGGATCAAGGCGGCATCCAGATCGGCGCGATCCAGCGAGGTCAGGATGGTGACGGCCAGGATCTTCAGATCCTTGCCCGCAGCGCCCTGTTTCGCCGCCGTCACCACATGGGGGTCGCCATGCACGGTCAGGAGATCCAGATCATAGCGGGACAGACCGCGCACCGCCGCTTCGACCGTCGCCCCGATGTCGAACAGCTTCATGTCGAGGAAGATCTTCTTGCCCTGCTCGCCCTTCAGCTCATTCGCGAGCGCCAGCCCGCCGCCGGTCAGCATGCCAAGGCCGATCTTGTAGAAACTGACCGAATCGCCCAGTTGTTTCGCCAGCTCCAGCCCCGCAAGGGCGTTCGGAACATCCATCGCGACGATCAGGCGATCATCGGCGGGAAGAAGATCGGTCATGGCAGCCCTCCTGCGGTGCAAACGCCGGGGTTTTGCCCCTGATGCCGCAGGCGGTCAAGCGAATTGGGTCAGACGATCCCGCCGCGCCGCCGCGCCTCGCGGGTCAGGGCCCGGACCAGCCGCCGGTGCCCCATGTCGGGCGTGGCCTGCACCCGCACCGGAACCCGCATGGGCGCCGGCAGGCCGGGGGCGAAGAACTCCACCACCGCTTCGAACTGACGAAGCGCGGCGTTGTAGATCAGATGCGCGATGCGGACGGCGACATGCTGCATGGGATGACCTCGCGTGTTGAGCCTTCAGCATGAACGTGAAGTCTTGGCGAATGGTTTCCAACCCTGGCTCACGGGAATTTTTTTCGCGACCCGCCGCCTCCTCTTGAACCGCGAAAATCGCCCAACCACCTTTGCAGCAAGACCCGGGAGCGGCGTGCCATGGTGGGCGCCAGGATCTCGGGGGCTTTACCAAGGAGAGACCCGATGAACATGGAGAAGTTCACGGAACGGTCGCGCGGCTTCCTGCAGGCGGCGCAGACGATCGCGATGCGCGAGGGCCATCAGCGGGTGGTGCCCGAACATCTGCTCAAGGCGCTGATGGATGACGATCAGGGGCTTTCGGCCAATCTGATCAAGCGCGCCGGGGGCGAGCCCGCCCGGGTGCAGGAAAGTGTCGATCTGTTCGTCTCGAAGCTGCCGAAAGTCTCGGGCGGCGACGGACAGGTCTATGTCGAACAGGCGCTGGTGCGGGTTCTGGACGAGGCCGAGAAACTGGCAAAGAAAGCGGGCGACAGCTTCGTTCCGGTGGAGCGGATGCTGATGGCCTTGGCGATGGTGAACACCCGCGCCAAGGATGCGCTCGATGCGGGCGCGGTGACGGCGCAAAAGCTGAACACCGCGATCAACGACATCCGCAAGGGCCGCACCGCAGACAGCGCCAATGCCGAGCAAGGCTATGATGCGCTGAAGAAATATGCCCGCGACCTGACCGCGGCCGCCGAGGAAGGCAAGATCGATCCGATCATCGGCCGCGACGATGAAATCCGCCGCACCATGCAGGTGCTGTCGCGTCGTACCAAGAACAACCCGGTGCTGATCGGGGAACCCGGCGTGGGCAAAACCGCCATTGCCGAGGGGCTGGCGCTTCGCATCATCAACGGCGACGTGCCCGAAAGCTTGCGCAACAAGAAACTCCTCGCGCTCGACATGGGCGCCTTGATCGCGGGCGCGAAATACCGCGGCGAATTCGAGGAACGGCTGAAGGCGATCCTGAAGGAAATCGAGGCCGCGGCGGGGGAAATCATCCTCTTCATCGACGAGATGCACACGCTGGTCGGCGCGGGCAAATCCGAAGGCGCGATGGATGCGGCGAACCTGATCAAACCGGCGCTGGCGCGGGGCGAGTTGCATTGCGTCGGCGCCACTACGCTCGATGAATACCGCAAATATGTGGAGAAAGACGCGGCCTTGGCGCGGCGGTTCCAGCCGGTGATGGTGAATGAGCCGACGGTCGAGGACACGATCTCGATCCTGCGCGGCATCAAGGAGAAATACGAGCTGCACCACGGGGTGCGGATCTCCGATTCGGCGCTCGTCGCGGCGGCGACGCTCTCGCATCGCTACATCACCGACCGCTTCCTGCCCGACAAGGCGATCGACCTGGTCGACGAGGCGGCCTCGCGTCTGCGCATGGAAGTCGACAGCAAGCCCGAGGAACTTGATGCGCTGGATCGCCAGATCCTGCAGATGCAGATCGAGGCCGAGGCGCTGAGACGCGAGGATGACAGCGCCTCGAAGGATCGTCTCGAGAAACTCGAGAAGGATCTGGCCGATGTGCAGCAGCGCGCTGCCGAGATGACGGCGAAATGGCAGGCCGAGCGGGACATGCTGGAGGCCTCGCGGTCGGTCAAGGAGCAGCTCGATCAGGCCCGGGCGGCGCTGGAACAGGCCAAGCGCGAGGGCAATTTCGCCAAGGCGGGCGAGCTGCAATATGGCCGCATCCCGGAGCTGGAACGGGTGCTGGCCGAGGCCGAGACCGTGGCCGAGGGCAAGATGGTCGAAGAGGCCGTCCGCCCCGAGCAGATCGCCGAGGTGGTGGAACGCTGGACCGGCATTCCGACCTCGAAGATGCTCGAAGGCGAGCGCGAGAAGCTCTTGAAGATGGAGGAGGAACTGCACAAGCGGGTGATCGGGCAGGATGCCGCGATCACCGCGGTGGCCAATGCCGTGCGCCGTGCCCGCGCCGGGCTGAATGACGAGAACCGGCCGCTCGGCTCGTTCCTGTTCCTCGGGCCGACCGGGGTGGGGAAGACCGAACTGACGAAGGCGGTCGCGAATTATCTCTTCGACGACGACGCGGCGATGGTGCGGATCGACATGTCGGAATTCATGGAGAAACACTCCGTGTCCCGGCTGATCGGCGCCCCGCCCGGCTATGTCGGCTATGACGAAGGCGGCGTGCTGACCGAAGCCGTGCGGCGGCGCCCCTATCAGGTGGTTCTGTTCGACGAGGTGGAAAAGGCGCATCCCGATGTCTTCAACGTGCTGTTGCAGGTGCTCGACGACGGCATGCTGACCGATGGTCAGGGCCGCACCGTCGATTTCAAGCAGACGCTGATCGTGCTGACTTCGAACCTCGGAAGCCAGGCGCTCAGCCGCCTGCCCGAGGGCACGGACGGCTCCGAGGCCAAGGCCGAGGTGATGGAGGCGGTGCGGATGCATTTCCGCCCCGAATTCCTGAACCGGCTGGACGAGATGGTGATCTTCGACCGGCTGACGCGCGAGAACATGGACGGGATCGTGACGGTCCAGCTCAAGCGGCTGGAAGCGCGGCTGGCGCAGCGCAAGATCGCGCTGGCGCTGGACGAAGCGGCGCTGAAATGGCTGGCCGACGAGGGCTACGACCCGGTCTTTGGCGCCCGGCCGCTGAAACGGGTGATCCAGCGCGCGCTGCAGGACCCGCTGGCCGAGCTGATCCTGGCCGGGACGGTGAAGGACGGCGAGACGCTTCCGGTGACCGCCGGTCCCGACGGGCTGGTGGTCGGCGGCAAGGTCTCGGCCAGCCAGCGCGTCCAGACCGAACCGCGCGTGCTGAACTGATACGGGAGTGGGGGCTCTGCCCCCGCTTCGCTCCCCCCGGGATATTTGGGCAAGGTAAAAGCATTGCCCTTTATCTTGCCTCAGATATCCCGGGGGTGAATTTTGGCGCAGCCAAAAGAGGGGCAGCGCCCCCTCCCCCACGGCCGGGTCCTGCGTTAGAATTGATCACCATGCCCGCGCTTTGCCGTGATTGCCTTGCCACCTTCGACACCGCCCCCGCACGCTGTCCGCGCTGCGGGCGACCGCGTCTGCTGCGTCATCCCGAGCTGTTCACCCTTTCCGTCGCCCATGTCGATTGCGACAGTTTCTATGCCTCGGTCGAAAAGCTCGATGACCCGAGCCTGGCCGACAAGCCGCTGATCGTCGGCGGTGGCACCCGCGGCGTCGTCACCACCTGCTGCTACATCGCCCGCATCGCCGGGGTCCGCTCGGCCATGCCGATGTTTCAGGCCCGCAAGCTCTGCCCGGAGGCGGTGGTGCTGCGCCCGCGCAAGGACCGCTATGCCGAGGTCTCCGCCCTGATCCGGGCGAAATTCGCCGCGCTCACGCCGCTCGTCGAACCGCTGTCGCTGGACGAGGCGTTTCTGGACCTGACCGGCACCGCCCGGCTGCATCATGCGGCCCCCGCCGTCAGCCTGGCCCGGGTGATCCGCGAGATCGAGACCGAAATCGGCGTCACCGCTTCGGTCGGGCTCTCGCACAACAAGTTTCTGGCGAAGATCGCCTCGGATCTCGACAAGCCGCGCGGCTTTTCGGTGATCGGGCGGGCCGAGACGGAGGCCTTCCTGCGCGACAAGCCCGCCTCGATCCTCTGGGGCGTGGGCGAGGCGACGCGGGCGGCGCTGGCGCGCGCGGGGCTGCGCAGCCTCGCCGAGATCCGCCGCGCCGGTCAGGATGCGCTCGAAAGCCGGTTCGGCGCCACCGGGCTGCGGCTTTACGAACTGGCGCAGGGGATCGACCGCCGCCGCGTCATCCCCGATGCCGAGATCAAGTCGGTCTCGCACGAGACCACGTTTGACAGCGACATTTCCGACCGCGACCGGCTGGCCGACATCCTGTGGACGATGTGCGAAAAGGCCGCCGCGCGGATGAAGGCGAAGGGGCTCGAGGGCCGCACGGCGACATTGAAGCTGCGGCGGCGGGATTTTTCCGCGCTCAGCCGTCAGGTCAGGCTCGAGGAACCCTCGCAGCTGGCCGACACGCTGTTTCGCGCGACCGAGGCGCTGCTGCGGACCCTGCCCGAGCCGGGGCCGTTCCGGCTGATCGGCGCGGGCTATTCCGACCTGTCCCCGGCGGGCGGCCGCGATCCGATCGGCGATCTGCTCGATCCGCAGGCGACGGCGCGAGCGGCGGCGGAACGGGCGGCGGATGCGATCCGGGCGAAATTCGGCGCCGAGGCGATCCGGCTGGGCCGCGGCCTGACCAAAGACTGATCACTCTGCCGCCATCCGGGCATCGCCGCGGATCAGATCGGCCAGTTCGACGAAGACCGCCCCGATCGCCTGGGCGAAACGGTCGAACCCGGGCAGGGGTTCGATCCGTTCCTCGTCCATGTAAAGCGCCCGGGCAATCTCGATCTGCAGCACCTCGACCCCCTCGGCGGGGCGGCCGTAGCGCTGCGCCACATAGGCCCCGGCAAAGGGGCTGTTGCGCGCCACCCGCAGCCCGGCGCGGCGAAAGGCCTGTTCGACGGCCAGACTGGTCTCGGCCCGGGCCGAGGCGCCGAAGCGGTCGCCCAGCACGATGTCCGGCCCCGGACCGCCGCTGGCGGCCTCGCTCGGCATCGAATGGACGTCGAACAGCAGCGCCCGGCCGAATCGGGCATGGCGGTCGCACAGAAGCCCCGAAAGCTGGCCGTGATAGGGGCGCCAGATTCGGGCCAGCCGGTCTTCGGCCTCGGCGCGCGGGATCTTGCCGCGGAAAATCTCGCGCCCGCCGGCGACGACGCGCGGAATCACCCCCAGCCCGGTCAGCACCCTTGCCCCGCCCGAGCCCCGGGTCACCCCCTCGATCAGCGCCGGATCCAGCTCGTCCTCGGCCCGGTTGAGATCGACGAAAGCACGCGGATAGACCGCCTCGATCAGCGTTGCCCCGGCCTTTGGCACCCGCGTCAGAAGCCTGTCCACAAAGGCATCTTCCGAAGATCGCAGCCGCAAAAGGTCAAGCTGGGCGCGGCGGGTGAAATCGGCCGGATAGAAGCGGCCCGAATGCGGCGACGCGAAGACGACCCCGGAACTCAGCGTTTCGGGCAGGTGCAGCCGATAGGGCTGGATCGATGCGGAAACCTCGGCCATGGGCCCTCCTTCGAAAGAAAGACTACACCGAATTCTTTTCCTGCCAAAAGGCCCTTGAAAGCCGGAACGACTCCTTTTATAGACCCCCAGACCGACGCGGTTGCAGTCAGGTTCCTTGCTACGGAAGGGGACGCGGCAGCAAACGGCGAAAGTTTCCGGGCGGTTAGCTCAGCGGTAGAGCACTACGTTGACATCGTAGGGGTCACTGGTTCGATCCCAGTACCGCCCACCATTCACCGCCCCTTCGGGGGCATTCGTTTTCAAGGCGCACGTCGCCGCGAACAGGAGAAGACCGATGAAGGTCCGCAACTCGCTCCGCTCGCTCAAGCAGCGTCATCGCGATTGCCAGATCGTGCGCCGTAAAGGCCGCGTCTACGTGATCAACAAGACGCAAAAGCGCTTCAAGGCCCGTCAGGGCTGAGGCCGCCTTCGAGCAGTTCAAAAGGCCGCTGGGGAAACCCGGCGGTCTTTTTCTTTGGCGGTCCGGATCAGCCTCAGGCAAGGCCGATCAATCCGGGCAGCGCGGCCAGATCGGTGAAGATCTCGGCCCCGGCCGCCCGCAGCGCCGCGGAATCGCCCTGCGGCGCATAGCCAAGGCAGCGCATCCCGGCCGCTTGCGCCGCCTGCGCCCCGGGGCCGCTGTCCTCGACCACCACGCAATCAGCCGGGGCAACGCCCAGAAACGCCGCCGCCGTCAGGTAAAGATCCGGGGCCGGTTTCGGGCAGCCCAGATCCTGGCCGGAAAACAGCCGATCCTGCAGCCGCGCCCAAAGCGCCGGATGGCGGCCAAGGCTGGCCTGCATCTTCGCGCGCCGCCCGTTCGAGCCGACGGCATAGGCAATCCCCGCCGCATCCAGCCGGTCAAGCAGCGATTCGACGCCCGGCATCAGCTCTGCCCGGTCGCGCAACATCGCGTAAAGCCGGGCGTAAAACGCCTCGCACCAGCCGGGCCCCAGCCCCGCGCCCATGTCGTTCGCCACCCGCTGCACCCGTTCCAGCGTGCCGCCCAGAAACAACGCCTCCATCTGCGGGATCGTCAGATCCAGCCCATGCGCCGCCAGATCTTCCTGCAGCGCCAGAAAGGTCATCGGCTCGCTGTCGACCAGCACGCCGTCACAGTCGAACAAAACGGCTTTCACGCTCATGCGGGCATCCGGGCCAAGGTCACGATGGTGTCGCCGTAGCGGCGCTGGTCGATCTGGCCGAGCGGTTCCGGCACGACCGGCACGGTGTTTTCCTCCCACACGACCATCGCGCCGGGGGCGATCCAGCCGTTGGCCAGACAGGAGGCCAGCGCCTTCTCCCCCAGCCCCTGCCCATAGGGCGGGTCGAGGAAGACCAGCCCGTAACCGGCACCGCGGCAGAGCCCCATGGCCGTCGCATCGCGGCGCCAGATGTCGGTCACGCCCATCGCCCGCATCAGCTCGACATTCTTGCGAAGCAGCACCCGCGCCGCCGTGCCGTCATCGACAAAAGCCACCCGGGCGGCGCCGCGGGACAAGGCCTCCAGCCCCAAGGCCCCGGTGCCCGCGAACAGATCCAGCACCCGCGCCCCCGGAATCGGATTGCCATGGGTGCCGTTGATCAGAAGGTTGAAGATGCTCTCGCGCACCCGGTCGGTGGTCGGGCGCAGATGCGCGGCCCTGTCGCCCTCGCCCACCTCGGCCAGTTTCAGGCCCCGTTTTTCGCCGCCGATGATTCTCATGCCATCAGCGCCTTGAGATCGCTGGCCATTTCGACCTGTTCGGGCGTCACCGCCTTGCCCCCCTCGATCAGCCGCTTGCCGATCATGTAGGCGCGCGGCGCATCCAGCGCATCGACCGCAATCAGCCGACCTTCGCGGAAATACCAGAACGATTGTCCCTCCGCGGTGCGGGTCACCACCCGGTCATGGCCGGTGCAAAGACCCGCGATCTGCAGCTTCGAGGCAAACTGATCCGACCAGAACCAGGGTTTCGGCTGATAGGCCTTGCCCGCGCCCAGCATGTTTTCCGCCACCAACTCGCCCATGTCGATCGCATTGCCGACCGATTCGATCCGCATCCGCCCCTCGGGCCCCGGCAGCGCGGCACAATCGCCCGCCGCCCAGATGGAGGGGTCACTGGTGCGGCCAAATTCATCGACCGCGATCCCCTCGTCGATCAAAAGCCCCGCCGCTGCGGCCAGATCGGTGCGCGGATCGACCCCGATGCCGACGACGATGAAATCGGCGGGCAGGATGCGGCCATCGGCCAGTTCGACGCCGCTTACCCGGCCCTCGCCCAGCACCCGGGTGATGCCGATGTCTTCCAGAATCTCGACCCCATGCGCCCGGTGCATCTCGCGGATCGCATTCGCCGTTTCCACCCCCGCGACGCGGCGCAGGATGCGGGCGCGGGTATGCACCAGCTTCGCGGTCAGGCCCCGCTTGCAGGCCACCGCCGCAGCTTCAAGCCCGATATAGCCGCCGCCCACGACGACCAGATTGCGCCCGGGCACGAATTCATCCGCCATCGCCTGGGTGTCGGCCAGATCGCGCAGGGTGTAGATGCCCGAAAGCCCCTCGGCCCCCATCTCGGCGGGAAGGTGGCGCGGCACCGCCCCGGTGCACAGCGCCAGATGATCGTAAGGCAACCGCTCGTCGCCGATCAGCACGGCTTTCGCGGCGCGGTCGATGCCGGTGACCCGGGTGCCCACGCGCAGCGTCACCCGGTTCGCCGCATACCAGTCATCGCCGCGCAGCGTAAGCCGCTCCAGCGGCATCTCGCCCAGAAGATAGGCCTTGGACAGCGGCGGGCGCTGATAGGGGGGCACCGGCTCCTCGCCCAGAATGGTCACGTCGCCGTCGTATCCCAAAGCCCGGGCCTTCGCCGCCAGAGAGGCCGCCGCCTGCCCGCCGCCCACAATCACGATGCCGCTCATGCTCTTCCTCTGGTCATGTCCCTTCCCGCCCCTATATCCCTGATGCACAGCCCGTGCCAAGCGAAGGGAGAACGCAATGACACTGACGGTTGGGGAGAAACTTCCCGCGGCAACGCTTTTGAAGATCGGCGCCAATGGCCCCGAGGCGGTCGATCTGGCGGCGCTGACCGCGGGCCGCAAGGTGGTGATCTTCGCCGTGCCGGGCGCCTATACCGGCGTCTGCACCACCGCCCATGTGCCCAGCTTCATCCGCACCAAACCGCAATTCGGCGCCAAGGGCGTGGACGAGATCCTTTGCGTCTCGGTCAATGATCCCTTCGTCATGGCCGCCTGGGGCGAGGCGACGGGGGCCACCGCCGCCGGGATCACCCTGCTCGCCGATGCCGAGGCCGCCTTCACCAAGGCGATCGGCATGGCGTTTTCCGCGCCGCCGGTCGGGCTGATCGACCGCTCGGCCCGCTATGCGATGCTGGTGGAAGATGGCGTGGTGAAAGTGCTGAACCGCGAGGAAAGCCCGGGCGTCTGCGAACTTTCGGCGGGCGAAGGCCTGCTCGCGGCGCTCTGACCCGAGGGGCGCAGGGCGTATTTGGACCAAGAAGAAACCCCGGTCTTCTTCTTGGCAAAAATACGCCCCTTTCCGCGGCCGCAGCCCTCGCAACCCGGGGGATTTGCGTATTTGGACCAGGAAAAGCCCGCTGCTTTTTCTTGGATTAAATACGCTCTTCTTCCCGATAGGGGCCAAGCTCCGCCAGCGCATCGGCTTCCTCGGCCACCGCCGCGCGCTCCTGTTCCAGATAGTCGGCGACGGCCCGGCGGAAGCCGGGATGCGGGATGTGATGCACCGAATGCGTCACCGTCGGCAGGTAGCCGCGCGCCAGCTTGTGCTCGCCCTGCGCCCCCGCCTCGACCCGGGCAAAGCCCTGCGCAATCGCCCAGTCCACCGCCTGATGGTAACACAGCTCGAAATGCAGGAAGGCGTAGTCCTCAAGACAGCCCCAGTAGCGGCCATATAATGTGTCGCGCCCGATGAAATTGAGCGCCCCGGCCACGGCGCGGCCGTCCTTTTCCGCGACGACCAGAAGCACCGCATCGCGCATCTCGTGCAGCGCGTCAAAGAAGGCGCGGGTCAGATAGGGGCGGCCCCATTTCCGCGCCCCGGTATCCAGATAAAAGGCCCACATCGCCTCCCAGTGGCGGTCCTCGATCGCCGCGCCGGTCAGGGCCCGGATCGTGCCGCCAAAATCCTGCGCCCGCGTGCGCTCCTTGCGCAAAGCCTTGCGCTTGCGCGAGGCGAGCGTGGCCAGGAAATCCTCGTATCCGCCATAGCCGCGATTTTCCCAATGAAACTGCACGCCGGTGCGGTGCAGCCAGCCTGCCGAGCTGGCCGCTCCGGCCTCGGCCTCGGTGCAAAAGGTCAGATGCGCCGAGGAATGGCCCCCCCGCCGCGTCAGTTCCGCCATCGCCTGCAACAGCGCCGCCTGCCCGATCTCCTCCTGCCCCGGACGGCACAAAAGCCGCCGCCCGGTGACCGGGGTGAAGGGCACGGCGCCCTGCAATTTCGGATAATAGCTGCCGCCCGCGCGATGCCAGGCCTCGGCCCAGGCATGATCGAAGACATATTCGCCCTGCGAATGGCTTTTTCGGTAAAAGGGCGCGACGGCGATCACCGCCCCCGCATGCCGCGCCAGCAGATGATGCGGCGTCCAGCCCGTGCCCGGCCCGACCGAGCCGGAAGCCTCGAGCGCCGCAAGGAAGCGATGCGTGGTGAACGGATCGCGGGGGCGGCCGCCATCCGCGGCCTCGGGGCAGGCGCAGGCATCCCATTCCGCCGCCGGAACCGAGGAAATCCCTGCCAGAACGTTGACTTCGACGCTGTCCAAGAGCTTCCCCCCGCATCTTTCCCCAAAGGTGGGGCGCAGGGGGAAAGGGTCAAGCTTCATAGCCCTCGAAGGTGATGTTATGCGCGATCTTGCGCGCTTCGGCCTCGGCCTTTGGCGTGCGGATCGTCCAGCACAGGATCGCCGCGCCCTGCGCCTTCAGCGTCGCGACCCGGGCCGAGCCCAGATCCGCCGCCTCGTGCGAAATGAAGGACGCCCCCACCCGCTCGTAATCGGGAATGCCCGCCAGATGCGCGCGCACCTTGGCGGGCAAAAGCGGCCAGTCGGCGGCGGTATAGGCCGAGGTCGTCAGCCCCACCGGCACGCCGGGCAGGTGCCGGTGAAAGGCCGCCACCGCATGCGGGTTGAAGGACATCACCGCGACCGGCCCGGCATAGCCCGCCAGAACCTGCGCGGTGGCGGCCTCGAGCGGGCCGACATCGGGGCCCATCGCGCCATCCTGATCCTTGATCTCGATCAGCAGCGGCACCCGGCCCGCGACGATCTCCAGCACCTCGGCCAACGTCGGAATACCCTCGTCCCCGCCCGAAAGCGGGATCTCGGCCAGTTCCGCCGCACTCAACCCGCGCAGCCGGCCCGGAACTCCGGTCAGGCGGCGCAGGTCGTAATCGTGAAACACCATCGGCACCCCATCGGCCGAGGGCTGCAGGTCGATCTCGATGCCGTAGCCCGCAGCCACCGCCGCCCGCACCGCGGCGCGGCTGTTTTCCGGCCGCCCGGCGGCACGGTCATGCAACGCGCGATGCGCGATCGGACGGGTCAGGAAAGCCGCGGGCAGGGGCTGCATCATTCGACCTCGAAGATCGCTTCGATCTCGACCGCGACGCCGAAGGGCAGCGAGGCCGCCGAGACGGCGGAACGCGCGTGACGACCGGCCTCGCCGAAGACCTCGACCATCAGATCGGAACAGCCGTTCACCACCTTGGGCTGGTCGGTGAAATCGACGGTCGAATTGACGAAGCCCACCAGCTTCACCACCCGCTTGATCTTGTCCAGATCGCCCACCGCGGCGCGGGCCTGCGCGATCAGCGCCAGACCGCAACGACGCGCGGCGGCGGCGCCCTCTTCCACGCTCATGTCGGCGCCCAGCTTGCCCTTGATGAAGCCGTCCGGCCCCGAGGAGACCTGCCCCGAAACGAAGATCTGATTGCCGGTGCGGACAAAGGGCACGTAATTCGCGGCGGGCGCGGGGGCGTCGGGAAGCGTGATGTTGAGCGCGCTCAGACGCGCTTCGATTGCGGATGCCATGAAGTCCTCTTACCAGTTGATATGCGTGCGGAAGTCATCCAGCAAGCTGCGCCAGATGTCGATGGTGTCGGTGAAATTCTTGCCCCCCACCCCATCCTTGTCGAGGTTGACATCATATTCGATCACCGCATTGCCGTCGCCATCCACATAGGCGCGGCCAAAGCGGGCCTTCTGGTTCCAGCTGTTCAGAACCGCATATTTCAGCGGTTCCGGGGTCAGGAAGGCCGCCGAAAACGCGACCGAGCTGCAGTCCCGCGCCTTGGTGCAGCCATAGAAATAGACGTCGAATTTCGTGTCATCGACCGAGCTTGACAGCATCGGATCGCCCTGATCATCGGTGCCGGGCTGCGGTTTCAGACCGTAATCCTGCAGGAAAGCGGCCACCACATCCGGGTCGGCCATGACCTGCGCCTGCGCGGGCAGCGCGGCCAGCAGGGCAATGAAAGCGGGAAGAAGCGGACGGATCATCGGGGCCTCCTTTCGGCAAGGATTGTCCGATTGTCCCCTCCGCATCAAGCCCCGTCAGGCCACCAGCTGCTCGGCCTTTTTCAGATCGACAGACACAAGCTGGCTGACCCCCTGTTCCTGCATCGTCACGCCGAACAGCCGGTCCATCCGGCTCATCGTCACCGCATGGTGGGTGATGATCAGGAAGCGGGTGTCGGTGCGCCGCGTCATCTCGTCCAGAAGATCGCAGAACCGGGTGACGTTCGCATCATCCAAGGGCGCATCGACCTCGTCGAGCACGCAGATCGGCGCCGGATTGGCCAGAAAGACCGCAAAGATCAGCGCCATCGCGGTCAGGGTCTGTTCACCCCCCGACAGCAGGCTGAGCGTCGAGAGCTTCTTGCCCGGCGGCTGGCACATGATTTCAAGGCCCGCCTCCAGCGGGTCATCGCTTTCCACAAGCTGCAGACTGGCCGAGCCGCCGCCGAACAGATGCGTGAAGAGCGTGCGGAAGCTTTCGTTGACCTGTTCGAAGGCGGTCAGCAACCGCTCGCGCCCCTCGCGGTTCAGCCCGGCAATCCCCGAACGCAGCTTGCGGATCGCCTCTTCCAGATCGGTCTTTTCCTTGGCCAGCCCGTCATGTTCGCCCTGCACCTCGCGCAGGTCTTCCTCGGCGCGCAGGTTGACGGCGCCCAAAGCCTCGCGGGCGCGTTTGAGCCGCGCGACCTCGATTTCCAGCGCTTCGGCAGCGGGCATCTTTTCGGGATCGGCCGCCAGCGTGTCGAACAAAGCCTGCGGCGTCAGATCGGTGGCCTCCTCGATGCGTTCGGCGGCATGGGCCTGGGTTTCGCGGGCGGCATCCAGCCGCGCCTCGGCCCGGGCCTTGCCCTCGCGCGCCTCACCGGCGGCGCGTTCGGCATCGCGTTCCGCCATCTGCGCCTGCCGCAGCGCCGCTTCCGCCCCGGCCAGCCGGTCCGAGGCCGTCGCCCGGCGCTCCTCGGCGGCCTCGATCGCGGAATTCAACTCGTCGCGTTTCGCGGCCAGTTCCTCGGGCGCGGCGGCGGCATCTTCGAGTTCCCCCACCGCATCTTCGCGCCGCGACGCGAGTTCGGCAGACCGCTTCTCGGCCGTCTCCAGCCGGTGCCGCCAGCCGGAGATTTCCTTGGTGATCTCCTGCCGCCGCCGCAACCGGGCCTCGCCCTCGCGGCGGATCTCGTCATGGGCGGCGCGGCGGGTCAGCATCGTCACCCGCGCGGCTTCGACCGTCAGCTTGATCGCCTCGACCTCGCCGCGGGCGGCATCCAGATCGGGCAGCGCCGCCAGCTGCGCCTCGGCCTCGGCCAGGGCGAGCCGCGCTGATCCGGCCTCGTCGCCGTAGCGTTTCACCGCCATCCGCGCCGCTTCCAGCTTGCCCGCGGAAATCGAGCGATCGGCTTCCGCACGGCTGAGCGCCCGCCCGGCCTCGGCCAGCCTTGTATCGGCCGCCCGGCGGGCCTCGCGGGCGCGGGCATCGGCCGCCGTCGCCTCGGCGAGCGTCCGGCTGAGCGCCTCATGCGCCTGCCGCGCCCCCTCGGCCCGGGCCGCGACCTCTTCCAGATCGCGTTTCAACTCCACCAGACGGTTGAGCTGGCGCAGGCGCAAGGCCGCCGCCGTCGGCGCATCCTCGGCCCCGGCGCGAAAGCCGTCCCAGCGCCACAGATCGCCCTGAAGCGACACCAGCCGCTGCCCGGGCAACAGCGTCGGTTGCAGCCGCGCCCCCTCGGCGGCATCGGCCACAAGCCCGATCTGCGCGATGCGACGGCGCAGCACGGCGGGCACCTCGACATGGGCCGACAGCGGCTCGACGCCCGCGGGCAAGGGCTGCACCGCGTCGTAATCGGGCAGCACGCCCCAGCCGGACCGGGCCCCCGCCTCCACCTCGGGCGCGCGCAGATCATCGGCCAAAGCCGCGCCCAGCGCCGCCTCGTAGCCGCTTTTCACCCGCACCCGATCGAGCAGCTGATGCCCGCTTGCCGCTTCGCGTTCGACAAGCCGCGCCAAGGCCGCCACTTCGGCCCGCAGCGCCCCGGCCTCGCCCTCGGCCTCGGAGCGCACGGCCCGGGCGGTGCTTTCGCGCGCCTGCACCTGCCCGCGCGCCTCATCCGCCGCAAGCAGCGCTTCCTCGGCCGCTTCGGCCTGATCCTGCGCCTCTTCCTGCGCGCTCTGGGCGGCCTCGAACGCATCCTCGGCCCGTTCCAGCGCCTCGGCCGCCGTCTCGGCGGCATCCGAGGCCCGCGCCGCCTCGGCTTCGGCCTTGGCCACGGTCGCGCGGTTGTCCGACACCAGCCGCGTCACCGAGCCATGCCGCGCCGCCAGCCGCGCCACATCCTCGGTGCCTTCGCTCAGCAGCGCCTCGCGCTCGGCCAGAACCGCCGCCGCCTCGGCCGAGGCTTCGGCGGCCGCTTCCAGCTTGTCCTCCTGCCCCTCGGCGGCCTTGATCAGCTGGCCCATTTCCCAGTCGAGCCGGGCAATGGTTTCGCCCGCATCGCGGTTCAGCCCGGCTTCGCGCTCCATGTCGCGGTCCAGCTGCGCGATGCGCGATTTCAGACTGTCGATCCGCGCCGCCGCCTGCGCCTCGGCGTCCGAGAGCGCATCGCGTTGCAAGACCAGCCGTTGCAGGATCGCCCCGGCAATCGTCTCCTCCTCGCGCAGGGGCGGCAGGGCGTCTTCCTGCGCCACCCGCGCCTTGGCCGCCGCGCGCGAGGCCAGTTCCGCCTGCGCCGCCCCCATCATCGCCGAACGCAGCGCGTTTTCCGCCTCGGCCCGGGCCAGATCGGCCTCGCGCCAGCGCCGATACAGCAGCATCCCCTCGGCCCGGCGCAGCTCGTTGCCGATCTCGCGATAGCGCACCGCCTGCCGCACCTGCCGCGACAGCGAGGCAAGCTGCGTGCCCAGCTGTTCCAGCACGTCATCGACGCGCGCCAGGTTCTGCTCGGCCCCGGACAGCTTCAGCTCCGCCTCGTGGCGCCGCTGATAAAGCCCGGAAATCCCGGCCGCCTCTTCCAGAATCCGGCGGCGCGCTTTCGGCTTGGCATTGATCAGTTCGGAGATTTGCCCCTGCCGCACCAGCGCCGGGCTGTGCGCCCCGGTCGAGGCATCGGCAAACAGCATCTGCACGTCGCGGGCGCGGACATCCTTGGTGTTGACCTTGTAGGCAGAGCCCGCGTCGCGGGTGATCCGGCGCACGATTTCCAGCACATCGCTGTCGTTGAACCCCGAAGGCGCCAGCCGTTCGCTGTTGTCGATCGAGAGCGAGACTTCCGCGAAATGCCGCGCGCCGCGGGTGGCGGCACCGGCAAAGATCACATCCTCCATCCCCTCGCCGCGCATCGCGGTGGGGCGGTTTTCGCCCATCACCCAGCGCAAGGCCTCCAGCAGGTTCGACTTGCCGCAGCCGTTCGGCCCCACGACGCCGGTCAGGCCGTCGTGGATCACAAGATCGGTCGGGTCGACAAAGCTCTTGAAGCCGTTCAGTCGCAGGCGGGTGAAACGCAAGGGGCACCGATTCCAGATTGAGGGTCCGCCAGTTTGGGTTTTGGCACCGGCCAAGTCAACGCCACCCCCCTCACCTTCCGGCGAGCCCCCGAGCTTATCCACAGAATCACGGGGTTTTCGCTTGCATGGCCGGACGACAGGCTTAAACTGGTTCTAAATTCTGACCAATATCAAGGAAATCTCCGATGGTTCCGGCTCTGGCGATCATTCTGGCGTTCCAACTGGCGGGCGAGGTGATCTCGCGCGCGGGGCATTTGCCGCTGCCGGGGCCGGTTCTGGGGATGCTGGGGATGGTGGCGGCGTTGTCGGCCAGCGAAAGGCTGCGCGCGATGATCCGGCCGGTGGCGCAGGGGTTGCTGTCGCATCTGTCGCTTTTGTTCGTGCCTGCGGGCGTGGGGGTGGTGGCGCATCTGCCGGTGCTGGCCGCGCAGGGTCCGGCGCTGGCGGTGGCGCTGGTCGCCTCGACGCTGCTGGCCATCGTCGTCGGCGCGGTGACCTTCACCCTTGTCGCGAAACTGATGGGAAGCCTGCCCGATGAATGACGCGGCGCTGATCTGGTCCTATCTCGCCTCGCAGCCGCTGTTGTGGCTGACGGCGACGCTGTTTGCCTATTGGGCGGGGGACAGTCTGTATCGGCTGGCCCGGCGCAATCCGGCCGCCAATCCGGTGATGCTGGCGGTGATTTTTCTGGCCGTGCTGCTTGGCATCACCGGCACGCCCTACCGGGAGTATTTCGAGGGCGCGCAATTCGTTCATTTCATGCTGGGTCCGGCGACGGTCTGTCTGGCGGTGCCGTTGCAGGCGAATCTGAAGGCGATCCGCAAGGCGGTGGTGCCGATTGCGGCGGCGCTGCTGGCCGGGTCCTTCACCGCCATCGTCTCGGCTTTGGCGATTGCGAAGATGTTCGGGGCCGAGGCCGGGCTTCTGGCGACGCTGGCGCCGAAATCGGCGACGGCGCCGGTGGCGATCGGGATTTCCGAGGCCTTGGGCGGGCAGCCGACGCTGACCGCGGTTCTGGTGCTGCTGACCGGCATGATCGGGGCGATTTTCGTGACGCCGATGCTGAACGGGCTGGGGCTGCGGGACTGGCGCGCGCGGGGCTTTGCGACCGGGGTGGCGGCGCATGGGATCGGCACGGCGCGGGCCTTTCAGGTGCATGACACGGCGGGGGCTTTCGCCTCGATCGGGATGGGGCTGAATGCGGTGCTGACGGCGTTCCTGGCGCCGCTGGTGCTGCCGTGGTTTTTATGAGCGGCTATCCTTGACCGAGGCCATTGCCGAGGTCAAGCGCACCCTCTCCCCGTGACCGCCGAGGGCCCCAAGGCACTCGGCCAGCGCCCGCCCCGCCCATGGCGGGCGCTTTCGCGCCGCCGGGGCGGGACGCTGGCCTCTGCCGTGCTTGGGGATGCGGTCCTGCCGCAGACGGGGTCGCAACGGGCGGGGAAAAGCGGTGCTTTTCCCCGCCCGAAACACCGTTTCACTCAGCCCTTGGCGGGCTTGTAAGGCGCCATGCCCGCCCGGGCCAATTCATCGGCGCGTTCGTTTTCCGCATGGCCGGCGTGGCCCTTGATCCATTTCCAGACCACCTTGTGCCGCGCCTGCGCCGCATCCAGCCGCTGCCACAGATCGACATTCTTCACCGGCTTCTTGTCCGCCGTCTTCCAGCCGTTGCGCTTCCAGCCATGCATCCAGCTTTCGATGCCGTTCTTCACATAGGCCGAGTCGGTGGTGATCGTCAGCGCCGAGGGCCGCGTCAGCGCCTCAAGCGCCGAAATCGCCGCCATCAGCTCCATGCGGTTGTTGGTCGTATCGGCCTCGCCGCCGGAAAGCTCCTTTTGCTTCAGGATCTTGCCATCCGCCATCGCGCGCATCAGCACGCCCCAGCCCCCGGGCCCCGGGTTGCCGCTGCAGGCCCCGTCCGTCCATGCGTAAAGATCCGACATCAGGCGCGCTCGAAAGCCAGCCGGACGCCCAGCGCCGCAAAGGAGGCCGCGAAGGCCCGGCGCATCCAGGCCATCACCGCCGGGCGGCTCAGGATCGCCTGCCGACCGGAGGCCGCCAGCGCGGTATAGCCAAGGAAGGTCAGGAAGGTGAGAACGGCAAAGACCACGCCCAGTTCCGCCATCACGAAAGGCCCGTCATTCACCGCCATGAACTGCGGCAGGAAGGCCACGAAGAACAAGGGCAGCTTCGGGTTCAGAAGGTTCAAGACGATCCCGCGCCAGACCAGCTGCGCCACCGATTGCGGCGCGGCAGCCTCCAGCGCCAGCCCGCCCGTGCCCTTCAGCGTGCCCCAGGCCATGTAAAGCAGATAGGCCACGCCCGCATATTTGATCGTCTGAAACAGCAGCGCCGAGGTGTGCAGCACCGCCGCCAGCCCCCCCAGCGCCACGGCCAGATGCACCAGCGTCGCGATGGTGCAACCGAGCGAGGCCCAGAGCCCCGCCCGAAACCCCTGCCCCAAGGTCGAGGAGAGCGTGTAGACGACCCCGATTCCCGGAACCAGACAGACGATGAAAGCCGTGAACAGGAACTCGGGGGACATGGGACCTCAATTGTCGTGGCGGAAGATCCGCGGGGTCTTGAACTCTATCCGCTCTTTCGCGGTTTCGACAAGCTCCACCGTCAGATCATAGCGGTCGCGGAAGGCCTCGATCACCTCGTCGACCAGAACCTGCGGCGCCGAGGCCCCGGCGGTCAGGCCCACTTTCGTCAGCCCCTCGAGCGCCTCCCATTGGATTTCCGAGGCGCGTTCGACCAGATGCGAGACGGCGCAACCGGCGTTCCGCCCCACCTCGACCAGACGTTTCGAGTTCGACGAATTCGGCGCGCCGATGACCAGAAGCGCCTCGATCTTCTCGGCCAGCGCCTTCACTGCCGCCTGCCGGTTCGTCGTAGCGTAGCAGATGTCATCCTTGCCCGGACCGACGAGCGACGGGAACCGCGCCTGCAGCGCCGCCACCACCTCGGCCGTGTCATCGACCGACAGCGTCGTCTGGGTGATCCAGGCGAGCTTTTCCGGGTCGCGCACCTCAAGCGTCGCCACATCGGCGGCGGTCTCGATCAGCAGCACCTCGCCCTCGGGCAGCTGCCCCATCGTGCCGATCACCTCGGGGTGGCCCTTGTGGCCGATCATCACGATCTGCAGGCCTTCCTCGGCGTGGCGTTCGGCTTCCAGATGCACCTTGGAGACCAAGGGGCAGGTCGCATCGACATAGATCATGTTGCGCCGCTCGGCCTCGGCCGGGACCGCCTTCGGCACGCCATGCGCGGAAAAGATCACCGGCCGGTCGACCGGACATTCGTCCAGCTCCTCGACGAAAACCGCCCCCTTCGCCGCCAGCGTATCGACCACGAATTTGTTGTGGACGATCTCGTGGCGCACATAGACCGGCGCCCCCCATTTCTCGAGCGACATCTCGACGATCTTCACGGCCCGGTCGACGCCCGCGCAAAAGCCACGGGGGGCGGCAAGGAAAAGGGTAAGGGCAGGTTTCATGATGCGCTCCGTATTCACGGGTCCAGAGGTAATGCCGCGCAGCCCCGCCGTAAAGTGCGACCCGTTTACGTCCAGCGCACCTCGCCCAGAAAGATGTAGCCCGCGCCGTAGATCGTCTTGATCAGGCGCGGGTTCTTCGGGTCTTCGCAAAGCTTCGTGCGCAGCCGCGAGATTCGCACATCCATCGCCCGGTCAAAGCTTTCGCCCGCCGCGCCACCCAGGCTTTCCTGCATTTGCGCCCGCGAAATCAGCCGGTTCGGGCTTTCGAGGAAAAGCCGCAAGACCTCTCCCTCGGCATGGGAAAAGGGCGTCTCGGCGCCATGCGCGTCGATCAGCACATAGCGGTCGAAGGCCGCCTTCCAGCCCGCAAAGACCGCGACCTGCGCCGCCGGTGCGGCTTCGGAGCGCGGACGACGCAGACGGGCGCGGATGCGGGCCACCACCTCGGCCGGATCGAAGGGCTTGATGATGTAGTCATCGGCGCCCAGTTCAAGGCCGGTCACCCGGTCCTGCACCTGCGCCCGGCCCGAGATGATGATGATCGCCGCCCCCGATTCGAGTGCCAGCCGATGCACCAGCGCCAGACCGTCACGGTCGGGCAGGCCCAGATCAACCAGACAGACATCGGGTTGGCAGCGCTTCAGCCCGGCCTCGAATTCCGTCGCCCGGGCATAGGCGCTGGTGCGGAACCCGGCCTCTTCCAGCGCATCGACCAGCATGCGGCGGATCTCGGGCTCGTCATCCAGCACGGCGACAAGGGGGGCTTGCGAATGGGTCATCGGCGCACTCCGGCGATCAGCGCGGCCAGTTCCGCCGCGACGAAGGGTTTTTGCAGCACCGGGCAGGGCGCGGCGGCGCGCAGCCGACTGCCCGGCGGCAGCGAGGTCATCAAAAGCATCGGCACCCGGCCCGACAGATGATGCGCAAGGTCGATCCCGGTGCCCTCGCCCGCCAGCTGGATGTCCGAGAGGATCAGGCCGATCTCCGGCAGGATCGAGAGCGCCTCGGCCTCCTCGACCGAGCCCGCCTCCAGCACCGAATGACCAAGGCCGCGCAGCATCTCGCGCACCGAAAGCCGGATATCGGGGTCATCCTCGACCAGCAGGACCAGCATCGGCGTCGCATCGGTTTCCGCCAGACGCAGCGGCAGGCGCAGGCTCACGCAGGCGCCCGGCTCGCAATTCTCGATCCGCACCGTGCCGCCCGCAAGTTTCGTCTGATCATAGACCATCGACAGCCCAAGGCCCGAGCCCTGCCCGCCCTTCGTCGTGAAGAACGGATCCAGCGCATGGGCCAGGGCCTCGGGGGAAAAGCCGGGGCCGGTGTCACTGACATGCACCTCGACCCAGGTGTCCTGCACCGGATGCGCGGCAATCCGGATCGCCCCGCCCTTCGGCCCCATCGCGTCGCGGGCGTTCAAAAGCAGATTGAGCAGGCTGTCCTGCAACGGCCCGGGATCAAGGACGATCGGCGCCTGCAGACCGTCGATATCGATATCGACCAGCACCGCGGGGCCCAGCGTCGGCGCCGCCATCGTCACCAGATCGGCGATCAGCGCAGGCAGGTTCACCGCCTGCGGCCGCAACTCGCGCTTGCCCGAAATCGCCGCGATCCGGTCGAGCAGCGTGCCCCCCCGCCGCGCCGCCGAAAGCGTCGCCCGCACGGCATCGCGGCCCTCGGGCGGCAGGCCCTCGATGCGCATCATCCGCCCCTGCAGGCCCAGGATGATCGTCAGCAGATTGGCAAAATCATGCGCCATCCCCGAGGTGATCTGCGCCGCCAGTTCGCGTTTGGACGCCTGCGCCAGCGCCGCCCGGGCCTGAGTCTCCTCGGTCACGTCGGTGGACAGGATATAGACGCCCTGCACCCCGTTGCCCGCCCCGCGATCGGGCGTCAGCGCGATGCGGATGCGCCGCCCCGAGGGTTCATGGGTGATCTCGATCACATTCGCCTCACCGGCAAAGGCCCGTTCGAAGCCGGGCAGGATGCGGCGGAACGTGTCCTCGCCCAGAACCTCGGCGGCGGTATGGCCGACCGGATCATCAAGCGAGCCCGGCATCACCGAGGTGACGCGCCGGTTCGAGAACGTATAGACGAAATCCGACCCCATATGGGCGATATGGGCGGGCATCATTTCGGTGACCTGCCGGATCCGCGCGGCGGTGCGGCGCAATTCGCGCTGCGCCTCCTCAAGCGCGGCATTCGTCGCCGCCAGTTCCCGGTTTGCCGCCGCAAGCTGTTCGGCATGGGTCAGGACCTGTTCGGAGAGTTCCTCGGAGCGGGCATGCAGCAGGGCCTCCTGCCGCTTCGTCTCGGTGATGTCGGTATAGACGGTGATCCAGCCGCCCTCGGCCAGGGGGGCGCCCTCCACCGCGATGGTCCTGCCATTGGCGCGCTGGCGCTCCATGTAATGCGGGGTGAAGGCCCGCGCCTGTTCGACCCGCGCCGCCACCCAGGCGCCGATGTCGCCCACGGCGCCGTAATCGCCGCGTTCGGCCAGCCAGCGAATGGTGTCGGCAAAGCTGGTGCCCGGTTCGGTCAGATGTTCGGGCAGGTCGAACATCAGCTGATATTGCCGGTTCGAGACCGCCAGCCGCAGATCGCTGTCAAAGATCGACAGCGCCTGCCCGATCAGGTTCAGCCCCGCCTGCGTCAGCCGTGCCCGCGCATCCTCGGTCATCGCCCGTCCTCCCCGTCCCATCGCTAGCACCTTCTGCGCGCTTCGCAAGCGCCGGATTCAACCGGAAAGGATTCGCAAGGTTTGGGAAAAAGTCCCGAAACTATTCACCGCAAATTTCGATCCCGGGGGTCGCGTCGGGAAAGAGTCGCGGCCCTGCACGCCGGAAAGCCGGTGCAGGGGGGAAGAATGGCAGATCAGGATCAGGGGGCGACGGCGCAGTCGATCCCGGCGCTTCTGGCGCTGAACGTCGAAAGGTATGGCAGCCGTCCCGCCTATCGCGAGAAGGAATTCGGCATCTGGCAGGTCTGGACCTGGGCCGAGGCGGCCGAGGAAATCCGCGCGATGGCGATGGGGTTTCTGAGCCTGGGGGTGGAACGGGGCGATCACGTCGCCATCATCGGCCGCAACCGTCCGGCGCATTACTGGGCGATGGTGGCGGCGCAGATGTGCGGCGCGGTGCCCGTGCCGCTCTATCAGGACGCCGTGGCCGAGGAGATGGCCTATGTGCTCGATCACTGCGGCGCCCGCTTCGTGGTCTGCGGCGATCAGGAACAGGTCGACAAGGTGGTCGAGGTCGAGGATCGCATCCACCACATCCAGCATGTCATGTATACCGACAAGCGCGGCATGCGGAAATACGACCATTCCCGGATGAACCATCTGGCCGATATCGTCGCCGAGGGGAAGGCCGGGCATTTCCGCTATGAAGGCGAGCTGGACAAGCGCATCGCGGAACTGACCGCGGACAGCACCTGCGTGATGCTCTACACTTCGGGGACGACCGGCAAGCCCAAGGGGGTGGTGCTGTCGAACCGCAACATCATCGAGACCGCCCGCGCCTCGGTCGCCTTTGACCATCTGGGCTGCGACGAGGATGTGCTGGCCTATCTGCCGATGGCCTGGGTGGGCGATTTCATCTTTTCCATCGGTCAGGCGATGGTGGCGGGCTTTTGCGTGAACTGCCCCGAAAGCCCGGCGACGATGATGACCGACCTGCGCGAAATCGGGCCGACCTATTTCTTTGCGCCCCCCCGCATCTTTGAGACCATGCTGACGAACGTGATGATCCGGATGGAGGACGCGGGCGATCTGAAACATGGGTTGTTCAAGCATTTCATGGACTTCGCCAAGACCACCGGGGAAACCTACGGGATGCCGCGGTATCGGGTGAAACGCTCGAAACCGACGCTGCGGCGGCGCTGGCGCTGGGCCTGGCGCTATGCGATGGGGATCGGCTTTTCGGTCGAGACGATGGTGGAAAACGCGGTCCGGCTGGCCTTGGTGCGGCTGCGCCACCCGCTCGCGCATCGCAAGCATTTCCACGCCCGGGGACCTTTGCTGAACCTTTATCCGCAGCCTTTGCGCGATTACTTCAACTACCGCACCGGCGAGGTGACGATCTTTTCGCCCTTGAAGAACACGCTCGGCCTGAGCCGCGTCCGCGTCGCCTATACCGCGGGCGAGGCGATCGGCCCCGAGATCTTCGAATTCTACCGCTCGATGGGCATCAATCTGAAACAGCTTTACGGCCAGACCGAGGCCTCGGTTTTCATCACCCAGCAACCCGACGGACAGGTGCGCGCCGATACGGTGGGCGTGCCGAGCCCCGGTGTCGAGGTGAAGATCGGCGAGACGGGCGAGGTCTTTTACCGCTCGCCCGGGACCTTTGTCGAATATTTCAGAAATCCCGAAAGCACGGCCTCGACCAAGGATGCCGAGGGCTGGGTGGCGACGGGCGACGCCGGTTTCTTTGAACCCGGCACCGGGCATCTGCGCATCATCGACCGCGCGAAAGACGTGGGGAAAATGGCGGACGGGCGGCTGTTTGCACCGAAATACGTTGAAAACAAGCTGAAGTTCTATCCCTCGATCCTGGAGGCCGTGGTCTTCGGCAAGGATCGCGACCGCTGCACCGCCTTCATCAACATCGACCTGACCGCGGTCGGCAACTGGGCGGAACGCAACAACATCGCCTATGCCAGCTATCAGGAACTGGCCGGTCACAGCCAGGTCTATGCGATGATCCGCGAGCATATCGACGCGGTGAACCGCTCGGTCGCGCAGGATCCGATGCTCTCGGGCTGCCAGATCCACCGCTTCCTGATCCTGCACAAGGAGTTGGACGCCGATGACGGCGAGATGACCCGCACCCGCAAGGTCCGCCGCAATGTCGTGGCCGAGAAATACGCCGATCTGATCGCCGCGCTTTATGACGGGCGGGACAGGATCACCACCGAAACCGAAGTGACCTACGAGGACGGGCGCAAGGGGGCGATCAGGGCCACGCTCCGCATCGAGGATGCCACCGTCGCGCCCGAGGCGCGCATGCAGAAAGAGGCCGCGGAATGAAGGACATGGGCGAAGGCTATACCACCCCCGACGGCCGCCGGATCGGCCCCGTGCTGATGGAGCTGCGCAACATCACCCTGCGCTTTGGCGGGGTGGTGGCGATCAAGGACATCAGCTTCGACATCCGCGAAGGCGAGATCCGCGCGATCATCGGCCCGAACGGCGCGGGCAAAAGCTCGATGCTGAACGTGATCTCGGGCTTTTACGTGCCGACCGAGGGCGAAGTCTGGTTCCGCGGCGAAAAGCGCGGTCCGATGAAACCCTATCAGGTGGCGCGGCTGGGCATTGCCCGCACCTTCCAGAACATCGCGCTTTTTGACGGCATGTCGGTTCTGGACAACATCATGACCGGGCGGCTGACGCTGATGCATGCGGGCCTGTTCAGCCAGGCCCTTTGGTGGGGCAAGGCCGCCGCCGAGGAAGACGAGCATCGCGAAAAAGTCGAAAAGATCATCGACTTCCTTGAAATCCAGAATATTCGGAAAACTCCGGTCGGGCGCCTGCCCTATGGGCTGAAGAAGCGGGTGGAACTGGCCCGCGCCTTGGCGGCGGAGCCGAAGATCCTGCTTCTGGACGAGCCGATGGCCGGGATGAACGTCGAGGAAAAAGAGGACATGTGCCGCTTCATCCTGGATGTGAACGACGAATTCGGCACGACGACGGTCTTGATCGAACATGACATGGGCGTGGTGATGGATCTGTCCGACCGGGTGGTGGTGATGGATTACGGCCGCAAGATCGGCGACGGCCCGCCCGAGGAAGTCCGCAACAATCAGGACGTCATCGACGCCTATCTGGGGGTGGCCCATGCTTGAGCAGCTGACCTATGCCTCGGAGGCCGCGCTGAACGGGCTGATGGCCGGGGTGATGTATTCGCTTGTCGCCCTTGGCTTCGTCCTGATCTACAAATCCTCGGGCGTGTTCAACTATGCGCAGGGCGTGATGGCGCTTTTCGCGGCGCTGACGCTGGTCGGCATCCAGAACGGACAGGTGCCCTTCGCGCATCTGATCAATGCAATGACCGGCGGCCATCTGGAGACCTTTGGCTGGCAGGTGCCCGCGGTGCTGGCGATCCTGCTCACCATCGGCGTGATGGTGGGCATGGCGATCGCGATCGAGAAACTGGTGCTCAAGCATCTGGTCAATCAGGCGCCGATCATCCTGTTCATGGCGACGATCGGGCTGGCCTATTTCCTCGAAGGTTTCGGCGACGTGATGTGGGGCGCCGATATCAAGACGCTGGATGTCGGCCTGCCGCAGGGGATCAACGAGACGGTGGAAAGCCTGACCGGCGCCTGGTTCGGCTATGGCTTCTTCATCGACAATCTCGACATCGTCGCGGCCGTGGTGTCCGTGGCGCTGGTGGCGGCCCTGACCGTGTTCAGCCAGTATTCGAAACAGGGCCGGGCGCTGCGCGCCGTCGCCGACGACCATCAGGCGGCGCTTTCGGTGGGCATCTCGCTGCGCTTCATCTGGATCCTGGTCTGGTCGATCGCGGGCTTTGTCGCGCTGGTGGCCGGGATCATGTGGGGCTCCAAATCCGGGGTGCAATTCTCGCTCTCGCTGATCGCGCTGAAGGCGCTGCCGGTCCTGATGCTGGGCGGCTTCACCTCGATCCCCGGCGCCATCGTCGGCGGGCTGATCATCGGCATGGGCGAGAAACTGTTCGAGTTCTTCATCGGTCCGATGATCGGCGGCGCCACCGAAAACTGGTTCGCCTATGTGCTGGCGCTGATCTTCCTCGTGTTCCGGCCGCAGGGCCTGTTCGGCGAGCGGATCATCGAGAGGGTGTAAACTAAAATGGACACTTTGACGCAGATTAGGGTTGAACAGGGGGACAAGGTGCGACATTCTGTCAGCGATCCGGCGCGCTGGGATGATTCCTGCCGGGGACACGCACTGCATCACGCGCCCCTTGCGGTTGAGGAGGCGCCCGGGGACGGGGGGCCCCATATCGATGACCAGAAAAGCCTGTTCCGTCGCCTTCACCATCGGCTGGGCCTCTGCCCTGACCTTCGGCTGGATCGCGCTGGCCGCACCGCCGGACGAGCCGGCCTCGACCCGCACCATCAACATGATCCTTGCGGCCTTCGGGGCCGGGGCCGGCCTCTGGTCCTGGATGCGCGTGCGCCGCGACATCTGACGGGGGCGCCCAGCAGCCTTCCCCGTGCCATCACCGGGGGGAGGCTCTGATGTTTTACCGCGAAGCAGGCGATTTCAAGACAAGCTACCGCGCCGACAGCCAGACCTTTCCGATCCGTCTGGACCGGATGGGATATTTCGCGGCGCTGGCAACAGCTTATTGCGTCGTGCCCTTTTTCATCGACGATTACTGGGCGAATGCGGTCTTCGTGCCCTTCCTGATCTATGCGATCGCGGCGAT
This sequence comes from Rhodobacter capsulatus SB 1003, assembly GCF_000021865.1. NCBI lineage: Bacteria > Pseudomonadati > Pseudomonadota > Alphaproteobacteria > Rhodobacterales > Rhodobacter > Rhodobacter capsulatus. The sequence continues at coordinate 3,632,295 of NC_014034.1, forward strand.
CGGGCTGAACATCCTTGTGGGCTATGCCGGGCAGGTCAGCCTTGGCACCGGCGGCTTCATGGCGGTCGGCGCCTATGCGGTCTACAAGCTGATGACCGCCTTTCCCGAGGTGCCGATCCTGATCCACGTCCTGCTGGCGGGCGGCATCACCGCCTGCGTCGGCGTGCTGTTCGGCCTGCCGTCCTTGCGGATCAAGGGCTTTTATCTGGCCGTCGCGACGCTAGCGGCGCAGTTCTTCCTCGTCTGGCTCTTCAACAAGGTGCCGTGGTTTTACAACTATTCCGCGTCCGGCCAGATCACCGCGCCCGACCGCACCATGTTCGGCGTCTTCATCACCGGGGCGCAGACGACGGCGGCGGCGAAATACCTGTTCTGTCTCGTCCTCCTGACACTTGTCGCCCTGATGGCGCGCAATCTGACGCGCGGCACCATCGGGCGCAAATGGATGGCCATTCGCGACATGGACATCGCCGCCGAGATCATCGGGGTCAATCCGCTGTCCGCCAAGGTCACTGCCTTTGCCGTCTCGTCCTTCTTCATCGGCATCGCCGGGGCGCTTTTGTTCTCGGTCTACCTCGGCGCGGCCGAGGTGGGCGAGGCCTTCGGGATCAACAAATCGTTCCTGGTGCTGTTCATGGTGATCATCGGCGGGCTCGGCTCGATCTTCGGCTCCTTTGCCGGGGCGGCGTTCCTGGTCCTGCTGCCGGTGTTTCTCAAGAACGTGCTGGTCGGCGGCCTGGGCTGGCCCACCGATGTCGCCGCGCATCTGGAGCTGATGATCGTCGGTGCGCTGATCGTGGTTTTCCTGATCGTCGAACCGCACGGGCTGGCGCAGCTGTGGCGCATTGCCAAGGAAAAACTGAGACTTTGGCCCTTCCCACATTGAGGGGCCGGGAAAGACCCGGGCAACCGGTTGAAAACAAACAATACGTTACTGGGAGGATAGACGTATGAAAAAGAGCTTTGCAGCCCTTGCGGCGGCGGCCATGCTGGCCACGACCGGCCCCGCTCTGGCCGATCTGACGGTGCCGAACCTGAGCTATCGCACCGGCTCCTATGCCGCGAACGGCATCCCCTATGCCGATGGTTTCGCCGATTACTTCACGCTGCTGAACGAGCGCGACGGCGGCATCGGCGGTGAAAAGGTCGCCGTGCCGGAATGCGAGACCGCCTACAACACCGAAAAGGGCGTCGAATGCTATGAAAGCACCAAGGGACAGGCGGCGCTGGCCTATAACCCGCTCTCGACCGGGATCACCTATCAGCTGATCCCGAAGGTCACAGCGGATCACCATGTGCTGTATACCCCGGGCTATGGCCGCACCTCGGCCGCGAATGGCGCGGTGTTCGAATGGGTGTTCAACTATCCGGCCAACTACTGGGACGGCGCCTCGGTCGCGGTGAAATACATGCTGGCGGAAAACGGCGGCGATCTGACCGGGAAAAAGATCACGCTGGTCTATCACAACTCGGCCTATGGCAAGGAACCGATCCGCACGCTGGAAGAACTGGCGAAGAAGCACGGCTTCACCCTGTCGCTGCTGCCGGTCGATCCGCCCGGGCAGGAGCAGAAATCGCAATGGCTGCAGATCCGCCGCGACAAGCCCGATTATGTCATCATGTATGGCTGGGGCGTGATGAACCAGGTCGCGATCCAGGAGGCGGTGAACATCAAGTTCCCGATGGATCACATGATGGGGATCTGGTGGTCGGGCTCTGAAAACGACGTCGGCCCGGCGGGCGCGGGGGCGAATGGCTACAAGTCGATCAGCTTCCACGGCGTCGGCGCCGAGTATCCGATCTATGCCGATCTGAAGAAATATGTCTTCGACGCGGGCAAGGCGGCGGGGGCGGGCGATCAGCTGGGCACCGTGCTTTATTCGCGCGGGATGTATGCGGCGATGATCATTTCCGAAGCGATCCGCACCGCGCAGGAAAAGACCGGCAAGGCCTCGGTGACGCCCGAGGAGGTCCGCGACGGGTTTGAGACCCTGAACCTGACCGAGGCGCGTCTGACCGAGCTTGGCCTGCCGGGCTTTGCCCAGCCGATCGCCGCCAGCTGCGCCGATCACGGCGGCCCGGGCACGGCGATGATCCTGCAATGGGATGCCTCGGCGAAGAAATGGTCCGCCGTCTCGGACTGGATCGAGGCCGATGCCGAGGTGCTCGATCCGCTGATCGCCGAGGACTCGGCCGCTTTCGCCAAGGAATCCGGCATCGCCGAGCGTTGCAAGTAAGCCCCTGCCCCCGGCCTTCGGGCCGGGGGATTTCGCCCCGGAGGATGACCATGTTCGATGCCGCCAAGACCGAGACGCTCCTTGAAGTGAACAACATCGAGGTGATCTACAACCACGTCATCCTTGTGCTGAAGGGCGTCAGCCTGTCGGTGCCCAAGGGCGGGATCACCGCGCTTCTGGGCGGCAATGGCGCGGGCAAGACGACGACGCTGAAGGCGATCTCGAACCTTCTGCACTCCGAACGCGGCGAGGTGACGAAGGGCGCGATCCTTTACCGCGGCGAGCGGGTGCAGGACATGTCCCCCGCCGATCTGGTGCGCAAGGGCGTCATCCAGGTGATGGAGGGGCGGCATTGTTTTGAGCACCTGACGGTCGAGGAAAACCTGCTCACCGGCGCCTATACCCGCAAGGATGGCCGCGCCGCGATCGCGCGCGATCTGGAGATGGTCTATGCCTATTTCCCGCGCCTGAAGGAGCGGCGGAAATCGCAGGCGGGCTATACCTCGGGCGGCGAGCAGCAGATGGTGGCGATGGGCCGGGCGCTGATGTCGCGGCCGGAAACGATCCTTCTGGACGAACCCTCGATGGGGCTGGCGCCGCAGCTGGTCGAGCAGATCTTCGAGATCGTGAAGGCGGTGAACGAGGGCGAAGGCGTGACCTTCCTTCTGGCCGAGCAGAACACCAACGTCGCGCTGCGCTATGCGCATTACGGCTATATCCTCGAAAGCGGCCGTGTGGTGATGGACGGCCCGGCACCGCAATTGCGCGAAAACCCGGATGTGAAGGAATTCTATCTGGGCATGTCGGATGACGGCCGCAAAAGCTTTCGCGATGTCCGCTCCTATCGCCGCCGCAAGCGCTGGCTTGCCTGACAACCGTTTGATCAACAACATTTGCTGCGCAGCATTCTGCACCGCAGCATTCTTCGGACAAGCCGCAGAAAGGCGCCGCGATGAGCCGCTATTACGATGTTCTGGAAACCCGTTCCGCCGATGAACGCGCGGCGGCCTTGAGCCGCGATCTGCCGCAGGCGGTGGCGCGCGCGCTGTCGGCGCCGGGGTTGGCAGCGCATCTGGGGGGGGTCGATGCGGCGGCCGTCACCTCGCTTGACGCTTTGGCGAAACTGCCGGTGCTGCGCAAATCCGACCTGAGCAGCGCACAGAAGAAATCCCCCCCCTTCGGCGGCATGACGCCGCGCACCGCGCGCGGCTTCGCGCATATCTTCCAAAGCCCCGGCCCGATCTATGAACCCGGGGAAACCTCGGCGGACTGGTGGCGGATGGGGCGCTTCCTGCATGCCGCGGGCGTCGGCCCGGGCGACATCGTGCAGAACTGCTTCGGTTACCACCTGACCCCCGCCGGGATGATCTTTGAATCCGGCGCGCGGGCCGTGGGCGCCGCCGTCCTGCCCGCGGGCACCGGCCAGACCGAATTGCAGGTCCGCGCCGCCGTCGATATCGGCACGACGGTTTACGCAGGCACGCCCGATTACCTGAAGGTGATCCTCGACAAGGCCGCCGAGATGAACGAGGCGCTGACGATCAGCCGCGCCGTGGTCGGCGGCGGGGCGCTGTTCCCGAGCCTGCGCAAGGAATATGCCGACCGCGGCATCGCCTGCCTGCAATGCTATGCGACGGCCGATCTGGGCAACATCGCCTATGAAAGCCCGGCGCTGGAGGGGATGATCGTCGATGAGGGCGTGATCGTCGAGATCGTTCGCCCCGGCACCGGCGATCCGGTCCCCCCGGGCGAGGTGGGCGAGGTTGTCGTCACCACGCTCAACCCCGATTATCCGCTGATCCGCTTTGCCACCGGCGATCTCAGCGCCGTCCTGCCCGGGATGTCCCCTTGCGGGCGCACCAACCTGCGCATCAAGGGCTGGATGGGCCGCGCCGATCAGACGACGAAGATCAAGGGCATGTTCGTGCGCCCCGAACAGGTCGCGGCCTTCGTCGCCGCCCACCCCGAGGTCACCCGCGCCCGCGTCATCGCCACCCGCGAGGGCGAGATGGACGCAATGACGGTGCGGATCGAAACCGAGGCCCGCGACCCCGCGCGTTACGCCACGGGCGTCATCGAGGCGCTGAAACTCAAGGGCACGGTCGAGCTTGTCGCCCCGGGCAGCCTGCCCAACGACGGCAAGGTGATCGAGGATCTGCGCAAATACGACTGACCCGCCACCCGTTTCACCTTGGTGCAAATATCCCGGGGGGGCTGCGCAGCAGCGGGGGCAGCGCCCCCTCCCCGGCCCGTCACAGGCGCAGCTTCAGCCCCAGGTCGGGTGGAACCGGTTCGCGGGGCTCAGCGTGAAGATCTCGCAGCCGTCGGCGGTCACGCCCACCGAATGTTCGAACTGCGCCGACAGCGACTTGTCGCGGGTGACCGCGGTCCAGTCGTCCGACAGCACCTTGGTTTCGGGGCGGCCCAGGTTCACCATCGGCTCGATGGTGAACATCATGCCTTCCTCCAGCACCGCGCCCGCACCCTTGCGGCCGTAATGCAGCACGTTCGGCGGCGCGTGGAAGACCCGGCCCAGCCCGTGGCCGCAGAAATCGCGCACGACGCTCATCCGTTGCGCCTCGACATAGGCCTGAATCGCATGGCCGATGTCGCCAAAGGTGTTGCCCGGCTTCACCTGCTCGATCCCCAGCATCAGCGCATCATGGGTGACCTGAATCAGCCGCTCCGCCTTGCGGGTCAGATTGCCCGCCACATACATCCGCGAGGTGTCGCCGAACCAGCCCTCCAGAATCACCGTCACGTCGATGTTCAGGATGTCGCCATCGGTCAGGACCTTTGTCCCCGGAATGCCGTGGCAGACCACATGGTTCACCGAGATGCAGGACGCATGCTTGTAACCGCGATAGCCGATCGTCGCCGACACCGCCCCCAGTTCCGTCACCCGGTTGCGGATGAAATCATCGAGCGCCCCGGTCGTCACCCCCGGCACCACCATCGGCGCGACTTCGTCCAGGATCTGCGACGCGATCTTGCCCGCCGCCTGCATCCCCGCGAAATCGGCACGGTCGTAAATGCGGATGCCATCCTTGGTCAGGCGGGGTTTTGCGTCGTTCACGGGCACTCTCCTGTTCAATCGCCCCTAGATAGTCACAAATCCGCGGCTTGGCCAGACCCGGGCTTTTCCGCAAGGCCCGCGCCCCTTATACCGTGGCCCAAGGAGGAGCCCCATGCCCAATCCCACCTGCGCGATCCTGATCATTGGCGACGAGATCCTGACCGGCCGCACCCGCGAGGGGAACGCCCATCATCTGGCGGGGGAACTGGTCAAGGCGGGCTTCGATCTGCGGCAGATCCGGGTGATTTCGGATGATCACCCGACCATCGTCGCCGCAGTGCGGGAGCTTTCCGGGACGCATGATCATCTGTTCACCTCCGGCGGCATCGGGCCGACGCATGACGACATCACCGCCGATGCCGTGGCCGAGGCTTTCGGGCGCAGCATCGGCATTCGCGACGACGCCCGGGCGATCCTTGCCGCCCATTACGCCGCCCGCGGGGTGGAGTTCACCGAGGCCCGGCTGCGCATGGCCCGCATCCCTGAAGGCGCCAGCCTGATCGACAATCCGGTCTCGGGCGCCCCCGGGTTCAGCATCGGAAATTGCCACGTCATGGCGGGGGTGCCGAACATCTTTCAGGCGATGGTGGCGGGGCTCTTGCCGCGGCTTGCGGGCGGGCAGCCGCTGTTGTCGCGCAACTGGCAGATGATGGTGGCCGAAGCCGCCATCGCCGATGCGCTGCGCGATCTGGCCGCGGCGCATCCGGCCGTGTCCTTCGGCTCCTATCCTTTCGTCACCGAGGGGCAATACGGCACCAACCTTGTCGCCCGTTCGACCGAGCCCGCGGCGCTGGACGCCGCCTTTGCCGCACTGCAAGACGCTTTCCCGGAGGGTCGATGACCGATCCGCTGTTCGAGGTCATCGACGCCACATGGCCCGCGGCCTCGGTCCGGCAGGCGGGCGGCTTTCTGATCCGCGAAGGCCGGGGCGGCGGCGCGCGCGTCAGTGCGGCAAGCCTGATCGGAGATCTTGCAAACGCCGACATCGACGCCGCCATCGCTGCGCAGCGAGATCTTGGACAGGAGCCGAAATTCATGCTCCGCCCCGGGCAGGAGGCGCTGGATGCGGCGCTGGCCGAACGGGGCTTCGAGGCCTTTGATCCGGTGGTGATCCTGATGGCCGATCTGGCCGCCCTGCCCCGCGACGTGCCGCCCGTCACCGCCTTCGCGCATTGGCCGCCCTTGGCCATCGCCCGCGAGATCTGGGCGGAAAACGGCATCGGCCCGGCGCGGCAGGCGATCCTCGACCGCGCAAGCACGCCGAAAGCCGCCGTCCTTGGCCGCAGCCGCGACCGCGCCGCCGGGGCGGCCTTTGTCGCCATCCATGACCGCATCGCGATGCTGCATGCCCTTGTTGTCGCGCCGGAATTTCGCCGTCAGGGCCTTGCCCGCGCGATCCTGGCCGAGGCCTGCCGCTGGGCCGCCGCGGAGGGGGCAACCCGCCTGAGCCTTGTCGTCACTCGGGCGAATACCGCGGCGCTGGCGCTTTACCGCGACCTCGGACTGACGCCCGTCTGCGCCTATCATTACCGCCGCGAGACCCGGACATGAGACGTTTTTTCTGCGCAGCATTTTTGCTGGCCGCCCTGCCCGCGCAGGCCGATCCGCTGGCCCTGACCCTGCCGCAAGGCGCCGCGATCTCGGCCGAGCGAAGCCAGGCCGCGACCTCCTACGGGCTGCCGATCGGGCCCTGGCGCGCGGACACGATGGCGCGCAGCGCGCTGGAAGGGGCGCGGTCCGACACGGCCTGGCGGCTGCGCGGCAATCAGCAGACGACGCTGCAAATCCTGGCGCCGCTGCGCGACCAGATCGCGGCGGCGGGCTATATCCTGATGTATCAATGCGAAACCGATGCCTGCGGCGGTTTCGATTTCCGCTATGCGCTGGATCTGATCCCGGAACCGGAAATGCATGTCGATCTGGGCGACTTCCGCTATCTGGCGGCGCAGAACGGCAATGACTGGATCGCGCTGACGGTGTCGCGCTCGTCGGAATCGGGCTTCGTGCATCTGACGACGATGACGGCCGAAGACGCCACCCCGGTCACGCCCGGCAACGATCTGGCCGCGCCGCAGCCCAGCCCGGAACCCGAAAGCCCCGCCGCCGATCTGGCCAAGGCGCTGGAGCGCGCGGGCAAGGTGGCGCTGGACGATCTGGTCTTCGCCAGCGGCGCATCGCAACTGGCCGAGGGCGATTTTGCCTCGCTTTCGGCTTTGGCCGATTATCTGGCGACCCGGCCCGAGGCGCGGATCGCGCTTGTGGGGCACACCGACAATTCCGGCGCGCTGGCCGCGAATATCGCGCTCTCGCGCGATCGGGCCGCGGCGGTGCGCAAGCGGCTGATCGAGAAGCTGGGCGTTCCGGCCGGGCAGCTGAGCGCCGAAGGGGCGGGCTGGCTGTCGCCGCGGAGCTCGAACCTCACACCCGAGGGGCGCGACAAAAACAGAAGGGTCGAAGCGGTGCTCGCCTCGACCCCAAGGTGACGGCGCCGGACGGAAGGGCACCGTGGGAGGAACGGAAACCTACCAGTTGTCGGGCCCCTTGTCGGCAAAGGTCTCGGCCAGAAAATCGATGAAAGCCCGGACCTTGGGCTGGGTGAAGCGGCCCGGCGGATAGACGGCGTAGATGCCGAGCGTCTCCATCGGCAGATCGGGCATCGCCTCTTCGACCTGACCCTTTTTCATCGCATCGGCGTAAAGGAAGCTGGGCAGATAGGCGATGCCAAGCCCGGCGATGGCGGCATGCAGCAGCGACTGGCCGTCATTCACCGTCAGCCAGCCGGCCGAGCGCACCTGCCGCCGCTCGCCCGAAGGCGCGGTGATCTTCCAGACATTGCCGTTCGACTGGTTCGAATAATGCAGCAGCTTGTGATCGTTCAGATCGTCGATCTTCGTCGGGCGGCCGTATTTCTCGAAATAGCGCGGCGAGGCGATCATCCGCTTCGCCGTCTCGGTCAGCTTGCGCGCCTTGAGCGTGCTGTCTTCCAGCTCGCCCACCCGGATCGCCATGTCGAACCCTTCCGAGATCAGCTCGACATAGCGGTTGTTGAGCACCATGTTGACGGTCACTTCCGGATATTCCTGCAGGAAATCGCCCAGAACCGGGGACAGCAGATTGACCCCGAAATCGGTCGCGACCGAAATCCGCAAAAGCCCCGAGGGCGCCACCTGCATCGAAGTGACCAGCGCATCGGCCTCTCCGGCGTCATTCAGCACCCGCCGGGCGCGGTCGTAATAAGCGAGCCCGATTTCCGTGGGCGAGACCCGCCGCGTCGTGCGGTTGAGCAGCCTTGCGCCCAGCCGCGCCTCCAGCGCCGAGACATGTTTCGACACGGCCGATTTGGAAATCCCCATCTTCTTGGCGGCATCGGTGAAGCCACCTTGATCCACCACCGTGGCAAAGGCTTCCATTTCGGTCAGACGGTCCATCGGTCACCCATCGGGAATGTTTCGCGCTTGCCCAAGTCATCGGATTGAATTCGGGCGCAATTTGGACGCTTACGGGACAATACGGGGGAAATTGCAAAGTTCGGTCAAGGCGGGGAAACGATTGTTGCCCGTCTTGGCGGGAAAGGGGCTCTGCCCCTCGCCCTGCGGGCTCACCCCGAGGTATTTCGGGCAAGATGAAGACAATGACGTCGCGTTTGCCGTGACAGGGGGGGCGGCGCTTGTAAGGTGGCCGAAAATGAGAGCCAAAACGCGAGGACGTGATGAGCCATTATCCGCATCTGCTGGCGCCGCTCGATCTGGGTCATGTGGTGCTGCCCAACCGCGTGCTGATGGGCTCGATGCACACGAACCTGGAAGAGACCGGCGACTGGGCCCGGGTGGCCGAATTCTACGCGACGCGGGCGCGCGGCGGGGTCGGGCTGATGGTGACGGGGGGGATGGCGCCGAACCGCGAGGGGGGCGTGTTTCCCGGCGCGGCGGGTTTGTTCACCGCCGCGGACATCGCCCACCACCGGCTGGTGACGGAGCGGGTGCATGATGCGGGCGGGCGGATCGCGATGCAGATCCTGCATGCGGGCCGCTATGCCTATGGACCGGAGTGTGTTTCGGCCTCGGCGGTGAAATCGCCGATCTCGCCCTTTGCACCAAAGGAGTTGGATGCGGCGGGCATCGAGAAACAGATTGCCGACATCGCCACCGCTAGCGCCCGCGCCCGCGAGGCGGGTTATGACGGCGTCGAGGTGATGGGCTCGGAGGGCTATTTCCTCAATCAGTTCCTGGTCCGCCACGTGAATCGCCGGACCGACGACTGGGGCGGGTGTTACGAAAACCGGATGCGCCTGCCGGTCGAGGTGATGAAGCGCGTGCGCGCCGCAGTCGGGCCGGATTTCATCGTGATCTTCCGCATCTCGCTGATCGATCTGGTCCCCGAGGGCTCGACCTGGGACGAGGTGGTGGTGCTGGCCAAGGCCATCGAGGCCGCGGGGGCGACGATGCTGAATACCGGCATCGGCTGGCACGAGGCGCGGGTGCCCACGATCGCCACCTCGGTGCCGCGGGCGGCGTTCTCCTGGCTGACGGCGCGGCTGCGTCCCGAAGTCGGCATCCCCGTCATCACCTCGAACCGGATCAACACCCCCGAAGTGGCCGAAGGGATCCTTGCCGCCGGTCAGGCCGACATGGTCTCGATGGCGCGGCCCTTCCTCGCCGATCCCGATTTCGTCGCCAAGGCGGCCAGCGGCCGTGCGGCGGAAATCGCGCCCTGCATCGGCTGCAATCAGGCCTGCCTGGACCACACCTTTTCCGGCAAGATTTCGTCGTGCCTGGTCAATCCGCGCGCGGGCCATGAGACCGAATTGCTGCTGACCCCTGCCGAAAGCCCGAAACGCATCGCCGTCGTCGGCGCGGGGCCCGCCGGCATGGCCTGCGCCATCGCCGCGGCCGAGCGCGGCCATGCGGTGAAGCTCTTCGAGAAGGACGCCGAAATCGGCGGGCAGTTGCGGCTGGCCCGCACCATCCCCGGCAAGGAGGAATTCCACGGCCTGACCGACTGGTTCGCCACCATGCTGGCCCGTGCCGGGGTCAGCCTGCGGCTCAAGACCGAAGCGACGGTGGCGGCGCTGGGCGGCTTTGACGAGGTGGTGATCGCCACCGGCGTCACCCCGCGCCGTCCCGGCATTCCGGGCGAAGAGCTGGCCGTCAGCTATGCCGATCTGCTCTCGGGCAAGGCCGTCGCCGGGCCGCGGGTCGCGGTCGTCGGCGCGGGCGGTATCGGTTTTGACGTCGCCGAATTCCTGACCGTGACGGACAGCCCGACGCTCCACCCCGAGGACTGGCGGCGCGAATGGGGCGTCGGCGATCCGGCGCAAAGCCCGGGCGGGCTGGCCGAGCCCGCCCCCACCCCGCCCGCGCGGAGGGTGACGCTGCTGCAGCGGAAACCGGAAAAGCCCGGCCGTCATCTTGGGAAAACGACGGGCTGGATCCATCGCGCGGCGCTGGCGGCAAAGGGCGTGAAGATGCTCGGCGGGGTCAATTACGAACGCATCACCGCCGAGGGCCTACACATCAGCTTCGGCCCCGGGCGCGAAAACCCGACGCTGATCGAGGCCGATACGGTGGTGCTCTGCGCGGGACAGGACAGCCAGCGCAGCCTGGCCGAAGCGCTGACGGCGCAGGGTTTCACCCCCCATGTCATCGGCGGCGCCGATGTCGCGGGCGAGCTGGATGCGAAACGGGCAATCGATCAGGGCACAAGGCTCGGCGCCCGGCTCTGATCCACCTTTTGTCGTGCCGCAAATATCCCGGGGTCCGGGGGCAACGCCCCCGGTCTCAGGCGCCGCTTTCGACGCAATGGCGGCGGAAGGCCCGCTTCAGCAGATCCAGTTCCGCCCGCAGCAGATCCAGTTCCGCGCGCAGATCCGCCTCGAGCGGCTGCCCGGCGATCAGGGTGAAATGCCCCACCTGTTCCTCGCCCGAGCGCAGAACAAAGGTCTGCACCCCGTCCGACAACAGCCCGGGCGGGATCGGCAGGCTCAGCTGCCAGAGGTTTTCGCCCAGCGCGGCGCAGCTCAGACCGGGCACTTCCCGTTCCAGATGCAGCACCTTGAAGGCGGGCTCCGGCCCCCGCCACAGAGCTTCCCAACGCCCGGCCGCGATCCGCGATCCTTCCAGCATCCTGCCCTCTCAGATATTGGCGCGCGGATGCCGCGCCACGGACAGATCCCGCAGCAGGATCTGGTTCATCTGCGGCCCTTCGAAGATCAGATCGACCCAGGCCTTCTCGACCCGCTTTTCGTTCATCTTCGTATAGGCCAGATCGAATTCGACGAAATCCGTGCCGCCGCCCAGCGGCATCTCCCGCACCAGCTGATCGGTGTTCGGCCCGTGCTTGATGTTCAGCCGACAGAAAATCTCGAGCGGCCGTTCCAGCTCGACCGACATGGCGAGCCGGATCAGATGATTGCGCTTCAGCCCCGCGATGCCCTCCTCGGGCAGGTCCAGCACCAGCGACAGGAACGAGCCGTCGAAGCGAAAGACATCCATCCGCAGCCCGAAGGGCGCGGCCTCCTGCGGCGGGCGGTTGCGGATCTGGCGCAGCGTGATGTCGCTGTCGCGGCAATCGTGAAACAGCGTCGCATCGGCGCCGATCCGGGTCCGGCTCTCGATCCCGACATGGCCCGAGGGCACCACCGGCCCCCGCCACAGATCCGGGCGCCAGACCCAGTCGCAGCCCAGCGGCCGAACGATCCCGTCGCCGCCGGGCGGCAGGGCCAGACGTTCTTCCGCCTGAAACAGCACCTGATCCAGCCTGCGCCGCAGGGTCTGCGCATCGTCGCGCAGCTGCGCCAGCTCGGCCGCGCTCATCAGCGAAACCTTGCGCCCCGCACGCTCCCAGCGCGCCAGCATGCGGCCTTGCGCCAGCCGATCAAGGAGGGAGTTGGATTTTCCGGACATCATCACCCAGGCGATACGAGGACGCCACCATCATACAAACGAAAAGTTACGCTAGGATTGTTCTGCACCGGCTCCGGATAGAAATGAAGCTTAAAATCAGCAAGAAAAGCAGCATTTCAGCCTTGTTGCAACCCTGCCGTGAAACGCATTTTAAACACTCTCCGAATGCGGTCAATTCAGGTCATGAATCGTCTCGTCGAAAGCCGACAGCAGGTCCAGCTGAGTCGCGTCATCCAGCGCGCTGCCCGCCAGCGGCAGCACCGACAGCGCCGAGACATGGCCGCCAAGCCCGATGATCTCGCGCCAGTAGACCGGCTCCACCGGGGCGGTGTCGGGGGCAGAGTGATCGGCGATTTTCAGCAGCAACCGCCGCTCCTCGCGCCGCACCGCCAGGATCTCGACATCCCGCGCCTTCCCCGACCGCGCCAGCGCCGCCCGTCCGGCCCGGCTTTTGAAAAACGCCTCGTAGCTTTCGAAGGCGGCCTCGACCGGATCCTCGCTGGGTGGACCGATCGTGGCGCTGAGCAGCGCCTTTTGTGCCGGTCGCGGCGCGCGCGGATCGCCGCCGATCGCGGCACAACTGCCCCACAGCACGAAGCTGCCCTCGGGCCCGTCGCGGGTCGAGCCGGGATCGACGCAGAACCCGTCCGGCGCCAGAAGGGTCATCCTGCCCTGCTGCAGCGTGACCCGGCCGGTGACCGGCTTCTGCTTCGGCAGCGGCAGCTCGAGTTTGAACGGAAGTGCCGTGACGCAGCCCGAGAGGGCAAGGCTCAGACACAGAGTGATCAAGATCCGTCGCATCGTCCCCCCCCTGCGCGCGCGGCCCTTCCTATCAAGGCCCGCGACCCGGGGACAAGCGCCGAGTTGCGACCCGGGCGGGTTTCGCCTTGCCGCCTGCGCCGGGCCACGGCATCTTGGGCCGAACGGAGGCGAACATGGTCTATCTTGCGATTGATGGCGGCGGAAGCGGCTGCCGGGCGGTGCTTTGCGATGCCGAAGGGCGCGAACTCGCCCGGGCCGAGGGCGGTCCCGCAAATATCGCCACGGATTTTGCGGCGGCGCTGGAAAGCCTGCGCGGGCTGGCGCTGCGGCTGATCGCGGACCGGCCGCCGGAACAGGTGCGGGCGGTGCTGGGCGTCGCCGGGGCGAACCTTTCGGGGGCGGGGCCGCGGCTGGAGGCGGCGCTGCCGTTCCGGGCCAAGGTGGTGCAGGATGTGACCACCTCGCTGCGCGGCGCGCTGGGGACGGGCGACGGGATCATGGCGGCGATCGGCACCGGCTCGGTCTTTGCGCGGCAGTTGGGCGGGCAGGTCACGGCGATCGGCGGCTGGGGGTTCCGGCTGGGCGACGAGGCCTCGGGCGCCTGGATGGGGCGGCTGATGCTGAACCGGATCACCCGGATGCTGGATGGCTACGCGCCGATCTCGCCCCTGGCGCAGACGATCCTGACCGATCTGGGCGGCGGGCCGGGGCTGGTCGCCTTCACGCTGCAAAAGACGCCCGCCGATCATGCGCTTTTGGTGCATCGCATGGCGAGCGCCTTCGACGATCCGCTGTCGCGTCACGTGCTGGCCGAGACCCGGGCGGAATTGCGCGCGGCGATCGGGCTGTTGCAGACCGATCCGCCGTTGCCGGTGGTGTGGTTGGGCGGGCTTGGGCCGACGCTGGCGCTGACCGACTGGCCGCGGGCCGAGCCCCTGGGCACGGCGCTTGACGGCGCGATGGCGATGGCGCGGGATCCGGCAACATGGGCCGCATGATCCTGACCGGGGCCCGGCTCTTTGACGGCGCCCGGTGTCTTGACGGACAGGCGGTGGTGATCGAGGGCGACCGGATCGCCGCGATCCTGCCCGTGCAGGACGCGCCCGAAGGCGCGCGGATCAAGCTGGAGGGCGGCCTGCTTGCGCCCGGGCTGATCGATCTGCAGGTGAACGGCGGCGGCGGGGTGATGCTTTCGGGCGATGATCCCTTGGCCGAGATCGCCACGATCTGCGCCGCCCATGCGGGCCTTGGCACGACCGGGCTTTTGCCCACGCTGATCACCACCTCGGCCCGGCAGACCCGCGCGGTTCTGGCCGCCGGGGTGGCGGCGGTCGGCCGGGTGCCGGGGTTTCTGGGCCTGCATCTCGAAGGGCCGCATCTCGACCCGAAGCGGCCCGGCTGCCATCCGGCCGCGCACATCCGGCCGATGACCGAGGACGACCTTCTGACGCTTTGCGAAGCCCGCGCCGGTCTGCCCGCGCTGCTGCTGACGGTGGCGCCCGCTTCGGTGACGCCCGAGCAGATCGCCCGGCTGACCGCGGCCGGGGTGGTGGTGGCGCTGGGTCACGCCGACTGCAGCTTTGCGCAGGCGCAGGCCGCTTTCGACGCGGGCGCCCGCGTCGTGACGCATCTCTTCAACGCGATGAGTCCGCTGGGCTCGCGCGAGCCGGGGCTGGTCGGTGCCGCCCTGTCGCTGCCCTTCGCCTGCGGTCTGATCGGCGACGGGATCCATGTTTCCGCCGAATCAGCCCGGCTGGCGCTGCGGCTGGCGGCGGAGCGGATCTATCTGGTCAGCGATGCGATGGCGGTTGCAGGCACCGATCTGACCGGCTTCGACCTTGCGGGGCGGCGCATCCATCGTGCCAACCGGAGCCTGCGGACGGAAAACGACACGCTGGCCGGGGCGGATCTGAGCCTGCCCCGGGCGATCCGATTCTGCGTGACGGATCTGGGCCTGCCGCCCGAACAGGCACTGGCCATGGCCACCGCACGCCCGGCGGCGCTGATCGGGTCGAACCGGGGACGCATCGCCCCCGGCCTGCCCGCCGATCTGGTGCATCTGACTGACGACTGGGCACTGACCCGGGTCTGGCAGGGCGGGAAGCTTCAGGCGAAATCGCCCACCGCATAGCCCTGAATGTACAGCAGCGCCGAAAGATCGCCGTGGTTGATCCGGATCTCGCATTGCGCCGCGACCGAGGGTTTGGCGTGCAGTGCCACCCCCGCCCCGGCCAGCTGCAGCATGCCCAGATCATTGGCGCCGTCGCCCACCGCCATCACCTCGGAATGGGCCAATTTCAGTCTTTCCGAAATTTCCAGAAATGCCTGAACCTTGGCTTCACGCCCCAGAATGGGCCACACCGGAACCCCGGTCAGCTTGCCATCCTTGATGCCCAGAACATTCGCCCGGTTCTCATCAAAGCCAAGCGTTTCAGAGACATAGCCGGTGAAAGCGGTAAATCCGCCGGATACCAGCGCACAATAAGCCCCGTTCGCCTTCATCGTGCGCAACAGGTCATGACCGCCCGGCATGAAGGTGATGCGCTCCGAAATCACCCGGGCAATGACGCTTTCGGGCAAGCCGGTCAGCAGGCCCAGACGCTCGGTCAGCGCGCCTTCGAAATCCAGCTCGCCATTCATCGCGCGGGCGGTGATCGCGCTCACCTGCGCGCCGACGCCCGCCACATCGGCCAGCTCGTCAATGCATTCCTGCTGGATCATCGTGCTGTCCATATCGGCCAGCAGCATCTTTTTCTTCCGCCCCTCGGCCCCCTGCACCACAAGGTCGAAACCGAGCTTCTGCAGATCTTCCCAGACCTGCCAGCGGTTCTCGGGCATCCTGTCCATCGGGAATTCGGCGGCGATGCCGGGGGCCAGCCAGCGGACCTCTCCGCCCCCCCAGGCATTGCGCAATGAGGTGACCGTGACCGCCTCCAGATTGGCGGCTTTCGGGTCGGCGAGAAGCGTGGCGATGAACATGGATCAGGGGTCCCGGGGCTGGAGGGATGTCGCTTTTGATATCCGATGCGGCGCTTTAGCGTGATTTTCCATCTTGTGCCAGAGGGCAAAGCCTGTAGCAGCGACGGCGGGACACCCTTCCCCAACGAAGGGCGTTTATCTGGAAGGATAGCGACATGACGAATACTGCCCCGGCCAACCGTCCGGCGAATGCACGTTTCTCTTCGGGCCCTTGCGCGAAGATCCCCGGTTTCTCCCTCGACATGCTCTCGGATGCGCCGCTTGGCCGGTCGCACCGTGCCGCCATCGGCAAGAACAAGCTGAAAGAGGCGATCGACCTGACCCGCGAAATTCTGGGCGTGCCTGCGGATTACCGCATCGGCATCGTTCCCGCCTCGGACACCGGCGCCGTCGAAATGGCGCTCTGGTCGCTGCTCGGCGCCCGCAAGGTGACGATGTGCGCCTGGGAAAGCTTCGGCTCCGGCTGGGTCACCGATGTCGTCAAGCAGCTGAAACTTGACGCCGAGGTGAAAGAGGCTGGCTATGGCGATATCGTCGATTTCGCCACCGTCGATTTCAACACCGATGTCGTCTTCACCTGGAACGGCACCACCTCTGGTGTGCGGGTTCCGAGCGGCGACAAGATCCCGGCCGACCGCGAAGGCCTGACCATCTGCGACGCGACCAGCGCGGCGTTCGCCATGGACCTGCCCTGGGACAAGCTCGACGTCACCACCTTCTCCTGGCAAAAGGTGCTGGGCGGCGAAGGCGGCCATGGCGTGCTGATCCTGTCGCCCCGCGCGGTGGAACGGCTCGAAAGCTACACCCCGGCCTGGCCGCTGCCGAAGATCTTCCGCCTGACCTCCAAGGGCAAGCTGATCGAGGGCATCTTTGTCGGCGAAACCATCAACACCCCCTCGATGCTTTGCGTCGAAGATTATCTGGTGGCGATGAAATGGGCGAAAACCATCGGCGGGCTGAAGGGCCTTGTCGACCGGGCCGCCGCCAACGCCAAAGTGGTCTGGGACTTCTGCGACGCCAATCCGTGGATTGCCAATCTGGCGAACGACCCGGCGACGGCCTCGACCACCTCGGTCTGCCTCAAGTTCAATGACGCCCGCATCAAGGACGGCGCCGCCTTTGCCAAGGCCGTTGCCAAACGCCTTGAAAAAGAAGGGGTTGCGCTGGATATCGGCGCCTATCGCGATGCCCCGGCCGGTCTGCGGATCTGGTGCGGCTCGACGATCGAAAAAGCCGATGTCGAGGCCCTGATGCCGTGGCTGGCTTACGCCTTCGAGGCGGAAATCGCGGCGCAAGCCTGATTTCAGAACGGCGATGGGCGCAGGCCGCGCCCATCCTTTCCCACATTTCCGAAATTTCAGGAGCCCATGAAATGGTCCCCAAGGTTCTGATCTCTGACGAACTCTCCGACGCCGCCGTGCAGATCTTCCGCGATCGCGGCATCGAAGTGGATTTCCAGCCCAAGCTCGGCAAGGACAAGGAAAAACTGGCCGAGATCATCGGCAATTACGATGGCCTTGCCATCCGCTCGGCGACCAAGGTCACCGCGGCGCTTCTGGAAAAGGCGACGAACCTGAAAGTCGTCGGCCGCGCCGGGATCGGTGTCGACAACGTCGACAAGGAAGCGGCGTCGAAAAAAGGCGTGATCGTGATGAACACGCCCTTTGGCAACATGATCACCACCGCCGAACATGCGATCGCGATGATGTTCGCCGTTGCCCGTCAGATCCCCGAGGCCTCGGCCTCGACCCATGCGGGCAAATGGGAAAAGTCGAAATTCATGGGCGTCGAACTGACGGCGAAGACGCTGGGCGTGATCGGCGCGGGCAATATCGGCGGGATCGTCTGCGACCGCGCCAAGGGCCTGAAGATGAAAGTGATCGCCTATGATCCCTTCCTGTCGGAAGAAAAGGCCGAGAAGATGGGCGTGGAAAAGGTCGAGCTGGAGGAACTCCTGCGCCGCGCCGATTTCATCACCCTGCACGTGCCGCTGACCGACAGCACCCGCAACATCCTGAGCCGCGAAAACCTGGCGAAAACCAAGCCCGGCGTGCGCATCATCAACTGCGCCCGCGGCGGTCTGGTCGATGAAGAGGCGCTGGCCGAGATGCTGAAATCGGGCCATGTGGCGGGCGCCGCCTTTGACGTCTTCTCGGTCGAACCGGCGGAAACCAACCCGCTCTTCAACCTGCCGAACGTCGTCTGCACGCCGCATCTGGGCGCCTCGACCTCGGAAGCGCAGGAAAACGTCGCGCTGCAAGTGGCCGAGCAGATGGCGAATTATCTGCTGGATGGCGCCGTTGAAAACGCGCTGAACATGCCCTCGATGACCGCCGACGAAGCCCGCGTCATGGGGCCGTGGGTGAAGCTTGCCGAATATCTGGGCGCCTTCATCGGCCAGATGACCGACGAGCCGATCACCGCGATCAACGTCACCTATGACGGCACCGCCTCGACGATGAACCTGCGTGCGCTCGAATGCGCCGTCATCGCGGGCATCATGAGCCGGGTGAACCCGGACGTGAACATGGTTTCGGCCCCGGTCATCGCGAAGGAACGCGGGATCCAGCTTTCGACCACGACGCAGGACAAGTCGGGCGTGTTCGACGGCTACATCAAGATCACCGTCGTCACCGACAAGCGCGAACGCTCGATCGCGGGCACCTGCTTCTCGGATGGCAAGCCGCGCTTCATCCAGATCAAGGGCATCAACGTCGATGCCGAAGTCGGCCGCCACATGCTTTACACGACCAACAAGGACGTGCCTGGCATCATCGGCAAGCTGGGCACGCTTCTGGGCGAAAACAAGGTCAACCTGGCGAACTTCACCCTGGGCCGCGCGGCCGCGGGCGGCGAGGCCATCGCCATCGCCTATCTCGACGAGGCGCTGGATGCCAAAGTTGTGTCCGAACTTGAAGCCACCGGCCTCTTCCAGCAGGTGAAACCGCTGGAATTCAACATCGCCTGACCCTAGATTCAAGGCGTTACCAGGCCCTCCGCGACCGCGGGGGGCCTTTTCGTTGGAGAGACCATGCAAAGCTATGCAATCGGCGACATCCACGGCCAATATGACCTGATGATGCGCGCCTTCGACCGGATCGAGACCGACCGAACCCGCGAGGGCGCCCCCGACAGCCCCGTGGTGGTGCTGGGCGATCTGTGCGACCGCGGTCCGAATTCCGCCGGGGTGATCGCCCATCTGTTCGAGCGGCAGCAGACCGATGACACTCTGATCGTGCTCAAGGGCAATCACGACCGGATGTTCTCGATCTTCCTCGATGATCCCTTCGGCCGCGATCCGCGGCTGCGCGCCGAATACACCTGGATGCATCCGCGGTTGGGCGGGCCCGAGACGCTGGCCTCCTACGGCATCCGCGAACCGGCGAACCGGCCCACGGCACAGGTCCATGCCGAGGCACTCGCCGCCGTGCCGCCCGCGCATCGCCGCTGGCTGGCCGATCTGCCGCTCTTTCATCAGCGCGACGAAGCGATCTTCGTGCATGCGGGCATTCGCCCCGGCGTGCCGCTTGCGGCGCAGACCGAGGATGACCTGCTCTGGATCCGCGCCCCGTTTCTGGAAGACCCCCGCGATCACGGCGCGCTGATCGTGCATGGCCATACCGCGCTTGAGGTCCCGAGCCATTACGGCAACCGGCTCAATCTGGACAGCTCGGCCGGCTATGGCGGCCCGCTGTCCGCCGCGGTGATCGAGGGGCGGAAGGCCTGGCTGCTGACCGACCGGGGCCGGGTGCCGCTGGGCTGAGAACCTCGCATTAACCAATTCGGCGCATGCTTCCCGAAACAGCAACCGCGGGGGGCTTTGATGCGGAAACGAGTGACACCACGCCTGCGAACCCATTGGATCGTCACCCATCCCGAGGGAGAGGGGGGGCGCACGGAACTGCGGCTGGTCTGGGCCTTCGGCGCCTGAGGGAATGACGTTCCGTCACGCAAGGCCAAAGCCCTGTTCCCCGCCCCCGTGCCGGAGATAACCTTTCCGCATTGCAGCGGAGGGGAACCATGACCGGCATTGTCATTCTTTCGGGCGCACGGACCGCCATCGGCGGCTTCGGCGGCAGTCTTGCGGGCTTTGCGCCCGTCGATCTGGCCACCATCGCCGCGCGGGCGGCGCTGGAGCGCGCGGGCCTCGCGCCCGAACAGATCAATCAGGTGGTGATGGGCCATATCCTGAACACAGAACCGCGCGACATGTATGTCAGCCGCGTCGCTGCGGTGCAGGCGGGCGTGCCGGTCGAAACGCCCGCGATGAACGTGAACCGGCTTTGCGGCTCGGGGGTGCAGGCGATCGTCTCGGCGGCACAGGCGTTGATGCTGGGTGAGGGCGACTTCGCCTTGGCCGGTGGCGTCGACGTGATGAGCCGCGCCCCCTATATCCTGCCCGCCGCGCGGTTCGGGCAGAAGATGGGCGATGCGAGCGTGATCGACATGATGGTGGGGGCGCTGTCCTGCCCCTTCGGCACCGGCCACATGGGGGTGACGGCGGAAAACGTCGCCACCGAATGCGGGATCAGTCGCGCGGATCAGGACGCCTTTGCGCTGGAAAGCCAGACCCGCGCCGCGGCGGCGATTGCGGCGGGCGCCTTCAAGGAGGAAATCGTGCCCGTCGAGATCGCCTCGCGCAAGGGCACGATGATTTTCGACACCGACGAACACCCCAAAGCGACGACGCTGGAGAAACTCGCCGCGCTGAAACCCGCCTTCCTCAAGGGCGGCTCGGTCACGGCGGGGAATGCCTCGGGCATCAATGACGGTGCCGCGGCGCTGGTGATCGCGCGCGAGGAGGCCGCGATGGCGACCGGGCTGAAACCCTTGGCGCGCATCCGCGGCTTTGCCGTCGCGGGCGTGCGCCCCGAGGTGATGGGCCTTGGCCCGATTCCGGCGGTACGGCTTTTGTGCGAAAGGACCGGGCTGAAGCTCGGCGATTTCGACGTGATCGAAAGCAACGAGGCTTTCGCGGCGCAGGCGCTTGCTGTTTCACGTGCGCTTGACCTCGACCCGGCGCGGGTGAACCCGAACGGCGGCGCCATCGCGATGGGCCATCCGGTCGGTGCGACGGGGGCGATCCTGACGGTGAAGACGCTTTATCACCTGCACCGGACCGGCGGTCGGCTTGGCCTGATCACCATGTGCATCGGGGGCGGACAGGGGATTGCGCTCGCGATCGAGCGCCTCTGACCCCTGTCGCAAGGGCATATTTGGACCAAGAAAAAGCAGCTGTTTTTTCTTGGCAAAAATACGCCCTTCTCACGGTTTCAGCACGATCTGGCGGTGGTCGCTGCGCCCCTGCGCATCGAGCACGGTCAAGGACACGAAGCCCGGGCCGGTCAGGTCGAGCACGGTTTCCCGCGTGCGGCTGCCCACCAGCAGCGGCGCGCCATTCGCAAGCCAGGTGAAGGGCGGCGCGCCACCGCGCAGCTTCACCGTCAGCCCCTGCCCCGCCATCTCGATCTCGGCGCCCTCGGGTGGGAAGGTCACTTCCGGGGCGCCCGCGACCACCGTCGCAAAAGCCGCGTCGCGGGGGCGGAAGCGCTGCAACGGCTGCGGCAGCCGGGCATTGGGCAGGATCAGCGTCGCGGGCGGCGGCGGCGGCAGGGGGGCACGGGCGGCGCCGATGCGGTCGAAGAGTTCGAACAGCACCGGCGCCGCCAGCTCGCCGCCAAAGGCCCCGGGAACCGGCGTGCCATCGGCGCGGCCCATCCAGACGCCCGCGACATGGGCGCCGTCAAAGCCCAGCGCCAGCGCATCGCGATGGCCATAGGAGGTGCCGGTCTTGAAAGCGATCCGGTTCGGCGCCGCGCCGGGCGGCGGCGGAATGCGCGACAGGATATCGCTCACCTGCCAGGCCGCGACCGGGCCGAACAGCGCGCCATCCCGCGGACCGGCCTTGCCCGCCTCGGCCGAAAGCCGCAAGGGGCGGCCGAGCCGGGCCAGCGCCGCATAGGCCTGCACCAGATCCTGCAGGCTGATCCCCACCCCGCCCAGACTGACCGCAAGACCCGGCGGGGCGTCCGTTGGCAGCAGCACCTTCGCCCCGGCCTTGCGCAGGGCC
Source organism: Rhodobacter capsulatus SB 1003 (assembly GCF_000021865.1). NCBI lineage: Bacteria > Pseudomonadati > Pseudomonadota > Alphaproteobacteria > Rhodobacterales > Rhodobacter > Rhodobacter capsulatus. The sequence continues at coordinate 3,654,321 of NC_014034.1, forward strand.
GACAGCAGCCGTTCCGGCCCCAGGGCCTCGGTCAGGCTGACAACGGGGATATTGAGCGAGAGCGACAGGGCTTGCCGCACCGGCAGAGTGCCGCGAAAGCTGCGGTCGAAATTCTGCGGCCGCCAGGGGCCGAAGGCGACCGGGCGATCCTCGATCAACGTCTCGGGATGGGCCAGACCATCGTCGAAGGCCAAGGCATAGACGAAGGGTTTCAGCGTCGATCCGGGCGAGCGCGGCGCCTGGGTCAGATCGACGAAACCGGCCCGTTTCGCATCGGTCCAGGCCGCGCCGCCGACCGAGGCGAGGATCTCTCCGGTCCGGTGATCGGCGACCAGCAGCGCCACCGAGACCTGCCCGGCCTGCCCCGCCACCGCCCGGCCCGCCAGCGCCTCGGCCGCGCGTTGCAGCCCCGGCGCGATCGTCGTTTCGATCCGGGCGCCCCGCGGCGCGGCGGCGGCAAGCCGTTCGGTCAGATGCGGGGCGAGCGCGGGAAAATCCCGCCGCCGGGTCGGGATCGGCTCGGCCTTGGCGGCGCGCGCGGCATCGGGCGCCAGAACGCCTTCGGCGGCCAGACGATCCAGAACCCGGTCGCGGGCGAGTTTGGCGGCCTTTGGAAAGCGGTCCGGGCGGCGGGTCTCGGGCGATTGCGGCAGGGCGATCAGCAGCGCCGCCTCGGCCGGGGAAAGCCGCCGCGGTTCCTTGCCGAACCAGGCGAGGGACGCCGCCCGTACGCCTTCGACATTGCCGCCAAAGGGCGCCAATCGCAGATAAAGATCAAGGATTTGGGCCTTGCTCAGATGCCGTTCCAGCGCCAGCGCCAGCCGCGCTTGCCGCAGCTTGCCATCAAGCCTTCCGGTCGAGCCTTCCTCCAGCAGACGCGCCACCTGCATCGTCAGGGTCGAGGCGCCCGAGACCACCTGCCCGTTCCACAGCATCTGCCCGCCTGCCCGCAGCACGGCGATGGGGTCCACGCCGGAATGGTGGTAAAACCGGCCATCCTCATAGGCGACCAGCGCGGTCAGATAGGCCGGATCGACCGGGCCGGGCGCCAGGCGCCAGCGGCCGTCGGCGACCGGAAAGGCGCGCAGGATCGTGCCGTCGCGGGCCAGAACCTCGGTGCCGACATCGACGCCCAAGGGCGGCAGCGGCGCCGTCGCAATCCAGCGATCCAGCCCGTCGCGCAGGCCCGCCCCCGACAGCAGAAGAAGGGCGGCGGCGAAAACCCCCGCCGCCCGCAGGCGAGGTGTCATTCCACCGTCACCATCCCGGTGTCGCCATGCGCCCGCATGTCCGGGCGATACATGTCTTCGACCGAGGCCGCCGGATGGACGAAGGTCCCCGGGCTGACCGCGCGCACGACATAGGCCAGCCGGAAGGGCTGATCGCTTTGCCAATCCAGCGCGGCGAGGAACCGATCCTGCCGGAACTCGGTCGTCAGCGGGTTTTCCTCGACCGAAAGCCAGTCGAGCGCCGCCAGATCGCCCGCGCGGATCAGGTTCGGGTTGTCGATCTCGAAGCCCGCGGGCAGCGGATCGTTGACCATCAGCCGCGCTTCCTGGCGACCAAGCGGCTTGATTTCCAGCACCGTCACCAGCCGCGTGCCTTGGGCAACCTTCGTCGCGTCAACCTCCTCGCCCTCCAGCGTGTAGTAGCTGCGCGCAATCGCCCAGCCCTTGCCCCCGGCCTTTTCGGCGACTTCAGGCACGCCGACCGTGGTCAGGGTCAGGGTCTGCGGGGCGTCGCCGGTGTTCGCGATCGCCAGCGACCGCCCGGCCGTCTCGGCGTCGATCACCTTGACGAGCGGCCCGGTCACCGGAGCGCCATCCACCGTCAGACCCTCGGCCCCGGGCCGGTCGATCTGCGCATGGGCGGCCAAGAGCGTCCAGGTCGCCTCCTGCGTCGACAGGGGCGTGCTGCCCAGCCGCGCGATCACCGATTGGCCGACCGTCTCGGGATTGACCGCAGTCGAGCCCGATTCCGACGCCAAGGCAAGCACCGCCGCCGCATCGCGCAGGTTGGTGCCATAATCGTCCCGCCAGACCGGCTTTTCATCGCCCAAGGCCGAGACCGACTTTGCCGCCCGGGCAAACATCGCATCGGCCCGGGTCTGATCGCCATAAGAGGCCAGCGCCGCCCCCAGTTGCGCCATCGCCAAGGGCGTCGCGAAATCATCGCCCTTCACATCGGCGAAATAGCGCAGATCGCCGATCGAGGCCGCCCCTTCGCGCGCCAGCACCATCAGCTGATAGGCCAGAACCCGGCCGCCGCCATTCGAATTGCGGTCGAAATCGGGCGCGTAATTCACCTGATTGCGCAGGTTGTCGAGCGCGTTGCGGAAGGCCGTGTCCGGCACCGGATGACCGGCCTTGCGGGCGCGGCTGAGGAAATCGGTGACATAGGCATCCAGCCAGCCATCGCCCGACATCGGCCCCCAAAGCCCGAAAGCGCCGGTGGCATCCTGATTGGTCAGCACCTTGGAAACCGCCATTTCGATCCGCGCGTCGATATCCTTGGGCGTGCCCAGCTCCATCGCCTCGGCCACGGACGACAGATAAAGCAGCGGCAGCGCCGTCGAGGTGATCTGCTCGGTGCAGCCATAGGGGTAACGGTCGAGCGCCTGCAACAGCGCCGGGGTGTCAAAGCGGGCAATCGGCCCCGCCGCCAGCGTCGCGCGGGCGGAACCGGGCAGGAAGCCCGCAAAGACATTGGCGTCAAAGGTGAAGCTCTTGCCCGCGGCCAGATCGAACCGCGACTGCCGCGCCACCTCGGGGCTGTTGTCCTGCACGGGGATTTTCAGCACCTTTTCCAGCAGCTTGCCATCTGGCGTCGTCAGCGCCACCCGGATCTCCTGCACCCCTTCGGCCTTGGGCGCAGTGACCGGCACGGCGATTTCCGCCTTGCCCAGATCGGCCAGATCGAGCCCCGAGGGACGATCCCCCAGCACCAACCCGGCCGAGGTCACGTCGAGCCCCATCCGCCCGGAAGGCCCGGTGGCATGGACGATTTCCAGAAGCAGCCGCGAGCTGTCGCCGGGGGCCAGGAACCGCGGCACCGAGGCCGTCACCACCACCGGATCCCGCACCAGAACATCGGACGAGGCCTGCCCGACGCCGGTCTTCGACCAGACCACCGCCGAAAGCCGCACCGTGCCGTTGAAGGCAGGCAGGTCGAAACTGGTGCGGATCACGCCATCTGCATCCGCCGTCAACGCGCCCGAGAAATAGGCCACCAGCTCTTCCGTGGGCGGCGGCGCCTGCAGCGTCATGTCCCGCCCGGCATCGCCGCCGGAACGGATCACCCCCATCTCGCCGCTGCGACCGTCGATCAGCCGCCCGTAAACGTCGCGCAGCCCGACGCCCAGACGCCGCTGCCCGAAATAATGCGCCGCAGGATCGGGCGCCTTGAACCCGGTCAGGTTCAGAATCCCCAGATCCACCGCCGCAATCGTCGCGTAAACGGTCTCTCCCTTCTTCACGCCCGCGACCTTCAGCGCCACCGGCAAAGCCGCGCGCGGATCGGAGGCGGCAGGCACGTCGAAGGCCGCCTGCAGCTTGCGTTCGCCCGGATCGACCGTGGCATAGGCCAGCCCCATCGCCCGGTTCGGCGCCCGCGCCGGGGCCTCCTCGGCCAAGGGCCGCAGCACGGAGGCCGTCACATAGGCCCCCGCCCCCCATTCCTGCGTCACCGGCAGGTCGATGCTGTTTTCCCCGGCCTCGACCGCGAGGGATTTCAGCGCCACCACCCGGTTCGACAGGACCGAGACCAGTGCCACCCCCTTCGCAGGCGCGACGATGCGCAGATGCGCCGTGTCGCCCAGCGCATAGGCGGGCTTGTCGAGCGCCAGCTGCAGCCGGTCGGGGCTGGCCAGAACATCGGCGGGCGCATACCAGCCCGCGTCAAAGGCCATGCTGGCCGCCATCGCGCCGCTTTCCTCCTCGACGACAAGCTCGTATTGCCCCCAATCGACCTTGGCCGCGATCTGCAGCGGCCCGGCCGCGGTCAGATCGCCCCGGCCCTCGGCCACGCGAGAGCGCCGGGTGATCGGCTCCCAGTTCCAATAGCCATCGACCGCATACCACTGGTAGGTGGTCTCGACCTTGTTCACCACCCAATGCAGCGTCATCGGCACCGGCTGCAGATCCGGCCCCAGGGTCGTGACCTCGAAGCCGGCCTCTGCGCCTTCGGGCACGGCGCCCTCGGCAAATTGCGGCTTGATCCCCAGAACCGGCGCCGCGGGCATCACCAGACGCTTGATCTCGCGGCTGATCGGACGGCCCGAGCCTTCGCGGACTTCCACCGCAAAGGTCGCCTCGAGCGGCCGGTCGGCGGTCAGGGCCGCCTCGGGCAGCGAGACGGCGATCTCGGCCGCGCCGGTCTCGTCGGTCTCGCCCGCTTCCAGACTGTCGTAGATCGTTTCAAACGGCGTGTCGTGACGGCCGAAGACATAGCCCGCAAAGCCCGGAACCTCCGCGGCGGTGCGCAGCGCGAAGCTGCCCTCGGTGCCCAGCCCGGCCCCCGGAGCGCCAAAGAGATAGCGCGCCGAAACCCCGATCAGCGGCATGTCATCCCCGGCCAGAACGCCTTCGGGCAGGGTCAGGGTGGCGTCGATCCGTTCGGGCAGGAAGTCCTCGACCAGGAATTTGCCCGAGGCGAGCGGCTCGCCCTTGGGATCGGCGAAGATGTCGAGCCGCCAGGTGCCGCGCGGCGCCTGCGCCCCGATCGGCAGGGCGATGGTGTGCCCGCCCGCGCCCGCATCTTCGGTCAGGGCGCGGGAATATTCGACACCATCGGGCCGCAGCAGCACGGCGGTCAGCGGCAGGCCGTCAATCGCCTGCGTGCTGGCATCGCGGGCCAGAACGGTCGCATGCACGGTCTCGCCCGCGCGATAGGCGCCGCGGTCGGTGGTCAGGAAAACATCGATCGCGGGCGCGGGGGGCATGCCCTCGACACCGCGGTCGGACAGGTCGAATTCCGCATCGGTGAGCGAGAGATAGGCCAGATCCTCGCCGCGGCTGACCGCGATCAGCGCCGGGGCGGCATTGCCCTTGCCCGCGGCCTGTTCGGGGGCGAACTGCACCACGCCCTCGGCATCGGTCGTGGCCGTCGCGATCACCGCATTGGCCTTGGACACCAGCTGCACCGCGGCGCCCTCGACCGCAACGGCATCGGACAGGCCGCGCACCGCCACCGTCAGCCCGTCGGCGCCCGAATAGCTGGTCAGCCCCAGATCCGAGATCATGAACCATTGCGCCGCGGGCGGCTTTTCATAGGGGTCCGCCCCCGGCACCGCCGCGGTCAGCACATAGATGCCCGCCCCCAGCGGCCCGGTCACCTCCTGCACCGGCAGGCGGGTGGTCATGTCGCGGTTGACCTCCATCTTCACCTCGGCGCTGCCGTGCCAGACCTCTTCGGCATATTGGGTGTTGAAGTAATCGACCGACCAGCTGTCCATCGAACGGGCAAAGTAATCCTCGCGCATCGCGGCCACCAGATTGCGGTCCGACACCCGCAGGATCTTCAGATCCAGCCCCTTGAGGTTCACCGTCTGCACCGGCACGCCACTGTCGGCCCCGCGCGGCAGGATATAGGACCGGCCCGGGAAGCTGACCGCGGGCGCCCGGTCGCGCACATAGGCGGTGATCGTGACATCCTTGCCCAGCGTTTCCCCCGTCGCCGCAGGCAGGCCCTTGCGGAAGGTCAGCGCATAGCGTTGCCCGTGCTTCACCCCGCCGACACAGATCTGGTTCGCCGCGGCCTCGACCGACAGCCCGGTTTCGGGCAGCTGCACGAAGGGCGCGTAATCGACCCCGGTCTTCACCAGATCGGCGTTGAAATTCGCGCAGATCCGGGGACTTGCGCTATCCGCCTCGACGCTGTTGTCCTGAATGCGAAAGCCGTATTTGCCCTCGGCGTCCTTCAGCGCGGCGGCGATATCCTCGCGCGCGGAGAGCGTCGCCGCCAGCTGCAGCGCCGCCAGCGTCTCGCGGGTGCGACCGGCCTTTTCCAGCGCCTGCGCCAGAACGAAGAGCGCCTCGGCCTGACCGGCGGGCCGGGCCGCGCGCAGATAGCCGTTCACCGCCGCCGAGACCGAGCGGCCGACCGCCTCGGACTCCTCGAGCCGAAGGCCCAGCGCCGCATAATCCGTCCATTGATCGGCGGCATCGGAGAGAACGATCATCGCCCCTTCCAGCGCCTGCGCCCGCGTCCAGTCCGCCTGCGCCCGGGCCTGTTTCAGCCCCGCGGCCAGCTCCTCGGGGCTGGCGAAATTCGTCAGATGCAGCCGCCCCATCGCGCCCGCCAGCGCCGTCGCCTCGGCAAGACTGCCCTCGGACAGAAACTCCAGATCGGCGGCCCGGGTTTTGGCCCGGGCTTCGGCGCCCTTGTTCGCGGCCACCACCACGCCCGAAAACGCGCCCTGATAGGGCGCCATCGCCGTCACCCCGGCCTTCGGAAAACAGGAATTGTTGCGGGCGTTGAAGGTCACCGCCTCGCAGGCCGAATCGGCGAGACAGGCGGCTTCGCAGGCTTCAAGGCTGGTGTCGAAAATCTGTTGCAGATCCCGGCCCGAAAGGTCCATCCCCTCGGCGATCGACAGCCGTCGCTCGGGGACAAGGGGGAAATCCTGCGCCATCGCAGGGCCGATACCGCAAATCACCGCGCAGAAGGAAAGAAAGACCGAGGACAGACGCATGGAAACCTCCGGGCTGAATGCCGGGATGCTCTCATGCGGCCGGGTTTCGTTCAACAGCGAAGCGGCCCGTTAAGGCCGTTAAGCAGATTTTCACCCAAGACTGGGATGGTGCGACAGGATTTTCGACAGGTGCCGGGAATGGACGCCGTCTTGGCAGAAAAATTGGCGCAGGAGCGGCGGGCTCGGCTGGCGGCGGAACGCCTGCTGGAGCAGAAGAAGCGCGAGCTGTTTGCGGCGAACCAGAAACTGGCCCTGCATGCGCGGGCGCTTTCGGAACAGATCGTGCAGCAGCGGCACGGGCTGCAACAGGCGCTGACCGAGGCCGCCTCGCTCAAGGGCGAGAATTCGCGCGTGCGCGGCGATCTGCAGCGGGCGGAATCGGTGGCGATGATCGCGCAGCGGCGGCTGTGGGACGCGCTGGAAACCATCCGCGACGGCTTTGCGGTCTATGATGGCGATCTGCGGCTGGTGGTGGCGAACCGGGCCTATCTGTCCTTCTTTCATGGCGAGGTGGCGATCACCGCGGGCGTCACCTATGATGCCGTGCTGAAGATCGTCGCCAAGCATGAAATGGTCGACATGGCGGGCCGCGATCCGCTGGACTGGCACCACGAGATGATCGCCCGGATCCGGCGCGAGCATATCGAACCGATCGTGTTGCGCACCCGCAACGGCCACCACATCAAGCTGATCGACCGCTGGGGCGAGGATGGCGATCTGGTCTGTCTGGCGCAGGACATCACCCATATCATCGAGCGCGAACAGGAGCTGGAGGAAGCCCGCAACAAGGCCGAGGCCGCGAACCGGGCGAAATCGGCCTTCCTGGCCAACATGAGCCATGAAATCCGCACGCCGATGAACGGCGTCGTCGGCATGGCGGAACTTCTGGGCGAAACCGAGCTGAACGAGGAACAGCAGCTTTACGTCGAGACCATCCGCTCCTCGGGCGAGGCGCTGCTGACGATCATCAACGACGTGCTCGACTATTCCAAGATCGAGGCGGAGCGGCTGAAGCTTTACCCCGAAGTCTTTGATCTGGAACGCTGCCTGCATGAGATCATGGTGCTCTTGCAGCCCTCGGCCAAGGACAAGGGCGTCAAGCTTCTGGTCGATTACGACCTGTTCCTGCCGACCCGCTTCATCGCCGATCCGGGGCGGATGCGGCAGATCCTGACCAACCTGCTTGGCAATGCGGTCAAGTTCACCCATACCGGCCATGTGCTGGCCCGCGTCGTCGGCTTTGAACGCGACGCCGAACATTACGAATTGCATGTCACCGTCGAAGATACCGGCATCGGCATCTCTCCCGACAACCTCGATCACGTCTTCGGCGAGTTCAATCAGGTCGAGGCCACCTCGAACCGCCGCTTCGAGGGCACCGGGCTTGGCCTCGCCATCACCCGGCAGCTGGTGCATCTGATGGGCGGTTCGGTCTGGGTCGACAGCCAGCTGGGCGAGGGCTCGTGCTTCGGCTTCCGCGTCACCCTGCCGCGCGCGGAACCGGTGGCGCCGCTCGACCGGCCGACGCCGCCCGTCACGCTGCGCGCGGCGCTGGTGGTCGATGACCTGCTGGTGAACCGGGTGATTCTGGAACGGCAGCTGCAGACCTACGGGCTGGACGTGACGCTCTGCCGCTCGGGCACCGAGGCGCTGAAGGTGCTGGATGAGGGCACCCGCTTCGATCTGGTGCTGACCGATCACCACATGCCCGATCTGGACGGGCTGGAACTGACGCGGCGGCTGCGGGCGATGGGCCATGACACGCCGATCCTGCTTCTGACCTCGGACAGTGCGGCGCTGGATGCGGCGCAGGGCAATTGCGACCTGTTCGGCTGTCTGGAAAAGCCGGTGCTGCGTTCGGACCTGTTCCGCATGCTGCAGAAACTGTCGCTGCCGACCGAACCGAAGCCGGCAGAGCCCGCCCCGCCGCCGCCGCCGCCCGCCCTGCCGCCGCAAAAGCGGCAGATGCGGATTCTGGCGGCCGAGGACAACCGGACCAACCAGCTTGTCTTCGGCAAGATGGTGAAGGATTTCGACATCGAGCTGCGCTTTGCCGCGAATGGTCTGGAAGCGGTCGAGGAATGGCGCCGCTTTCAGCCCGATCTGATCTTCATGGACATTTCCATGCCCGAGATGGACGGGCGCGAGGCCACCCAGACGATCCGCCTGCACGAACAGGACAAAGGCACAAGGGTGCCGATCTGCGCCCTGACCGCGCATGCGATGGAAGGCGACAGCGAGTCGATCTTTGCCGCGGGGCTCGATTTCTATCTGACGAAACCGCTGCGCAAGGCCTCGATCGTGGAACGGATCCTGGCGCATCAGCCCGCGGATGCGCGCCCGGCGCTGCCGGAGGGGCAGGAGAGCTGATCAGCCGTGTTCGGCGATCAGCGCCAGAAAGGCATCGGCGAAACGGTCGAGCTTCGCTTCGCCCATCCCCGCGATCCGCTCCAGATCGGCGCGGGTCTTCGGCTTCACCTCGGCGATCCGGCGCAGCATCGTCGCGGTGCAGGACAAAAACCGCTCATGCCCGTCTTCGCCGCGCGCCAGCGCCCGCTGCGCGCCGTCGAGCGCATCATAAAGGCTGGCCGCCGCCGTCCCCGCAAGCTTCCGTCGCGCCGGATGCACCGGCTCGGCCGCCCCCGCCCCCGCGATCACCTCGAGGAAGGCGCGGCCATAGCTTTCCAGCTTCTTCGCCCCCACCCCGTTCACCTGCGCAAACTGGTCAAGGGTCGTGGGCCGCAGCTCGGCCATCTCGATCAGGGTGCGGTCGGGAAAGATCATGTAGGCGGGCAGACCCGCCGCCTCGGCCAAAGCGCGCCGTTTCGCCTTCAGCGCCGAAAGCAGCGGCGCGTCTTCATCGGACACGAGCGCCTTCGGCACATGCCTGACCTTGGCCTTGCGCACCAGATCGCGGCGCAGGGTGATGCGTTCCTCGCCGCGCAAGATCGGCCGGGCGCGGTCGGTCATCACCAGCGCCCCGTGCCGCGCCGCATCGGGGCGGATCAGGTCATGGCCCTGCATCTGCCGGAACACCGCCTGCCATTCGGTGCGGCTCAGATCCTTGCCCACGCCAAAGGTCGGCAGCCGGTCATGGCCGCGCGCGGTGATGCGATCATTCGTCTGCCCCAGCAGAACCTCGATCAGATGCCCGGCGCCATAGCTTTCCTCGGTGCGCAGCGCGGCGGAAAGCGCCTTGCGCACCGCCTCGGTGCCGTCGAAGAGATCCGGCGGCGTCTCGCACAGATCGCAATTGCCGCAAGGCCCTGATGTTTCCCCGAAATAGGCCAGAAGCCGCTGCCGACGGCAGCCCGTCGCCTCGGCCAGACCCAGAAGCGCATTCAGCCGCCCGTGATCGGCGGCCTTGCGTTCGGGCGGCGCCAGACCCTCGTCGATCTGCTGGCGGCGAAAGCGCACGTCGTCGGCACCATAAAGCGTCAGCGTCTCGGCAGGCGCCCCGTCGCGGCCCGCCCGGCCGATTTCCTGATAATAGCTCTCAATGGATTTCGGCAGATCGGCATGGGCAACCCAGCGGATGTCGGGCTTGTCGATGCCCATGCCAAAGGCCACCGTCGCCACCACGATCAGCCCGTCCTCGCGCTGAAACCGGGTCTCGACGCGGCGGCGATCCTCGGCCTCCATGCCGCCGTGATAGTGGCAGGCGGGATGACCCGCCTCGATCAGCGCGGCGGCCAGTTGCTCGGTCTTCGCCCGCGAGGCGCAATAGACGATGCCCGATTGCCCGCGCCGCGCCGCCACATAATCCAGGATCTGCCGCCGCGGCTGGTCCTTGGGCTCAAACGCCAGCGAGATGTTCGGCCGGTCAAAGCCGCGCAGAAAGGTCGCGGGCGGGATGCCGTCAAACAGCCGGGTGACGATCTCGGCCCGGGTTTCCTCGTCCGCGGTCGCGGTAAAGGCCGCCAAGGGCACATCGAGCGCCCGGCGCAGATCGCCGATGCGCAGGTAATCGGGGCGGAAATCATGGCCCCACTGGCTGACGCAATGCGCCTCATCGACCGCGATCAGCCCGGTCTTTGCGCGGCGCAACAGCGCCAGCGTGCCCGACCCGGCCAGCCGCTCGGGCGCGATGTAAAGGAGTTTCAGCCGCCCCGCATCGATCGCCGCAAAGACCGCTTCGGTCTCCTCCTCGGTATTGCCCGAGGTCAGCGCCCCGGCCTCGACCCCGGCTTCGCGAAGCGACCGCACCTGATCGCGCATCAGCGCGATGAGCGGCGAGATGACCACCGTCAGCCCCGGCAAACACAGGGCAGGCAGTTGGAAACACAGGGATTTCCCGCCCCCCGTCGGCATGATCGCCAAGGTGTTGCGCCCTGCCAGAACCGCCCGCACGATTTCCTCCTGCCCCGGTCGGAAGGCATGGAATCCGAAAACCGAGGCAAGCATTGCCTCGGGGCTGGGGTCGGGCAGGGTCATGCGGTCAGAGGCCAAGCAGCCGTTGCAGGAAGATCATCGCGATGATCACCACCATCGGCGTGAAATCGACGCCCTGAAACGACGGCAGCACCTTGCGGATCGGGGCATAGATCGGCTCCAGGATCCGGTTCAGCAGATCCCAGATCTTGTAGACCATCGGCTGACGCAGGTTCAGCACGTTGAAATTCACCAGCCAGCTCATGATCACCTGGGCCAGGATCACCAGCCACAGGATCTGAAACACGAGGGCAAGGGCCACATGGACCCCGTCGAGCAGCATGTAAGGGTTCATTCGGACCTCCGTCGGATGCCCTCACAGGTAAGCCAGGCCGGTCTCGCTTGCAACTGCCCGAGAGCGCCATTTCGCAGGGCATTTGCCGCAAGGTCGTCCTTGACGCCCCCGCTGCAGCGCGGCACGACGGGGCAGCAACCGGGGGGCGTGCATGTATCCGATCATCCGCATGGGCAAGGCGATCCTGTCATCGCGCGGCCAAAGGATCGACATCCTCGATCCGATTTCCACCTTTCACCGCGCCTGGCCCTGGGACATCGACCCCTGGAAGGATCTGAACAACGGCCGCATCGTGACGCTCTTCGATCTGGGCCGGATCGCGCTGGCACAACGGACGGGGCTGAACGCCTGTCTGATCCGCAACCGCTGGGGCATCGTCGTCGCGGGCAACACGACGCGCTACAGAAAGCGCATCACCATGATGCAAAGCTTCGAGATGCGGACCCGCTGTCTGGGCTGGGATGCGCGCTTTTTCTACATGGAACAGGCGATGTGGCGCGGCGAGGACTGCTGCAACCACATCCTGATCCGCGGCGCCGTCACCTCGAAAGCGGGCATCGTCGCGCCGCAAAGGGTGGTCGAGGACATGGGCCACCGCACGGAAAGCCCCGCCCTGCCCGACTGGGTGCAGGGCTGGATCGCCGCCGATCATGCCCGGCCCTGGCCCCCCGAAATGCCCGCAACAAGGTAAATGTTGCGCTGCCCTCCGGTTTCGGGCTTGATCCGGCCAAACACGGGGGGCGACATGATCACCGAACGCAAGCGCATCTGGGGCTGGTGGTTCTTCGACTGGGCCAGCCAGCCCTACAACACGCTTTTGCTGACCTTCATCTTCGCGCCGTTCATGGAGCGGCTCCTGGGCGACGGCACCACGGCGCAGACGGTCTGGGGCTTCGGCATCGGCCTTTCCGGGCTGATCATCGCGGTGGCCTCGCCCTTCCTTGGCGCGATCGCCGACCGCTCGGGCCGACGCATGCCCTTCATCTGGTTGTTTTCACTGATGTATGTGGCAGGCTCCGCGTTCCTTTGGACGGCAGAGCCGGGCCATTACAATCTGTGGCTGGTGATGACCGCCTTTGCCATCGGCATGATCGGCATGGAATTCGCCACCTCCTTCACCAATGCGATGCTGCCCGACCTGACCGGCCGCGACAACATCGGCAAGGTTTCGGGCTCGGGCTGGGCCTTTGGCTATCTGGGCGGGATGGTGTCGCTGATCGTCATGCTGACGCTGTTGCAGGCCAGCCCGACCACCGGCAAGACGCTGATCGGGCTGACGCCGCTGTTCGGCCTTGATCCGGCCACGGGCGAGGATACCCGCATCGTCGGCCCGCTGACCGCGCTTTGGTATGCGGTCTTCATGATCCCGTTCTTCCTCTGGGTGCGAGAGCCGCGCCATCCGGGCGCCGTGCCGGTGGCGCAGGCCACCCGCGAAGCCTGGCCCGAGCTGCGCAGCACGTTGAAATCGCTTCCGAAACGACCCAGCCTTTTCGCCTATCTCATCTCCTCGATGTTCTACCGCGATGCGCTGAACGGCATCTTCACCTTCGGCGGGCTTTACGCGGCGGGGGTGCTGAACTGGTCGATCCTGCAGATCGGGCTGTTCGGCATTCTGGGCACGATCACCGGGGCGACCTTTTCCTGGCTCGGCGGCAAGGCCGATGACCGCTTCGGCCCGAAAGCCGTCATCGTCTTCACCCTGATCGCGCTGGCGCTGATCACCCTCGGCGTCGTCTTCATCTCGCGCGAGAGTGTCTTCGGCCTTGCCGTCGCCCCCGAGAGCGCCCTGCCCGACATCGCCTTTTACATCCTGGGCGGGCTGATCGGCGCGGGCGGCGGGGCGCTGCAATCGGCCTCGCGCACGATGATGGTGCGCCAGTCCGACCCGGCCAAGATCACCGAATGTTTCGGCCTTTACGCGCTGACGGGCAAGGCCACCGCCTTCCTCGCGCCGCTTTCGATCGGGGCGGTCACCGCGATGACGCAAAGCCAGACTTTGGGCATCACTCCCGTCATCGTGCTTTTCGTTCTGGGGTTGATCCTGATAGCCTTCGTCAAATCCGAGGGAGACCCCGCCGCGGTCTGAACCAAAGGAAAGCGCATGACGCCGATCCGCCTTGCCCTTGCCGCCGCTCTGGTGGCGCTTGCCCCGCTTTCCGCCGGGGCAGAGCCGCTGGCGCGGCAGCTCTTCGGCGCGCAACTGCGGCCGACCCAGGGCGCGTCCGAACCGATCGGCGCCTATTCCCGGGGCTGTGCCGCCGGGCTGGTGGCGCTGCCGGAAACCGGGCCGACCTGGCAGGCGATGCGGCTCAAGCGCAACCGCAACTGGGGGCAGCCGGAACTGGTCGCCTATCTGCAGGATCTCTCGGCCTTTGCCGCCACGCTGCCGGGCTGGCGCGGGCTTTACATCGGCGATCTGAGCCAGCCGCGCGGCGGCCCGATGACCGGGGGACACGCCAGCCATCAGATCGGGCTGGATGCCGATATCTGGATGCTGCCCGCGACGCGGCTCGACCTGTCGGCCAAGCAGCGCGAAAAGATCTCCTCGATCTCGATCCGCACCGAGGATCAGATCCGGGTGAACCGCAACTGGACGCCGCAGCATGCGGCGCTGTTGCGCGCGGCGGCCTCGGACCCGCGGGTGGACCGGGTCTTTGTCGCCGCGGCGGCGAAGCTTGCCATGTGCGCGACGGCGACACGGGCCGATACCGCCTGGCTGCAGAAGATCCGGCCGATCTACGGCCATAACGAACATTTCCACGTCCGGCTGAAATGCCCGCCCGGGGCGCGGCTCTGCGAGGGGCAAAAGCCCACCGTGGCCGAGCTGTCAAAGGGCGGCAATGGCTGCGACGAGACCCTGACCTGGTGGGTCACGACCTATCTGGAAGAGCTGCGCCACCCGCCGAAACGGCAAAAACCCTCAGGCCCGGCGCCGAAAAACGCGAAAACCTATGTGATGTCGGATCTGCCTGCGCAATGTCAAAACGTCCTCTCCGCACGCTGATCGTCGGCCTTGCGCTGGCCGCGGTGCTGGGGACGCTGCCGCTTTGGCCGATGGCACCGGCCCAGGCCGGACAGGACCGCGCCGAATTCCTGCAGGCCTTCACCTGGAGCCACCCCGATCCCGCTTTCGGCGGCTTTTCGGCGCTTGATTTCGCCGATGACGGCAGAAGCTTCGTCACCGTCTCGGACCGCACCACGATCTGGCGCGGCAAGCTGCAGCGCGACGCCGCGGGGCGGATCGTCGCCGCCAGCTTCACCAGCGGTCCGGTGCGGCTGCATGACAGCAAGGGCCAGGATCTGGGCCGGTTCAGCGGCGATTCCGAAGGGGTGGCGCTGGCCCGTGACGGCAGCGTCTTCGTCTCCTTCGAGGGGATGGCGCGGGTCGTGCACTATCCGCAGGACGGCGGCCCGGCCAAGCCGCTGCCCCGCCCCGCCGCCTTCAAGCAGTTTCAACTCAACGGCGCGCTGGAATCGCTCGCCATCGCCGCCGACGGCACGCTTTACACGATGCCCGAACGCTCGGGCAGCCGCACGGCGCCGTTTCCGGTCTGGCGCTTTCGCAACGGGGAATGGTCGCAACCCTTTTCCATCCCGCGCGAGGATGACTGGCTGCCCGTCGGCGCCGATTTCGGCCCCGACGGCCGGTTTTATCTGCTCGAACGCGATTTCTGGGGCCTTCTGGGCTTTCGCAGCCGGGTGCAGGTCTTCGAGATCAAGGGCGACCGCATCGGCCCCGGCACCGAACTTCTGCGCACCACCGCCGGGCTGCATGACAACCTGGAGGGCCTTGCCGTCTGGCGCGACACACAGGGGGCAATCCGGCTGACGATGGTCGCGGACGACAATTTCAACGCCTTCCAGCGCAGCCAGATCGTCGAATACCGCCTGAGCCGCTGAGGTTTTCCTTGACCCGAAAGGACCCGGGGCGTATGGCCCCCGCGTCCGCATGCCGCGGGCCATGTCTCCGCGACCATGTAAAAACGGTGATCCTGAATGCGCTACCTGCCCGGCATCCTTGCCATGGCCACGATTGTCGTGGCCTCGAACATCCTCGTGCAATTCCTTTACGGCCAATGGCTGACGCTCGGGGCCTTCACCTATCCTTTCGCCTTCCTCGTCACCGATCTGACGAACCGGCTGCAGGGCCCGCGGGCCGCCCGGATCGTCGTCGTCTCGGGCTTCGTCGTCGGCGTGATCTGTTCGCTGATCGGTTCGCAGATCATCGGCGAATTCGGCCCGCTGGTCAGCTTCCGCGTCGCTTTGGCCTCGGGCCTGGCCTTCCTTGCCGCGCAGCTGACCGACGTGACCATCTTCAACCGGCTGCGCCATCGCGGCGGCTGGTGGCGGGCGCCGCTGGTCTCGACCCTGATCAGCGCCAGCCTGGACACGATGGTCTTCTTCACTGTCGCCTTTGCCGCCGCGCTGAGCTTCCTGGAACCCGGCAATGACGTGACCTGGGCCAATGAAACCCTGCCGCTTCTGGGCTTCGGCCCCGCCCTGCCGCTGTGGATTTCGCTGGGTGCGGCCGATTGGTGCGTAAAAATTGCGCTTGCCATTGTTGCGCTGCTGCCTTTCCGGGCGATCGTCTGGCGGTATTCGCCAAAGGTTGCGTAATTTAACTTGCCATACACCAAATCTGTGCCACCCTTTCCCTATCGGCAACACGCATGAAAGGAGGTGGTCCAGTGTCTAGAGTGATATTGGAGAGAGGTGTCGGGACAGTCAGGGGGGCCGAGGCCTGAGGGCAACCCCAAGGGTCGCAGACCCTGGCTGGGACGGAGGATCTGATCCAGACCCTAACCGGACCATCTCCGTAGATCTCGGGGGTCGCAGGCCAAGCCCGCGACCCTTTTACTTTGCGACTTTTCGACCGTGGCGGGCCAATCGGCCCGCTTTTTCGTTGCGGGGGCTGGAATTGCGGGGCCACCCGTGGCAATCCGGAACCGGCATCCAAGGGGGCGGAGCGCAAGATGGACGACAGCGACATTTCCGGCATGACGTTCGAGCAGGCGATGGCGGCGCTTGAACAGGTGGTCAACCAGCTGGAACGCGGCGAGGTGGCGCTGGACCAATCCGTCCGGCTTTCCGAACGCGGGGCGAAGCTGAAGGAGCGCTGCGCGATGCTGCTCAAGGAAGCCGAGGAACGGGTCGAAAAGATCCTGCTGGGCGAAGGCGGGGTGCCCGCGGGCACCGTTGCGGTGGAAGGACTCTGATGTTTTCCGAACGTTTGAAAGAGATTCAGGACGCCGTGGAAACGGCGATGGCGGCGGCGATCGGGCGTCTGCCCGCGGGCGATCTGCGCGATGCGATGGCCTATGCGGCGCAGGGCGGCAAGCGGCTGCGCGCCTTCCTTGCCATCGAATCCGCCGCGATCCACGGGATTTCGATGGCACAGGCGATGCCCGCGGCGCTCGCGGTCGAGGCGCTGCATGCCTACAGCCTTGTCCATGACGACATGCCCTGCATGGACAATGACGATCTGCGCCGCGGCCTGCCGACCGTGCACAAGAAATGGGATGACGCCACCGCCGTTCTGGCGGGCGATGCGCTGCAGACGCTGGCCTTCGAGCTTTGCACCGATCCGGTGCTGGGATCGGCCGAAAATCGCGTCGCGCTGGTTGCCGCGCTGGCGCAGGCCTCGGGCGCCGAGGGGATGGTTTACGGCCAGGCCCTTGATATTGCTGCCGAAACCGCCGCGGTGCCGCTGACTTTGGACGAAATCATCCGCCTGCAGGCGGGCAAGACCGGGGCGCTGATTTCCTTTGCCGCGCAGGCGGGCGCGATCCTCGCGGGCGCCGACCGCGGGCCGCTGACCGCCTATGCCACGGCGCTGGGCCTAGCCTTCCAGATCGCTGACGACATTCTGGATGTCGAAGGCAACGAGGAAGCGGCGGGCAAGCGGCTGGGCAAGGATGCCGAGGCGCACAAGGCCACTTTCGTCTCGCTTCTGGGTCTGGCGGGGGCGAAATCCCGCGCCGCGGATCTTGTGGCCGAGGCGGAAGCCGCCCTTGCGCCCTATGGCGAAGCCGCCTCTACCCTTCGCGCCTGTGCGCGCTATGTGATCGAACGCGACAAGTGAAGCGAGCCCCATGAGCCAGCCCCCAGTGACCCCGATCCTCGACCGCGTGCGTCTGCCCTCTGACATGAAGGGGCTGAGCGACCGCGACCTGCACCGCCTGGCCGATGAATTGCGCGCCGAGACGATCTCGGCCGTATCGGTGACGGGCGGGCATCTGGGCGCCGGGCTGGGGGTGGTGGAACTGACCGTGGCGCTGCATGCGGTCTTCGACTGCCCGCGCGACAAGATCATCTGGGACGTGGGGCACCAATGCTACCCGCACAAGATCCTGACCGGGCGACGCGACCGTATCCGGACGCTGCGCACCAGGGGCGGGCTCTCGGGCTTCACCAAGCGGTCCGAAAGCCCCTATGACGCCTTCGGGGCCGGGCATTCTTCGACCTCGATTTCCGCGGCGCTGGGCTTCACCATGGCGCGGGAACTGGGGTCCGAATGCGGCGATGCCATCGCGGTGATCGGCGACGGCGCGATGACCGGTGGCATGGCGTTTGAGGCCCTCAATCACGGCGGCCATCTGGGCAAGCGGATGTTCGTCATCCTGAACGACAATGAAATGTCGATCTCGCCCCCCGTCGGCGCGCTCTCGTCCTACCTGACGCGGCTTTACGCCGAAGCACCGATGCAGGATCTCAAGGCGATGGCCAAGGGCGCCGTCAGCCTTTTGCCCGAACCCTTCCAGGAAGGCGCGCGGCGGGCCAAGGAAATGCTCAAGGGCATGACCATTGGCGGCACGCTCTTCGAGGAGCTGGGCTTCGATTATGTCGGCCCGGTCGACGGGCATGACCTTGAGACGCTCTTGCATCTCTTCCGCACGCTGAAGACGCGGGCGACGGGGCCGGTGCTGATCCATGCGCTGACGAAAAAGGGCAAGGGCTATGCCCCCGCCGAGAACCGCCCGGATCGCGGCCATGCCACGGCGCGGTTCGACGTGCTGACCGGCGCGCAGGTCAAGGCCGCCTCGAACGCGCCCAGCTACACCAAGGTCTTTGCCGAAAGCCTGATCGATCAGGCCTCGCGCGATGAAAAGATCGTCGCGGTGACGGCGGCGATGCCCGAAGGCACCGGGCTGAACCTTTTCGCCGAGCGCTTTCCGCGCCGCTGCTTCGATGTCGGCATCGCGGAACAGCATGGCGTGACCTTTTCGGCCGGGCTCGCGGCGGGGGGGATGAAACCCTTCTGCGCGATCTACTCGACCTTCCTGCAGCGCGGCTATGACCAGATTGTGCATGATGTGGCGATCCAGCGCCTGCCGGTGCGCTTTGCCATCGACCGCGCCGGTCTGGTGGGGGCCGACGGCGCCACCCACGCGGGGGCGTTTGACATCGGCTTCATGGCGAACCTGCCCGGCATGGTAGTGATGGCCGCCGCCGACGAGGCGGATCTGGTGCACATGGTCGCCACCGCTGCGGCGCATGACGAGGGCCCGATCGCCTTCCGCTATCCCCGCGGCGAGGGGATGGGGGTGGATATGCCCACCCAAGGCGTGCCGCTTGAAATCGGCAAGGGCCGGATCATTTCCGAAGGCGCGCGGGTCGCGATCCTCTCCTTCGGCACGCGTCTGGCCGAGGTGCTGAAGGCGCGCGAGGCGCTCGCCGCCCGCGGCCTGGCGCCGACCGTGGCCGATGCCCGTTTCGCGAAACCGCTCGACAAAGATCTGATCCTGCGGCTTGTGGCCGAACACGAGGCGCTCATTTGCATCGAGGAAGGCGCCGTGGGCGGTTTCGGCAGCCATGTGGCGCAATTCCTGTCGGAGCAGGGGGTGTTCGACCGCGGCTACAAGTTCCGCTCGATGGTGCTGCCCGACACCTTCATCGACCATGCCAATCCCGAGGACATGTATGCGGTCGCGCGGATGAACGCGGCGGATATCGAAGCGAAAGTGCTCGATCTGCTCGGCGTCGCGGTGGCGAAACGCGCCTGAGGCGCGGGCTGACCCGTCGAAAAGAGCGTATTTGAGCCAAGAAAAAGCCGATGTTTTTTCTTGGTGCAAATACGCAGCCTTCCTTGCGGCAAGGCGCGGCGGTCAGGCTTGCCGGGCCTGCCAACGGTCGCGGATGAAGCACGCCGTCATCAGATCCAGATGCGCGCCACCGCCGTTCTTGCACAGGGTGATGTCCTCGGCGCTGTCGCGAACGAAGCGCCCCGCGGCGATGTCGTAGAAATCGGCCACCACATCGGCTTCGGAAATCACCCCGCGCGCCAGCGGGTCGCGGAATTCGCCGATATGGTGCAGTGTCGTCGCGCGGGCATCGCAAAAGAGCCGCGCCCGGCGCAGGGTCGCGTCGTCGGCCTCGCGCATGTCGGGGCGGAAAGCGCCGATCAGGTCGATATGGGTTCCCGGCTGCAGCCAGTCGCCGCGGAGCCAGGGCTCCTTCGCCATCGTCGTGCCGGCAACGATCTCGGCCGTGCCCAGCGCGGTTTCAAGGTCCCGCTCGACCCGGGCGCCAGTGGCCTCCGCCAGCGCCTCGGCACCGGCTTGCGAGCGGTTCCAGATCGTGAAACGGGCACCGGGAAAGGCCGCGCGATAGGCCTCGATCATCGAAGCGGCGACCTTGCCCGCGCCGCAGATCAGGATCTCGCGCGCCTCGGGCCGGGCCAGAAGCCGCGCCGCCAAAAGGCTGTCGCCCGCCGTCTTCCATTTCGTCACCAGCGCGAAATCAAGCACGGCCGAGAGACACCCCGTCCGGTCCTCCATCAGCATCACGCCGCCATTCACCGTGCCCAGATCCGGGGCGTTTCCGGGCACGATCGTCGCGGCCTTCACCAGCATGCCCAGCCCGTCGATCAGCGCGGATCGGGTCAGCAGCGTATCGGCGCCGCGATAAAGGAAGCTGTCGGCCACCTCCGCGCGGGGCAGGCGATGCCCGGCGCGGAAGGCCTCGGTCAGGGCGATCCAGTCAAGCTGCGCTTCGGCCTCGGGGCCGATCAGGGCGGGGGTCATGCGGCCTCTCCTTCGGTCAGAAAGCCCTCGGCCACAAGGCGGTCGGCCCAGCCTGCGGGGGTGGTGAAAAGATGCGTCTTCCAGCCCCGCGCGGCGGCGGCTTCGATGTTTTCGGGGCGGTCGTCGGCGAAAAGCAGATCGGCGCCGGAATAGCCCGTGCCCGCCTCCAGCGCCGCATAAAACCGCGGATCGGGCTTGATCAGGCCCAGATAGCCCGAGACGAAGAGCCGGTCGAAATTGGTCAGGAACGGATAATGGCGGCAGGCCAGTTCAAAGGTGCCGATACCGAAATTCGACAGCGCAAAGACCGGCACCCCCTTGGCGCGCAGGGCCGAAAGCAGGCGCACGGAATGGGGAATGGCCGGGGTGCACATGTCAAGCCAGTGGTCGTGCCAGGCCATCACCTCGGCCCGCCAGGCGGGGTGCAGATCGGCATGGGCGCGGACGGTTTCGGCAAAGGGCGCGCCAAGGTCAATGCGCTCGTTCATCGCGGCGATGCCGGTTTCGGCCCAGAAGGCACGGCGACGATCCGGGCCGATCAGGCGGTCGTAAAAGGCCTCGGGCTGCCATTCGACCAGTACCATGCCGATGTCGAAAACCACGGCTTTTGTCATGTGTGCACCCATGCGATGACGGCGGGGATGGAAAGGATGGAAACCGCGGTCGAGATCAGGATCGCGGTCGAGACGCGCTGCGGCGCGACGCCGAAATGGGCAGCCAGGATGTAGACATTGCCCGCCACCGGCAGCGCGGCGGCGGCGACCATGACGCCGGCGGCGAAGGGCTCGACCGGGAAGATCAGGAAGGCGGCAATCGCCACGGCCAGCGGATGCAGGACGAGCTTCGCCGCGGAAAGCCAGAGCGCGGGACCGAAGGTCTCGGCCGCGCGCCCGGCGAGCGAGGCGCCGATGGCGAAAAGCGCCCCGGGCGTGGCGGCACCGCCGAGGACCTTCATGAACTCCTCGAGCGGGCCCGGCATCGGCAGATGCACCAGCGCCCAGGCCAGCCCCGCCAGCATCGAAACGATCATCGGGTTCTTCGCCAGCCCCATCGCCAGCGGGCCGATGGCCACGCGGCCCTGCCGGGCATAGGTGACAATGAGCGTGATCAGCGTCGAAAACACGATCATGTCGGCGGCCAGCACCATCAGCACCGGTCCAGCCGCCTTCGGCCCCAAAAGCACGACCAGCATCGGCACGCCCAGAAAGCCGGTGTTGCCGGTCATCGCGGTATGGGCCTCCATCGCGGCCTCGGCCAGCGGCCGGGCACGCAGTTTCGCCACGGCGAAGCCCAGCACCCAGACGGCGATCGAGGCGGTCAGATAGGCGGCGAAAAAGGCGGGATCGAACAGCTCCGCAATCGGCAGCGTCGCGGTGAAGCGAAACAGCATCGCGGAAAGCGCGAAGTAGAAGACGAATTTCGTCAGCCAGGCCGTCGCCTCGGGCGGGAAGAAGCGCAGCCGCCCCGCCGCCCAGCCGAGCCCGATCAGCGCGAAGAACGGCAGTGTCTTCAGGAAGATCTCGATCATGCTGCAGGGCTAACATGCCGCAGCACGCGGCACCAGCGAGGCGATGCGCGTATTTGCCCCAAGAAGAAACCCGTGGCTTTTTCCTGGCTCAAATACGCCCTGTCAGCCGCCGCCAATCAGCGCGCCGGCGGCAAAGACCAGCGCGCCGCCCACCACCACCTGCAGCACGGCGCGGAAGAAGGGCGTTTCCATGTATCGGTTCTGGATCCAGGCGATCGCCCACAATTCGACGAAGACGACCACCATGGCTATCGCCGTCGCGGTCCAGAAATCCGGGATCAGATAGGGCAGCGCGTGACCCAGGCCCCCGACCGCCGTCATCACCCCCGAGGCCAGCCCGCGCTTGAGCGGACTGCCGCGGCCCGAAATCACCCCGTCGTCATGCGCGGCCTCGGTGAAGCCCATCGAAATCCCGGCGCCGACCGAGGCGGCCAGCCCGACCAGCAGCGTCGTATGGGTGTCCTGCGTCGCAAAGGCGGTGGCGAAAATCGGCGCCAGCGTCGAGACCGAGCCGTCCATCAGCCCCGCCAGCCCGGGCTGCACCCAGGTCAGCACGAATTGCCGATGCGCCGAGGTGTCTTCCGCAGTCTTCGCCGCGCCGGTCAGATTGTCCTCGGTCAGGGTTTCGGCATGGCGTTCGTGGCGCGCCTCGGCCGCCGCCAGGTCCCCCAGAAGCTTGCGCGTCGCCGCGTCGGTCGTGTGTTTCGCGGCCTGCACATAAAAGGCCCCTGCCGTGCGTTCCATCGCTTCGGCCTCGGCCCGGATCGCCGCCAGCGAGAGATTCGCCGAAAGCCACATCGGCTTGCGGGCGTAAAACCCCGCCACATGTTCGCGGCGAATGAGCGGGATCACCTCGCCGAACCTTGCCCGGTGGCGCTCGATCAGGGCCTTGCGGTGGCCGTCTTCTTCCTCGGCCATGCCGTCGAAGACCGTCGCCGTCGCGGGGTATTCGGCGCGCAGGCGTTCGGCGAAACTGCGGTAGATCCGGGCGTCGTCCTCCTCCGAGGAGATGGCCAGCGCCAGAACCTCGCGCTCGGACAGGTCGGAAAAGCGGCGGCGGTTGGCAAGTGCGGAAAACATGGCGGCCCCAGTTTAGAATGATTCCAACATAGACGCTGTGTCGCATCTTGCAACCGATTGATGTGAACCGTCCAGTTCAATTTGCCCTTGAAAAGCTGAACGACTCGGTTCATATAGCGTCATGTAAACCGATTGGTTCAGATTGGAGACCATGATGAAACGCTTCTTCCTTGGCCTTGCGCTTGTCACGATGACCGCGTCTGCCGCCGCGGCCGGAGGCATGAGCTTCGACCTGCCGCGCCTCGACTTTCCGGGCACCGGCGCCGAGGTCACCCAGACCTGCAACCTGCTGACGCAGACCTGCAGCCAATGAATCCGGCGCAAGCGCCGTGCCCGGCAGCGGCCGCGGGTGGTTGACCCTGCCGCGCCTGCACCCTACGCATGGGCGGCAGGGTAACCGAACGGGGCACAGCATGGGCGGACCGCAAGACGCGCTGATCGTCATCGACATTCAGAACGACTTCTGCCCGGGCGGGGCGCTTGCGGTGACGGGGGGCGACGAGATCATCCCCCGTGTCAATGCGCTGATGGCGGAAGCCCCCGTCACCGTGCTGACGCAGGACTGGCACCCCGCGGATCACGCCTCTTTCGCGGAAAACCACCCGGGCCTGGCGCCGTTCTCGCAGATCGAGATGGCCTATGGCGCGCAGACGCTGTGGCCCGCGCATTGCGTGCAGGGCACAAGGGGCGCGGAATTCCACCCCGCCTTGCGCACCGATGCCGATCTGATCCTGCGCAAGGGGTTTCGGCGCGGCATCGACAGCTATTCCGCTTTCTTCGAGAATGACCGCAAGACCCCCACCGGCCTTGCGGGCTATCTGCGCGAGCGCGGCGTCATGCAGGTGACCCTTGTCGGGCTGGCGCTGGATTTCTGCGTGGGCTGGTCGGCGATCGATGCGGCGAAGCTTGGCTTCACCACCCGCGTCCTGACGGGCGCCTGCCGGGCCATCGACCTGAACGGCTCGCTTGCGGCCGCGCGGGGCCAGATGCTGGCGGCGGGCGTGGGGCTGGAGCCCTGAGATGGTCGATATCGCCACCCGCGTCTACAACCACCGCTGGCAGATCGACCCTATCGTCCGCTCGCTGATCGACACCGATTTCTACAAGCTCCTGATGTGCCAGTCGGTGTTCCGGCACCGTCCGGCAACGCAGGTCACCTTCAGCCTGATCAACCGCACGAAATCCATCCGCCTCGCCGATCTGATCGACGAGGGCGAATTGCGCGAGCAGCTGGATTACGCCCGCGGCCTGCGGCTGACGCGCGGCGAAAGCACCTGGCTGCGCGGCAACACCTTTTACGGCAAGCGGCAGATGTTCCGCCCCGATTTCATGGAGTGGTTCGAGGCGTTCCGCCTGCCGCCCTATCACCTGGAAAAGCGCGACGGCCAGTATGAGCTGACCTTCGAGGGCAATTGGCCCGAGGTGATGATGTGGGAAATCCCGGCGCTGGCGATTCTGATGGAGCTGCGCTCGCGCGCCGTGCTGCGGGGCATGAAGCGGTTTGAATTGCAGGTGCTTTATGCCCGTGCGATGACGCGCGTCTGGGAAAAGATCGAACGGCTGAAGCGGATCGAGGGGCTGAAGATCGCCGATTTCGGCACGCGCAGGCGGCATGGCTTCCTGTGGCAGGACTGGTGCGTGCAGGCGATGGTCGAAGGTCTGGGCGATGCGGCGCAGGGCGGCTCTTTCACCGGCACCTCGAATTGTCTGATCGCGATGCGCCGCGATCTGGAGGCGGTCGGCACCAATGCGCATGAGCTGCCGATGGTGATGGCGGCGCTGGCCGAGACCGACGCGGAATTGCGCCAGGCGCCCTATCGCGTGCTGGAGGACTGGCACGAGGAACACGACGGCAATCTGCGCATCATCCTGCCCGATACCTACGGGACCAAAGGGTTTCTGCAACGCGCCCCCGACTGGCTGGCGGCCTGGACCGGGATCCGGATCGATTCGGGCAACCCCTTCGAGAGCGCGGAAACCGCGATTTCCTGGTGGCAATCGCGCGGCGAAGACCCGGCGAAGAAGCTGGTGATCTTTTCCGACGGGCTTGATGTGGCGCAGATCGAGGCGCTGCATGCGCAGTTCCGCGGCCGGGTCAAGGTCAGCTTCGGCTGGGGCACGCTTTTGACCAATGATTTCCGCGGCCTGGTGGAGGAGGACGAGCTGTCCCCCTTCAGCCTGGTCTGCAAGGCGGTCGCGGCGAACGGGCGCCCGACGGTGAAACTGTCGGACAACCCGGAAAAGGCCACCGGCCCCGCCGAAGAAATCGCCCGCTATCGGCGGGTGTTCGACGTCGGCGCGCAGACCGCGTCGCCGGTCGTCGTTTAACCGTCGAGCGCGTTCATCAGCCAATAAAGCCCGGCCGAGAGCACCGCCGAGGCCGGCACGGTGATGATCCAGGCGGCGACGACCGTGGTGATATGCGAGCGCCGCACCAGAAGCCGGCGCGAGCGTTCCTCGGGCGGGACCACCTTGCCCTTTTGCAGGCCCAAAAGCCGCGCCCGGCGTTCGGCATGCCATTCGCGGTAAAAGCCGACGCCAAAGACGCCGCCCACCGCGATATGGGTCGAGGACACCGGCAGCCCCAGCCACGAGGCGACGATGACGGTGATCGCCGCCGAAAGCGCCACGCAATAGGCCCGCATCGCATTGAGCTTGGTGATTTCCGAGCCCACCAGCTTGATCAGCCGCGGCCCGAACAGCGTCAGCCCGACCGAGATGCCGAAAGCGCCGACCGCCATGATCCAGAACGGCACTTCGACCTTGTCGCTCAGCGTGCCGTCCTGCACCGCATGCACGATGGCGGCCAGCGGCCCCACCGCATTGGCCACGTCATTCGCCCCATGGGCAAAGGACAAAAGCGCCGCCGAGACGATCAGCGGAATGGTGAACAGCTTCTTCAGCGTCTTCTTGCGGTTTTCCTGGCCCGCGGATTGCGCCCGCACCAGCGGCACCGACACGCCCCAGGCCACCAGCCCGACCAGAACCCCGATCAGCAGCGAGGCCCCCAGCGAGATGTGAAGGATCTTCGTCAGCCCCTTGAGCGCCAGATAGGCGGCAAAGGTGCCCGACATGAAGCCGATCAGCATCGGCACCCATTTGCGGGCGGCGGCGATCTTGTCCTCGACATAGATGATCTTGGCCTTGATGAAAGCCAGGAAAAGCGCGGCAAAGATCCCGCCCATGATCGGCGAAATCACCCAGCTGGCGGAAATCGTCGCGATGGCGGGCCAGTTCACCGCACCAAATCCCGCGGCGGCCACGCCCGCGCCGACGACGCCGCCGACGATCGAATGGGTGGTGGAGACCGGCGCCCCCATCCAGGTCGCCACATGCAGCCACAGCGCCGAGGCGAGCAGCGCCGCCATCATCGCCCAGATGAAATGCGCCGCATCGGGCACGGCCTCGGGCGCCAGGATCCCGGTCGAGACGGTCTTGACCACATCGCCCCCGGCAATCAGCGAGCCCGAGACCTCGAAGATCGCGGCAATGATCAGCGCGCCGCCCAGCGTCAGCGCATTCGCGCCGACGGCCGGGCCCATGTTGTTGGCGACGTCATTGGCGCCGATGTTCAGCGCCATATAGGCGCCGATCGCCGCGGCGAAGACCACGATCAGCCCGCCCGGCTGCGCCCCCATCAGGATCGCGGCGAAAACCCCCGCCAGCACGATGAAGGCCAGACCGATCCCCGGCGCCACCAGCGGCCGGGCCACGAATTGCGTCGCCTCTTCCAGAAGACCGATCCGGCTCAGATCCTTGTCGAGCGTCTTCCATTGGTTGATCGGCGGTGTAGCCACGGTCTTTCCCCTGCCCGACGCCCGTCACAAAACTGACAGGCACCCGTTACGTTCGCGCGTGGGTTAGACCGGTTGAGGCGTCAAGGCAATGCGGCTATCACGAAAACGTGCGCAGGATCTGCTTCAATTCGCGTTCCTGCACCCGTTTGGCGGCCGCTTTTGGCGAAACGAATTGTCGCGCCCGCCGCCCGACCTCGGGATAGTCGTCATCCAGCCCTTCGACATCGACGACGAAGCACAGCACCTTGCAGCGCTGTTCAAGCCCGTTCTTGCGCCGCTTCGTGTAGTGAAAGGCGCCGATGGGATCGGCATTCACATGACCGCGCACCCCCGCCTCTTCCCAGGCTTCGCGCAGCGCCGCCTCGGCCAAGGTCTTGCCGCGCATCGGCCAGCCCTTCGGCACGATGCAGCGCTTGGTGTCCAGCGAGGAGACCAGCAGCACCTCGGTCTCCTTGCCGCGGCCGCGCCGACAGATCGCCGCCACCTGCAGCGCCTCGGGGCGGTGGCCCAGCAGATTGCGCAGAAACGGGGGCAGGCCGATCATCCGATCTCTCCCCAGGGGCTGTCGCCCGCCAGCAGCATCCGCGCCAGCGCCACCGCGCGATAGGCATAGGCGCGCTGGCGGCGGCTGTCTTCGGGCGCGCGGGTGACGACCCAACCGGCCGAGACGAAGGCCCGCACCGCAAGGAACAGCGGCAAAAGCGCCAGCTGATCCGCGGGCAGGTCGCGGCGGCGACGATAGCCCGCCACCAGCCGCCGGGCATGCTCGGTCAGCAGCGGGTCGCCCCAGCTTTGCACCAGCGCCGAGGCGAGATCGTAAAGCCGCCAGCCCGGGCCGCAATCGTCAAAGTCGATCAGCCGCAGCCCGTCGCGGGTCATCATCACGTTCGAGCGCAGCGTATCGGCATGGATCGGCCCGAAATCCGTGGCCCGCGGCAAAAGCGCAAGCGCCTTGTCGCGCGCCGCCCGCAGGATCGCGCTTTCCTCGGCGCTCAGCGTCGGCGCCTCCCAGAACCGGCCCAGCCGCGGCGTCTCGCCCAAAAGCGCCTCGGCCGCCCAGCCCGCGCGCGGAAAGGCCTCGGGGCAGGCGCCCGCGTCGGTGGCATTGTGCAGATCGGCAATCAGCGCGCCAAAATCCCCGGCCCGGGCCAGCACGGCGGAATTTTCCAAAGGCGCGACGGCCTCGCCCAGCGGCCGCCCCTCGATCCAGCGCAGGCAGGAGACCACCAGCCCGTCGACCATCGCCACCCAGGCACCATTCGCCGCGGGCAAGGGCTCGGCCACCGCCACGCCAGCATCGCACAGCCGCGCCGACCAGGCCAGTTCGGCGGCGATCGCGGGGGCATCCTGATAGCCGGGCCGGTGCAGCCGCAGCGCGGCCTTGGTGCCGCTGGGCAGGATCGTGCCGAAGACGATGTTTTCCGACCGCCAGATCAGCTGCAAGGGCGCACCCATGCACAGCCAGGCGCGTTGCGCCTCGCGGGCCAGATCATAAGCGGCGGCATCTTCCATCATGCGGGCATCTTTCGCAAAATGGCGTCGAGCGTCTCGACCAGTTGCGCGGCATTCGCGCGTGAAAACGGCATCGGCGGCCGCATCTTGAGGATATGCTGCCCGCGCCCGACCCGGCCCAGAAGGAGGCCCGCATCCTTGGCCGCCTCGACCACCCGGCCGCAGAACTCGGTCGCCGGTTGCCCGTCGCGGGCAAATTCGATGCCGAAGAACAGGCCGAAACCGCGGGTGTCGGCGATCAGCGGATGGCGCAACTCGCGCAACAGGCCCAGTGCGTAGGCGCCGACCTCGCGGGCGTTTTCGACCAGACCCTCGTCCTCGATCACATCCAGCACGGCACTGGCCGCAGCACAGGAGACCGGGTTTCCGGCAAAGGTGTTGAAATAGCCAAAGGCGTTGCGAAAGGCCGCCATCACCTCGGGCCGGGCGATCACCGCGGCGACCGGGTGGCCATTGCCCATCGGCTTGCCCAGGGTCACCACATCGGGGGCAAAGCCGAGGAAGTCATGCCCCCACCAATGCGTGCCCACCCGGCCGAAGCCCGGCTGCACCTCGTCGCACAGGATCAGGCCGCCCGCCCTGCGCACCACCTCGACGGTCGGGTCCAGAAAGCCGGGGCCGATGCCGGGCGTCCCCTCGTTGGCGAAGATCGGGCAGAGCATGATCCCGGCGAACCCATGGCCTGAAGCCTCCAGCTCGGCAATTGCCCGGGCCACGCCCTCTGCGAAAGCCTGCGGCTGCGCGGCAAGTGATCCGCCCAAGGGCGCCAGACTGTCGGGCGCGGGCACGCGGCGGATATGGGGCGGGTAGCCGCCAATCGGCGGGCGGCGCGTGGAGAGATGCGCCACCGCCGTGGTATTGCCGTGATAGGTGTTGTCGGTGGCAATCAGCCCGGTCTTGCCGGTCATCGCCTGCGCCATCCGCAGCGCGACATCATTCGCCTCGGACCCGGTGCAGGTCATCAGCATCTGGTTGAGATCATGCGAAAACTTCGCGGTGAGCCGCTCGCCATAGGTCAGGATGCCCTCGTGCAGATAGCGGGTATGGGTGTTCAGAACCGAGGCCTGCGCCGCAATCGCCGCGACCACGCGGGGATGGCAATGGCCGACATGGGCGACGTTGTTGTAGCAATCCAGATAGCGCCGCCCGGTGTCATCAAACAGCCAGACGCCCTCGCCGCGCACGATCTGCAAGGGGCGCTCATAAAAGGTCGGCACATTCGGCCCCAAAAGCCGCGTGCGGCGGGCCAGCAGGTCACTCATCCTCGCCCACCCTGCCCCGCAGCGCCTTGACCTCGCCCCGCACCGTCTTCGCCGCCAAACGCCGCCGCTGACTGCCGAGCGTCGGCTTCGTCGCCACCCGCCGCTTGGGCGCCACCAGCGCCGCGCGGATCAGCTCCACCAGCCGCTCGCGCGCCAATTCACGGTTGCGCAGCTGGCTGCGCGTCTCCTCGGCGCGAATGACGATGGCGCCATCCAGCGTCCATTTCCGCCCCGCCAGCCGCTTCAGCCGCGCCTTCACCGGGGGCGTCAGATGCGGGCTGCGTTCGGCCTCGAAGCGCAATTCCACCGCGGTCGAGACCTTGTTGACATTCTGCCCCCCCGGCCCCTGCGAGCGCGTGAAGCTTTCCGACAGTTCCCAGTCGGCAATCGCCAATGTGTCATCGATCCACAGCATGGGCCCAACCTAAACACCGATTCGAAAAACAAAAGCCCCCGGCCCTTCATCTTGCCGAAAATATCCCGGGGCGCGGGGCAGAGCCCCGCTCTCAGGCCAGCAAACGGGCACCATCCTGCCCGGAAATGCGCAAGGACATCACCGTGCCCTCCGGCATATCACGATCAAACGACACTTCGGTGAAATACTCGGTCCGACCCAGCCGCGGCCCCTCGGTCAGCACCTCCCGCAGTTGCCCCACCTCGGCTTGCAGATGCCGGACAAGTGCCGCATCGCCCGCCGCGCGCAGCCGTGCCGCCCGGTCCTTGATCACGGGCCCCGCCACCCGCGGCATCCGCGCGGCGGGCGTGCCCTTGCGGGCCGAATAGGGGAAGACATGCAGGAAGGTCAGGCCGCAGTCCTCGACCAGCCGCAGGGAGTTTTCGAACATCTCTTCGGTCTCGGTCGGAAAGCCCGCGATGATGTCGGCGCCAAAGACGATGCCGGGGCGCAGCCGCCGCGCCTCCTCGCAAAAAGCAATCGCATCGTCGCGCAGGTGGCGGCGCTTCATCCGCTTCAGGATCATGTCATCGCCATGCTGGAGCGACAGATGCAGATGCGGCATCAGCCGGGGCTCGGTCGCAATCGCCAGCATCAGGTTGTCATCCGCCTCGATGCTGTCGATGGACGATATCCGCAGCCGCGCCAGATCCGGCACCAGCCGCAGGATCCGCATCACCAGATCGCCCATCCGCGGCGCCCCCGGCAGATCCGCCCCCCACGACGTCAGATCGACCCCGGTCAGCACCACCTCGGCAAAGCCGCGATCGACCAGCCGCTTGATCTGCTCGACCACCACGCCCGCGGGCACGGATCGCGAATTGCCGCGGCCAAAGGGGATGATGCAGAAGGTGCAACGGTGATCGCAGCCGTTTTGCACCTGCACATAGGCGCGGTGCCGCCCGAAGCCGTCGATCAGATGCCCCGCGGTTTCCTTGACCGACAGAATGTCATCGACCATCACCCGCTCGGTCTCGCCGATGAAATCCGCGCCCTTCGGTGCCAGCGCCGCCCAGGTCTCGGGCTGCATCTTTTCATGGTTGCCGACGACGCGGGTCACCTCGGTCATCGCGGCAAAGGTCTCGGGCTCGGTCTGCGCGGCGCAGCCCGTGACGATGATCGCCGCACCGGGGTTTTCCCGCGCCAGCTTGCGGATCTCCTGCTTGGCCTTGCGCACGGCCTCTGCCGTGACGGCGCAGGTGTTCACCACGACCGCGCCGGAAAGACCGGCCTGCGCGGCCAGTTCCTTCATCGCCTCGGTCTCATAGGCGTTCAGCCGGCAGCCCAGCGTCGAGAAAACCGGCGGCTTCATAGCGCGGCAAGGAAGGCGGGGGACAGTTCCGCCGCGAAGACCAGCGCGGTCGGGCCGGTCATCCAGACCCCGTCCTCGCGCCAGTCGATCTCCAGCCGCCCGCCATCGACATCGACGATCACCCGCCGCCCGGTCAGCCCGCGCAGATGCGCCGCCACCGCCGTCGCGCAGGTGCCCGACCCGCAGGCCAAGGTGATGCCCGCGCCGCGTTCCCAGACCCGCATCCGCAAATGATCGGGGCCAATAAGCGAGGCGAATTCGACATTGGTGCGTTCGGGGAACAGCGGGTGATGCTCGATCTTCGGACCCAGACCCGAAACATCGGCCGTTTCGGCATCCTCGACGAAAAAGACGCAATGCGGATTGCCCATGCCGACGGCGACGGGATCGCCGGTCAGCGGCAGCGCCAGCGGATCGGCCGCCACGGGAATCGCGGCGGGGTCCAGAATCGGGGCGCCCATGTTCACCGACACCAGCCCGTCCGCGCGCCGTTCAGCCGAAAGCCGCCCGCGCGCCGTGGTCAGCGTCACGCGGTCCTTGCCCAGATCGCGCATCATCAGATCCGAGACGCAGCGCGTGGCATTGCCGCAGGCGCCCGCCTTCGAGCCATCGGAATTCCAGAATTCCAGCGTGAAATCCGCGCCTTCGGCGGGCAGAATCACCGCAAGCTGGTCGAAGCCGACGCCGCGATGCCGGTCGCCCAGCGCCCGCGCCAGCGCAGGCGTCACCGGGTTTTCACCGCTGCGCGCGTCGATCACGACGAAGTCGTTGCCAAGGCCGTGCATCTTCAGAAAACGCAGGCCGGGTTCGGAAAGGGGTCTGTGGTCCATGCGCGCCCTCTACACCCCGTCTGCAGTTTTTTCCAGTGCTGCGATTTTTTTCGCGTTTTGGCCCTTGACCCCCCCGGCACGGACCAGTAGAGACCGCCGCAGTGATGGGCCGTTAGCTCAGTTGGTAGAGCAGCTGACTTTTAATCAGCGGGTCGCAGGTTCGAATCCTGCACGGCTCACCATCACTCTCCCCGCGGATCGCGAAAAGAAACAACCCCTTCGGGGGCTGGACTTTTTGCGCCCCCGGACCATCTGGGCCGCAGGAGGCCGAAAGATGGACAAGAAATATCGCAAGACCCCCGAAGCGCTGGCCCGGCTGACGGCCGAGCAGTTCCGCGTGACGCAGGAAAGCGGCACCGAGCGCGCCTTTACCGGGGCATTCTGGAACACCACCGACCCCGGGCTTTATGTCGATGTGGTCTCGGGCGAGCCGCTGTTTTCCTCGCGCGACAAGTTCGAAAGCGGCTGCGGCTGGCCCTCGTTCACCCGGCCGGTCGTGCCCGCCCATGTGACCGAGCATCGCGACGTCAGCCATGGCATGATCCGCACCGAAGTGCGCTCGATGCATGGCGACAGCCATCTGGGCCATGTCTTCCCCGACGGCCCGCGCGATCGTGGCGGGCTGCGCTATTGCATCAACTCGGCCAGCTTGCGGTTCATTCCGAAAGATCGCATGGAAGCCGAGGGTTACGGCGACTGGCTTGCGGAACTGGAGGGATAAGCGGATGCAAAAGGCGATACTGGCGGGCGGCTGCTTTTGGGGCATGCAGGATCTGATCCGCAAGCTGCCCGGGGTGATGTCGACCCGCGTCGGCTATTCGGGCGGCGATGTGGCGCAGGCCACCTACCGCAATCACGGCACCCATGCCGAGGCGATCGAGATCGTCTTTGACCCGGCGCAGATCAGCTTCCGGCGGCTGCTGGAATTCTTCTTCCAGATCCACGACCCGACGACGCCGAACCGGCAGGGCAATGACATCGGGCTGTCCTATCGCTCGGCGATCTTTTTCCTGGATGCCGAGCAGGAACGCATCGCCCGGGACACCATCGCCGATGTCGACGCCTCCGGCCTCTGGCCGGGCAAGGTGGTGACCGAAGTGGCCCCGGCCGGGCCGTTCTGGCAGGCCGAGCCGGAGCATCAGGATTATCTGGAGCGGATCCCGAACGGCTACACCTGCCACCGGATCCGCCCGAACTGGGTGCTGCCGAAGCGTCAGGAATAACTGCGCACCAGCGCGCCCGAAAGCAGAACCCAGCCGTTCGCCACCACGAAGAAGGCCAGCTTGAACGGCAGGGCCACGACGGCGGGCGGCACCATCATCATCCCCATCGACATCAGGATCGCCGAGACGACAAGGTCGATGATCAGGAACGGCAGGAAGACCAGAAAGCCGATCTCGAAGGCGCGGGTGATCTCGGAGAGCATGAACGAGGGCACGAGGATCGACAGCGGCGCCTCGCGCGCGGTGCCGGTGTAGGTCGCGCCTTCGCGGATCGCGGCGAGCTGGGTGAAGGTCTCGGGATCGGTGCGGCCCGCCATGAAGATGCGGAACGGCTCGACGCCGCGTTCAAAGGCGGTGACGATGTCGATCTTTTGCGCGATCAGCGGCTCGATCCCGGCCTGATAGCTGGCCATGAAGGTCGGCTCCATCACGAACCAGGTGAGAAACAGCGCCAGGCTGATGATCAGCATGTTCGGCGGCGATTGCTGCAGCCCCATTGCCTGGCGCAGGATCGAGAGCACGGTGACGATGAAGGGAAAACACGTCACCATGATCGCCAGCCCCGGCGCAAGGCTCAGAAGCGTGATCCCCGCGATCAGGATCAGCGAGGAATTCGTCAGGCTTCCGTTCCCGCCCATGTCGAGCGTGATCTCCTGCGCGCCCGCGGGCGCCGCAAGGATCATTAACGTTAATGCAAGGGCAAGAACGCGCATGTCAGAGCCCGTTCTGCAGATCGACGACTTCGGTCAGGCGCACGGCCAGCTGACCGTTCGAATCGCCTTCCATCTCGGTCAGCTCGCCGCGGGCGATGAGCTTGTCGCCGACGTAAAGCTCGACCGGATCCTCGACCCGGCGGTCGAGCGGCAGGATCGAATCGCGCTTCATCCGCAGCAGATCGCGCACCAGCGGCCGGGCCTTGCCCACCGAAATGGTGATCTCGATCGGGACTTGCGAAAACGGGTTGCTGGACGGGGCAGTGTCATCCATGAGCGGCCTCCTGTTGGCTGGCGCTGAAATAGGTGTCGATCGCGTCGGCGATCAGCCGGATCACCCCGTCAAGGTCGATCCGGGTCTCGGTTTCGGCAAATTTGAGATAGACCTGACCTTCGCCAAGGGTCGTGTCGCCGGTGAAGACAAGCGGCAGGCCGGAGCTTTTGCCCAGAACCTCCTCGATCACCGGCAGGCTGAGCGGGCTGGCCAGAATGGTGATCGGCACCGAGGTCGCCGATTCGGCCAGCGGCTGCAGCTGCTCGGCCACCATCTGCGCCAGCGTCTGCCGCGCCATCGCGGGCAGCAGCTTCGCCGCGATATCGACCAGCAGCGGGCGCAGCGCCATCAGGATCTCCTGCCGCGCCTCGTGATAGGTGAAGGACAGCTCCTGCAGGTTCTGCCCGAGGTCCGAGCGCAGCTTGGTGCCCTCGGCCTCCTGCGCCGCGACGGCATCGTCCCAACCGGCGGCGTAGCCCTTTTCAAAGGCCGCCAGACGTTCTTCCTCGAAGGCGCCGGGATCGATCTCGATCTGCGGCGGCGGCGGCGGGGCCGGTTCCGCTTCGAAGGATTCCAGCCGAACCCGGTTCCGGATCATGCCCGTTCCTCCGCCTCATCCATCCAGCTGCGCAGGATCTCGACCGATTCGGCCTGACGTTCCTCGATCAGCTTCTTCAGACGTGCCACCGGATCGCTGGCCTGACCCGACTCGCCGCCCATGCCCATGTCGCCGAAGTTGCCGGTGCCCATGGTCATCGGCATGTCGCCGATGTCGAAATCGGAGACCACGTTCATCGACCCGATCGGCATGTCGCCATCGGCGATCTCTCCGGTCAGCGCCCGGCCGGTGCCTTCGTCCGAGCCGATCATGCCGCCGGGCAGGTTCATCGCCCGCTCCGCCTCGGCTGCCGCCGCGCGTTGCGCCAGGATCGGTCGCATCACGAACAGGCCGAGAATCAGCGCCACGATGGCAAGCACCGCGATCTTGATCAGCTGCATCGTATCAAGCGGCGCCGAGGCAAAGAGGCTGCTGGTCGCCTCGGTGCCGGTTTCGGCGAGCGGCTCGAAGGCCATCGAGCGGATGGTGATGACGTCGCCGCGCTTTTCGTCGAAGCCCACGGCCGAGGCCACCAGCTCCTTCAGCGCCGCCAGTTCCTCGTCGGTGCGCGGGGTGATCGCCGTGACGCCATTCGCGTCCTTGCCCTCGACCCCGTCGACCAGAACGGCAACGGTCAGGCGCTTGATGTCGCCCGGATTGCGCAGCACTTCCCGCGTCGTCTCGGAGACTTCGAAATTGACCTGCTCGCGGGTTTCCGAGGCCTGGCTTTGCGATTTTCCGCCATTCGCGGCATCGCCCTGCGGCAGGTTCGAGGCCACGGTCACCGCACCCGGCTTGGTGTCGTCGGATTTCTCGGAGCGCTCCTGCGTCTCGGTCGAGATCGCCACCCGGCTGTCGGGCTCGATCCGCTTTTCGGTGATCGCCTCGCGTTCGGTCACGGTCTGCACCGACACTTCGACCACGGCATTGCCATAGCCGACCCGCGCCTCCAGCAGCCGCTCGACATTGCTGCGCAGCTCCTCGGCCCGGTCGTTCGCGGCCGGGTTGAAGACGTCATCGCCGGTCGAAATCAGCCCCGCCACCGAATCGATGATCGAGACATCATCGGGGCTCATCCCCTGCACCGCGGAAGACACAAGAAATTTCAAAGCCTTGGCATGGGTCGGCGAAAGCCCGCCCGAAGCCGTCGTCACGGTGACCGAGGCGGTCGGATGGTTTTCCTTGCGGAAGGACTGCCCTGAAGGCGCGGCAATATGCACCCGCGCCGCCCGGATCATCGGATTGGCCACGATGGTCCGGGCCAGTTCGCCCTCTTTCGCGCGCCAATAGGCGGCATCGAACATCTGCGAGGTGGTGCCAAAGCCCGACAGGCCGTCAAGCAGCTCATAGCCCGCCCCGCCCGTCGCCGGCAGACCCTCGCCCGCCAGCGCCATCCGCAATTCGTCGCGCCGCGCGGCATCGACATAGATCGAATCGCCCCGCACCTCATAGGGAACCGCGCGGGCGTCCAGCGCGGCCACCACTTCCCCGGCACGCGCCCCTTCAAGACCCGCATAGAGAAGCGCCATGTCGGACCGGGAAGCGAAGCTCGACAGCGCCAAGATCGCCGCAAACATGAGAATAGTCGCCCCGGCCACAAGCACGCGTCGCGTCGTGTCCAATCCTTGCCATACGGCCATCAACTGCTGCAAGACGCACCTCCATCGAGCGGACTTCTGCCCCGTCGTCCTGCGCATCTTTCTCCGATCGCCCTTAACAATCGGTTAGTGGGTCCAAGGGTATAGCAGGATGGATCGAAGAAATCGGGGACCGCCATGGCCGAGCCAGAAGCTGAAGGCGAAGAAGCGCCAAAGAAGAAATCGAAACTGCCGATTCTGATCGGGCTGGTGCTGATGCTCCTGCTCGGCGGGGGGGCTTTTTACGCCGTCTACTCCGGCATGATCCTTGCACCGGCCCATCCGGAGGGCGCCGAGGCCGCCGCCGAGGAAGAGCATCCCGAGGCGACCGAGCCGCAGATCGCCTTTGTCGCGCTTGATCCGATGGTGATTTCGCTGACCGAGGGCAAGGCGCGGCATCTGCGGTTTTCCGCCCAGCTTGAAGTGCCGCTGCTGAAGCAAAAAGAGGTCGAGCTGCTCAAGCCGCGCGTGATGGATGTTCTGAACGGCTTCCTGCGCGCGGTCGAGGTGAGGGATCTCGAAGACCCCGCCGCGCTGTTGCGGCTGCGCGCGCAGATGCTGCGCCGGGTCCAGATCGTGGTCGGCGAGGGCATGGTGAACGACCTGCTCGTGATCGAATTCGTGATGAACTAGGGAGAGAAAAATGCAGATGATCGCAGATATTCTCATGGGTTTGGGCGCATTGGGGGCCAGCGTCTACTGCATGGTTCTGGCCCGCAGGCTGAAGCGGTTCAACCAGCTGGAAAGCGGCATGGGCGGGGCCATCGCGGTGCTCTCGGCCCAGGTCGACGACATGACCAAGGCGCTCAACCGGGCCCAGGCAACGGCGGCGACCTCGGCGGAGCAATTGCGCAGCCTGACCGAACGCGCCGAGCAGAGCGCGCAGCGGCTGGAACTGCTGATGGCGATGTCGCAGGCCGCGGCCACGCCGACGGCAGCCCCGGCGGCGCCCGCGGCGCCCCTGCCGGAGGCGGAACCGCAACGCCAGCGCGTGCTGCGCCGCCGGGTGCGTCCGTCCGATCTGGAGGCCGCCGAATGAAGACGCCCCGTCCGGCGCCCGCGCCCGCCCCCGCGCCCAAACCCGCGGCCCGCAAACCGCGCAGGCGGATCGGCCGCGGCTCTCTCGTGCTGATCGCGGCGCTGTTCGCGGCCTCGGGCCTGGTGCGATTCGGCTCGGGCTTCGCGCTTGCGCTCGACAGCGCCGAGGCCACGCCCGCCGCGGCCGAAACCGCGGAATGCGTCACCGAACCCGGGGTGATGCAGCTTTATTCCGAGGTTCAGACCCGGGAACGCAAGCTGGCCGAGCGCGAAAAGGTGCTGTCGGACCGGTCGCAGGCGATCACCCTGGCGGAAAAGCGCATCGAGGCGCGACTCGCCTCGCTGGTCGAGGCGGAGCAGAATCTGGCGCAGACCGTGACCATTGCGGACAAGGCGGCTGACGAAGATGTGACCAGGCTGGTGACCGTCTACGAGAACATGAAACCGAAGGACGCAGCGCCGCTGTTTTCGGCGATGTCCCCTGATTTTGCGGCCGGATTCCTGTCGCGGATGCGGCCGGAGACCTCTGCGGCGGTGATGGCGGCCCTGGATCCGAAGGTCGCCTATACGATCAGCGTGATCATGGCCGGTCGCAATGCCGGGGCCCCGCAAAACTGACTTTGAAGAGCTTTTGTTAAGCGAACTCTGCCAGTGTCTCGGCAAGAGCATGGAGAACGTCAATGATAGGCATCGTCGGGATCGTCATCATCTTCGCAATGGTGTTCGGCGGATATGTCGCCGCAGGCGGCAAGATGGGGATCATCCTCAAGGCCCTGCCGTTCGAGATGATCATGATCGGCGGGGCGGCGGTCGGCGCCTTCGTGCTGTCCAACGACCTGCCCTCGATCAAGCACACGGTGAAGGACATCGGCAAGGTCTTCAAGGGCGCGAAGTGGAAACCCTCCGATTACCGCGACCTGCTGTGCCTGCTGTTCGAACTGATCCGGCTGGCGCGACAGAACCCGGTCGCCATCGAAGAACATATCGAAGCGCCCGAGAATTCGTCGATCTTCGGGAAATATCCGAAAATCCTGCACGATCACGAAGCGGTCGAGATGATCTGCGACACGATGCGGTCGGCCTCGATGAACTACGACGACCCCCATCAGGTCGAGGAAGTGCTCGAAAAGCAGCTCGAGGCGAATTATCACCACGCCATGCATTCGAGCCATGCGATGCAGTCGATCGCCGATGCCATGCCCGCGCTCGGCATCGTCGCCGCCGTGCTGGGCGTGATCAAGACCATGGCCTCGATCGACCAGCCGCCGGAAATCCTCGGCAAGATGATCGGCGGCGCGCTGGTCGGAACCTTCCTCGGCGTGTTTCTGGCCTATGGCTTCATCGGCCCCTTCGCCACCCGCATCAAGGCGGTGGTCGACGAGGACGCGCATTTCTACAAGCTGATCCGCGAGGTGCTGGTGGCCAACCTGCACAACCACGCGACCAACATCTGCATCGAAGTCGGGCGTCAGAACACCCCGCATCACATCCGCCCCAGTTTCTCGGAGCTCGAAGAGGCGCTCAAGGCGGTGAAATCGGAGGCGGCATGACCCGGTTCATCCTCACGCTCGGGGTGATCCTGCTTGCGGGGGCCCCGGCGGCGGCGCAACAGATCGCCGTCCGCTCGGGCGAGCACGAGACCTTCTCCCGTCTGGTCTTCATGTTGCCGCCCGGAACCGCCTGGACCACCGAACGCGTGGCGGGCGGGTATCGGCTGACAACCCCCGGACAGGAAACCCGGTTCGACCTCTCCCGGGTCTTCGATCTGATCCCGAAAACGCGCATCCTTTCGGTGACCCCCGATGTCGATGCGCGCTCGGTCTTCATCGAGACGCCGCCCTCGGTGCATCTTGAATCCTTCCCGCTGGCGATCGGGGCGGCGGTGATCGACATCGTCGACGGTCCGGAAACGACCCCTCCGATCGCGGTGACACCGCCGGCGCAAAGCTTCCGGCCGCGTCCCAATCGCGGCTATCTCGATCTTTACTGGTCGAAACCGGCCCCGCAGGCCCCGGCCGCGGATCCCGCGCCCGAAACCGCCGCGGCCCCGCCCGCACCCGTCGTCTCTCCGCTCGCCCTGCCGGATCGGCGGGTGAGCACGGCAGAGCGCGATCTTGTCGATCAACTGGGACGGGCGGCCTCGCAGGGGCTGATCACGATGGAATTGCCGAAGTCGGCGCCAAAGGACGAAGCCGCGCCCGGAGCGTCGGCCGACCCCGAACAGGCCGCGCCGCCGGAGGACAGCGCGAGGACGCTGGCGCTGCAATCGGAAACGGTGATCGACCGCGACACCGCCGCCGCCTTTGCCCGGCATCAGCTCTCCGAATCCGGTCACAGCTGTCCGCCCGATCAGGATTTCGACATCCTGTCCTGGCAGACCGACAAACCGGCGCATGAACAACTGACCGATGCGCGACGGGATCTGATCGGGGAATTCGACCGTCCCCGGCCCGAAGCGGTGCTGAACCTGGCCCGGGTCTATGTCGCCTTCGGCTTTGGCGCCGAAGCCAAGGCGACCCTGCGCAGCTTCGGCATCAGCCCCGAAGAGGCGGGCCCGCTGCCGATCCTGGCCGACATCATCGAGGGAAATCCGCATGCGATGGCTGACACCCTGTCGGGCCTGACCGCTTGCGACGGCAAGGTGGCGCTTTGGGCGGTGCTGGCGCAGGATCCGCCGCCGCGCAAGGAAGACGTGAACTTCGGCGCCGTGCTGCGCGCCTATTCCGCCCTGCCCCCGAATATCCGCGGCCTTGTCGGCCCCGCGCTCAGCACCCGGCTGATCGACATGGGGGCGCCGGATGTGGCGGCGACGGTCCGCTCGATGCTGGCCCGCGCGCCGAAGACCGACCGGCGGGCGCTTGCCGAAATCGATGCCCGGATCGATCTGAGTGCCGGTCGCAAGGAAGAGGCGGCGCGGCTGCTGGACGGGTTGGCGCTCTCGGCCAGCCCGGCCGCGGCCGAGGCGCTGTCCACCGCGATCGAGACGAAGCTGTCGCTCGGCGTCGCAATTCCCGCGACCGATGTCGACAATGCGGGCGCCCTGGGGCGGCAGCTGCGCGGCTCGGAAACCGGCGCAAGGCTGATTCGCGCCGAAGTGCTCGGGCTTGGGTCGACGGCGCGGTTCGACGAGGCGTTCCGTACCCTCTCGAATTGGGATGCGCCGCAATTCGACGCGCTGAAGCAATCCACGCAAAGCGATCTTGCCGACCAGCTGGGCAAGGTTCCGGACGACGCGCTGTTCATCGAGACCTTTTTCCGGCATCGCGACAAGATCCCCGCGGCACAGCTGGAGGCCCGCGTGCAGGTGGCCTTGGCCGACCGGCTCTCGGCGACGGGGTTCTGGCAATCGGCCCGCGACA
This sequence comes from Rhodobacter capsulatus SB 1003, assembly GCF_000021865.1. Lineage (NCBI taxonomy): Bacteria > Pseudomonadati > Pseudomonadota > Alphaproteobacteria > Rhodobacterales > Rhodobacter > Rhodobacter capsulatus. The sequence continues at coordinate 3,695,378 of NC_014034.1, forward strand.
TCCTTTCGGCCGAGACCCGCCGCAGCCCCCCCGGCCGTCTCGCCCTGGCACGGGCGGCGCTGGCCGGTCGCGATGCGGCGGCGGCCTATTCCTATCTTGGCGATCTGCCCGGCGACGAAGCCGCAAAGCTGCGCGGCGAGGCGATGAGCATGCTGGGCCGACACAGCACCGCCGAGGGCGAATTCGCCGAGGCCGGGCAGACCGAGGCGCAGCTTGACGAAGCCTGGCGCGCGGGGAACTGGACGCTGGTCGCGCAGCAGGGGTCGGAGACGCAGAAACGATTCGTGGAGCTGTTCGCACCGGAAACCGCCCCGCCGGACGATCCGCAGAATGTCGTGCCGCTGGGGCCGTTGTCGGCAGCGCAGCAGCTGATCAGCCAGAGCCAATCCGAACGGGAGGCTTTCGCCAAGCTGATGGAAGAGCTGAAAGCCCGCTGATCCGCGCCGCACGGTTCCGGGGCGGATCGAATTGCCGCGCCCGGCCGTGCGGATCACCTCCGGACTTTCGGTCGCTCCGGCTCTGCGGTAGCTCTTCGGGCGACCGAAGCCCACCGGAGGGACCGCCATGACGGCCATCACCCCAGAGCAGATCCGCACCGCCCGTGCCCGCAAGCCGCGCCTTTATGCCCGCGATTTCGCCGAAGGGCTTGGCCTCCCCGAAGCCGCGCTTTGCGCCGCTTTCGTCGGCACCACCGCGACCCGGATTTCCGCCGATCCGAACCGGATCCTGCCCGGCCTTGCCGCGCTGGGTCAGGTCATGGCGCTGACCCGCAATGACAGCTGCGTGCTGGAAAAGGTCGGCTGCTATGACGGCTATCAGCCCGGCAAGATCGCCCGGATCGTCAACCCGCCGATCGATCTGACGCTGCTCTGCGCGCAGTGGCAGCATGCTTTCGCGCTGGACGAGGCCGGACCGAAGGGGCCGAAACGCTCGATCCAGATCTTCGATGCCGCGGGCGAGGCGGTGCACAAGATCCACCTGCGCGACGAGTCGACGGCCGAGGCCTGGGCGCCGCTGGTCGCTGCGCTGCGGCTGGAGGATCAAGGCCAGGAGTTCACGCCCGCGCCCACCGATCCGGCCGCCGATCTCTGGTCGGATCTGAGCCGGGTCCCCCCCCTGCGCGAGGGCCAGATCGCGGCGCGTCGGCTGGCCAAAGGCGCGATCGAGCGGCTGATGGTCCGGGCCGCCGAAACCGCCGTGCCGGTGGATTTCGCGGTCGGCAACCCCGGCTGCATCGAGCGGCATTCGGGCGTGATCGTCCGGGTGCTGGAGGCCGGGCCCTGGATCAACGTCCTCGATCCGGGGCTGGAGCTGCATCTGCGCATGGACCACATGGTCGAAATCTGGGCGCATCCCGATGGCACGGTCGATGCCTTTGGCGAAGCCGATCAGCTGATCGTGCGGATGTCCGGGGCGGAGGGCTGGGCCGATCTGCTGGCGGCCGAGGGCGATGTCCAGCCCTGAACCTCAGGGCATCAGCGCGCGAATCACCGCATTGAGCACGGCGCGCCCCTGTGCCGTCGCCCGGATGCGCCCGGCGTCGCGCGCGATCATCCCCATCGCCTCCAGATCGGCCAGGGCCAGCGCGGGCAGCGCCTGCCCCGAGAGGCGTTCGTAACGGGTCGGGTCGATCCCCTCGGCCAGCCGCAGCCCGAACAGCAGGAATTCGGTCGCCTGTTCCTGCCGCTCAAGCGGTTCTCGCGGCATCTCGCCATTGCCCAGACGCTCGACCCGGTCCAGCCAGTCGGCGGGGGCTTTCGGCGCCTCGGTCGCATGACGGACACCGCCCAGCGTCAGCCGCCCATGCGCGCCGGGGCCGATCCCGGCATAATCGCCATAGCGCCAGTAAACCAGATTGTGCCGACATTCGGCACCGGGCCGGGCATGGTTCGAGACCTCATAGGCGGGCAGCCCGGCCGCATCACAGATTTCCTGTGTTTTCAGATACATGTCGGCGGCCAGATCGTCCTCGGGCAGATCCCGCAGCTTGCCCGCCGCGAAAAGCCGCCCGAAGGCGGTGCCATCCTCGATCGTCAGCTGGTAAAGCGAGAAGTGATCGACCGCCATCGAGAGCGCCCCGCGCAATTCGCGCGCCCAATCGTCGAGGCCTTGCCCCTGCCGGGCATAGATCAGATCGAAGCTGACACGGGGAAAATGCGCCCGGGCGATGTCGAACGCCGCCCGCCCCTCGGCCGCGCTATGCATCCGGCCCAGACGGCGCAGGCTGTCATCGTCCATCGCCTGCATGCCCATGGACAGCCGGGTCACGCCGCCTTGGGCAAAAGCCCGGAACTTGCCCGCATCGATGCTGGTCGGATTGGCCTCGAGCGTGATTTCCAGATCATTCGCCGTGGGCCAGGTGGCGCGGATCCGGTCAATCACCGCCGCCACCGTCTCGGGCGCCATCAGGGACGGCGTGCCGCCGCCGAAAAACACCGTATTGAGCACGCGACCCTGCGTTTCGGCACCGATCCGGTCGATTTCCGCCAGGTAAGCCCGCAGCCAGCGGTCGTGATCGATCGCCGCCGCAACATGGCTGTTGAAGTCGCAATAGGGGCATTTGGCGGCACAAAAGGGCCAGTGGAGGTAAAGGCCAAAGCCCCCGTGCCGCCAGTCGTCACTCATCCTTTGAAGGCCGTGACTTCGATCTCGATCTTCATCGCCGGGTTCACCAGCCCCGCCACGATCATCGTCGCCGCCGGACGGATCTCGCCGAAGGTCGCCGACAGCGCCGGGATGATCTCTTCCATATAGGCGGCATCGGTGATGATGTAATTCGCCCGCACGACATTGCTCAGCGAGAAACCCGCGCCTTCCAGCACCGATTTGATCGTCGCCAGCGTGTTTTGCGCCTGTTCCAGCACGGACTCCGGGAAGGTCTTCGTCACCGGATCGACGCCGGTCGTGCCCGCGACAAAGCACCAGTCGCCCTGCACCACGGCGCGGGAATAGCCCAGTTTCGGCTCATACGGCGAGCCGCCCGAAATGTTGACACGAGTCATTTTGCCTCCATGACCTTGACGAATTTGCGGAACGCATCCGCACGGTGGGAAATCTCGTTCTTCTGCGCGGGGTCCATTTCCGCAAAGGTCACGTCGAACCCCTCGGGCTGGAACATCGGATCATAGCCGTGCCCCTGCGCGCCGCGCATCGGCCAGACCAATTGCCCCTCGGCGCTTCCCTCGAACACCTCGTCATGCCCGTCGGGCCAGGCCAGAACGAGGGTCGAACGGAACCGGGCCCTGCGCGGAAAGGGGGCATTCTTCGCCTCGCATTCGGCCCAGGTCCGGGTCATCGCCTGCACGAAATCGCGGCCGTTCGGCGTTTCCGCCCAATCGGCGGTGTAAACGCCCGGGGCGCCATCCAGCGCGTCAACCTCGATGCCGCTGTCGTCAGACAGCGCGGGCAGGCCGGTGGCCTTGGCCGCCGCATGCGCCTTGATCCGGGCATTGCCGACAAAGGTGGTTTCGGTCTCGGCCGGTTCGGGCAGGTTCATCTCGGCGGCACCGACGACCTCGACCCCGTAAGGGGCCAGAAGATCGCGCATTTCCGCGAGCTTGCCCTTGTTGTGGGTCGCCACCAGCAGACGCTTTTCGGTGAAAGCCCTCATGCGATCGCCGCCTTTTGCGCCGCGACGAGCTGCGCCACCCCGGCCTCGGCCAGATCGAGCAATTTCGTCATCTCTTCGCGCGAGAAGGTCGAGCCCTCGGCGGTCATCTGCACCTCGACCAGACGGCCGCGCCCGGTCAGGATGAAGTTGCCGTCCACGCCGGCCTCGCTGTCCTCGGCGTAATCCAGATCGGCGATCGGCTGACCGGCATAGATGCCGCAGGAAATCGCCGCGACATGATCGATGATCGGGTCCGACACGATCAGCCCCGATTTCAGCAGCTTGTTCACGGCGAGACGCAGCGCCACCCAACCGCCGGTGATCGAGGCGCAACGGGTGCCGCCATCGGCCTGCAGCACGTCACAATCCACCACGATCTGCCGCTCGCCCAGCGCGGAGCGGTCGATCCCCGCCCGCAAGGCGCGGCCGATCAGACGCTGGATTTCCTGCGTGCGGCCCGATTGCTTGCCCGCCGCCGCCTCGCGGCGGTTGCGCGAATTCGTCGCGCGCGGCAGCATCCCGTATTCCGCCGTCACCCAGCCAAGGCCCGAGCCCTTGAGGAACGAGGGCGCCTTGTCCTCGATCGTCGCGGTGCACAGAACATGGGTGTCCCCCATCTTGATCAGCACCGAGCCTTCGGCATGTTTCGTCACGCCGGTTTCGATGGAAATGGAACGGATATCGGCAAGATTGCGGCCAGAGGGGCGCATGGGCTGTCCTTTCGCTGGATTTGACCCCATTTGAAACGGCAGAAGACCCGATGCAACCCCGAAGGCACGATTGACGGAAAAGCTTTCCCCGCAATAATGCAAAGCGTGGCCATGACGAACCAGAACCAGTTGATCTCGGACTTGAACGACCGCTCCCGCGAGGTGTTTCGCCGGGTGGTCGAGGGCTATCTGGAAACCGGCGATCCCGTGGGGTCGCGCACGCTGACCCGGCTGATGAGCGAAAAGCTCTCGGCGGCGACGATCCGCAACGTGATGCAGGATCTGGAATATCTGGGTCTGCTTGGCAGCCCGCATGTCTCGGCCGGGCGGGTGCCGACGCAGATGGGGCTGCGGATGTTCGTCGATGGTTTCATGGAGGTGAGCGAGGTTCAGGCGACCGACCGCGCCGCGCTTGAAGCCACGGTGGGCGCGGCGGAACCTGACGTGGGATCGCTGCTCGACCGGGTGGGCTCGGCGCTCTCGGGGCTGACGCATGGGGCCAGCCTGGTGCTGGCGCCGAAGACCGAGGCGCCGATCCGGCATATCGAATTCGTCTCGCTGGCGCCGGACCGGGCCCTGGTCGTGCTGGTGATGGCCGATGGCCAGGTGGAAAACCGCGTCTTCACGCCCCCCGCCGGGCAGACGCCCTCCTCGATGCGCGAGGCGGCGAATTTTCTCAATGCGCTGGCCGAGGGCAAGACGCTCTCCGATCTGCGCCGCGAAATCGCCGTGGAGATTGCCGCAAGGCGGCAGGAACTGGATGCGCTGGCCGCCGAAATGGTCGAAAGCGGGCTGGCGCAATGGGCCGATCAGGGCGAACCGTGGGAGCGGCTGATCGTCCGCGGCCGGTCGAATCTGCTGGAGCCCGAGGGCGATCTGGACCGGATCCGGACGCTTTTCGACGATCTGGAACGCAAACGCGACATCGCCGAATTCCTCGATCTGACCGAGGACGGCGAAGGCGTGCGCATTTTTATCGGGTCGGAGAACAAACTCTTCTCACTTTCGGGTTCCTCTTTGGTGGTCTCTCCCTATATGAACGCGGATCGAAAGATCATCGGCGCGGTGGGGGTCATCGGCCCCACCCGGCTCAACTACGGGCGGATCGTGCCGATCGTGGATTATACGGCGCAACTGGTCGGGCGGATGCTGGCCGGCCGGGGCAAAGGGTGAACGGATGACCGAGAAGAAGGACGAAATGGCAGAGGATCAGGCGCATCTGGACGAGGCGCTGGCCGCGGCTTTGGGCGACGAGCAGGACGAGCTGGAAATGCTGCGCGCCGAACGCGACGAGCTGCGCGACCGCTTCATGCGGGCGCTGGCCGATGCCGAAAACGCGCGCAAGCGGGCGGACCGCGACCGGCGCGAGGCCGAGCAATATGGCGGCTCGAAACTGTCGCGCGACATGCTGCCGGTGTTCGATGCGCTCAAGCGTGCGCTGGATGCGGCGGGCGAAGAGGTCCGCGCGGCGGCGCCCGCGCTGATCGAAGGGGTCGAGCTGACCCAACGCGAGCTGCTGAACGTCTTCGCGCGGCACGGGATCGTTGCGATCCAGCCGAAGGTGGGCGACAAGTTCGACCCGCTGCTGCATGAAGCGATGTTCGAGGCGCCGCTGCCGGGCACGGTGGCGGGTGACATCATTCAGGTGATGGACGACGGCTTCCTGCTGCACGACCGTCTGCTGCGTCCGGCGAAAGTCGGCGTGAGTTCGATGCCGAAAGCCTGAGGCAGGCCGGGCCCCCGGACCCCCAGGATATTTTCAGCAAGATAAAGATCAGTCTTTCAGAAGGGCGCGCAGGGCGTAAAGCGCGTCCATCGCTTCGCGGGGCGTCATCTCGTCGGGGTGCAGGCCGCGCAGCTGCTCCTCGACCGCGGATTTCGCCGGCGGGGCGGCGGGCGCGGGCGGCGGGGCCAGCGCGAAAAGCGGCAGATCGTCGATGATCGCCTGTTTCTTGCCGCCCTCGCGTTCGCCCTTTTCCAGCGCATCCAGCACCACGCGGGCGCGGGCGACGACGCTTTCGGGCAGGCCCGCCAGTTTCGCCACCTGCACGCCATAGGACCGGTCGGCCGCGCCTTTCTTCACCTCGTGCAGGAAGATCACCTCGCCGTGCCATTCCTTGACCGCGACGGTGGCGTTTTCGACGCCGTCCAGCTTGGCCGAAAGCGCGGTCATTTCATGGTAATGGGTGGCGAAAAGCGCGCGGCAGCGGTTCACCCCGTGCAGATGTTCCAGCACCGCCCAGGCGATCGAGAGCCCGTCATAAGTCGCGGTGCCGCGGCCGATTTCATCGAGAATCACCAGCGCCCGGTCATCGGCCTGATTGAGGATGGCGGCGGTTTCGACCATCTCGACCATGAAGGTCGACCGGCCGCGCGCCAGATCGTCGGCGGCACCGACGCGGCTGAAAAGCTGGCTGACAAGGCCGATATGGGCACGCCGGGCGGGGACGAAACTGCCCGCCTGCGCCAGCAGCGCGATCAGCGCATTCTGCCGCAGGAAGGTCGATTTGCCTGCCATGTTCGGCCCCGTCAGCAGCCAGATCGCCGGGGTGGCGCCAGAGGTCAGGGCGCAATCATTCGCGATGAAGGGCTCGCCCTGCCGTTTCAGCGCGGCTTCCACAACGGGATGACGGCCGCCCTCGATCTCGAAGGCGTGGCTTTGATCGACCATGGGTTCGACCCAATCCTCGGCGGCGGCCAGATCGGCGAAGGCGGCGGTCAGGTCGATCTCGGCCAGCGCCCGGGCGGTTTCGGAAATCGGCCCGGCGGCGGCCAGAATCGCGCCTTTCAGGCTGTCATAGAGCCGCTTTTCGATTTCAAGCGCGTGGTTGCCCGCGTTCAGGATCCGGGTTTCCAGCTCGCTCAGGTCAAGCGTGGTGAAGCGGACCTGATTGGCCGTCGTCTGCCGGTGGATGAAGCGCGCCGAAAGTGGCGGGGCCAGCATCTTTTCCGCATGGGTCGAGGTGGTCTCGATGAAATAGCCCAGCACATTGTTGTGCTTGATCTTCAGCGAAGAAATCCCCGTTTCGGTGATGTAATCGGCCTGCATCCGGGCGATGACGCCGCGGCCTTCGTCGCGCAGCTGCCGGGTGTCATCGAGTTCCGGCTCGTAGCCCGTCGCGATGAAGCCGCCATCGCGGGCGAGAAGCGGCGGTTCCGCGACCAAGGCGGCATCAAGCAGCGCCACAAGGTCGTCGTGACCCAGAAGCCGCGCCCCGGCCTCGGCCAGAAGCGCGGGGGCTTCGGTCGCGGCCAGACGCTCGGCGATGCGGCCCGCCTGTTCCAGCCCGTTGCGGATCGCGGCCAGATCGCGGGGGCCGCCGCGGTCGAGCGCAAGGCGGCTGAGCGCCCGGTCGATGTCGGGGCAGCGCCGCAGGGCATCGCGCAGATCTTCGGCAAATCGACCCTGTTCCAGCAGAAACCGCACCGCATCATGCCGCGCGTGGATCTGCGCCAGATCGCGCGAGGGGGCCGAAATCCGCCGTTCCAGAAGCCGCGCCCCCGCCGCCGTCACGGTGCGGTCGATCGCGGCCAGAAGCGAGCCCTCGCGCCCGCCCGACAGCGCCTGCGTCAGTTCCAGATTGCGCCGGGTCGCGGCGTCGATCTGCACCAGACTGCCCGCCTCCTCGCGCAGGGGCCGCGCCAGAAGCGGCAGTTTCCCCCGCTGCGTCAGATCAAGATAATCGACCAAGGCGCCCATCGCAGAGATTTCCGCCCGCGAAAACGCCCCGAAGGCATCCAAAGACCCAACGGCAAAGAGATCACAGAGCCGCTTTTCCGCGCCCTGACTGTCGAAACTCGACCGCGCCAAGGGGGTCAGGGAGGCCCGCAGATCAGAGACTATTCCGGCACAATCGGCCTCTTTCGCCTCGCTCACCAGCACTTCGCGCGGGGCCAGCCGCGCCAGCTCGGGCCCCAGACGCGCAAGCGGACAGGGCATCACCCGGAACTCGCCCGTGGAAATATCGGCCCAAGCCAAGGCACCCTCGTCGCGCAGCTCGGCCCAGGCGGCCAGGTAGTTGTGACGCCGCGCTTCCAGCAGGCTTTCCTCGGTCAGCGTTCCGGGCGTGACGAGCCGCACCACATCGCGCCGCACCACCGATTTCGAGCCGCGCTTTTTCGCCTCGGCCGGATCTTCCAGCTGCTCGGCGATCGCCACGCGGAAGCCCTTGCGGATCAGCGTCAGAAGATAGCCCTCGGCGGCAAGGATCGGCACGCCGCACATCGGGATTTCCTCGCCCAGATGCAGGCCGCGTTTGGTCAGCGCGATATCCAGCGCCGCCGCCGCCGCCACGGCATCGTCAAAGAACATCTCGTAGAAATCGCCCATCCGGTAGAACAGCAGCGCCCCCGGGTTCGCCTGCTTGATCGCCAGATATTGCGCCATCATCGGCGTCACGGTTTCGCTTGTCATGGTTTCCCCCTGCCGCGCGCAACTTATTAAACGCCGCACCCCCGTGCAAACCGATTGAGGCAGCGCCGCAAGGGGGATAAGGAAAAAGCGCCCACTGGAGGAGTCTGGCCCATGTCCACCAAGAACCGCGTCACGCCCGAAGAGGCGCTGGCCTATCACCTCGACCCCGTGCCGGGGAAATATGAGGTCGTCGCCTCGAAGCCGATGACCACGCAGAGGGATCTGAGCCTGGCCTATTCCCCCGGCGTTGCGGTTCCGGTCGAAGCCATCGCCGAACGCCCCGAGACCGCCTATGACTACACCAACAAGGGCAACATGGTGGCGGTGATCTCGAACGGCACGGCGATCCTGGGTCTGGGCAACCTTGGCGCGCTGGCCAGCAAGCCGGTGATGGAAGGCAAGGCGGTGCTGTTCAAGCGCTTTGCCGACGTGAACGCGATCGACATCGAACTGGCCACCGAAGACCCGGAAGAAATCATCAAGGCGGTCAGCCTGATGGGCCCGACCTTCGGCGGCATCAACCTTGAGGACATCAAGGCCCCCGAATGCTTCATCATCGAGCAGCGGCTGAAAGAGATGATGGACATTCCGGTGTTCCATGACGACCAGCACGGCACGGCGGTGATCTGCGCGGCGGGGCTGCTCAATGCGCTCGAAATCTCGGGCAAGAAGATCGAAGACTGCAAGATCGTGCTGAACGGCGCGGGGGCGGCGGGGATCGCCTGCCTCGAGCTGATCAAGACCATGGGCGCCAAGCATGACAATTGCATCATGTGCGACACCAAGGGCGTGATCTGGCAGGGCCGGACCGAGGGCATGAACCAGTGGAAATCGGCCCATGCGGCCAATACCGAGGCGCGCACGCTGGAAGAGGCGATGCGGGGCGCCGATGTGTTCCTCGGCGTTTCGGCCAAGGGCGCGGTGACGCCGGAGATGGTTGCCTCGATGGCCGACAATCCGGTGATCTTCGCGATGGCGAACCCGGACCCGGAAATCACCCCCGAGGAAGCGCATTCGGTCCGCCCCGATGCGATCGTCGCCACCGGCCGGTCGGATTATCCGAACCAGGTCAACAACGTGCTGGGCTTCCCCTATCTCTTCCGCGGTGCCTTGGACATTCATGCCCGCGCGATCAATGACGAGATGAAGATCGCCTGTGCCAAGGCGCTGGCGGCGCTGGCGCGCGAGGACGTGCCGGACGAGGTCGCGATGGCTTACGGCCGCAAGCTGACCTTCGGGCGCGATTACATCATTCCGACGCCCTTTGACCCGCGGCTGATCTATCTGATCCCGCCCGCCGTGGCCAAGGCCGGGATGGATACCGGGGTTGCCCGCCGTCCGATCATAGACATGGAGGGCTATGCGCAAAGTCTGAAGGCGCGGATGGACCCGACCGCCTCGATCCTGCAGGGCATCCATGCCCGGGCGCGGCAGGCGCAGGCGCGGATGATCTTTGCCGAGGGCGACGATCCGCGGGTGCTGCGCGCGGCCGTCGCCTATCAGCGCGGCGGCATGGGCACGGCGCTGGTCGTGGGGCGCGAGTCGCATGTCAAGGAACAGCTCGAAGCCGCCGGGATCGGCGATGCCTTCCGCGAATTGCAGATCGTCAATTCGACGAATTGCAAGCACATGGATACCTACAAGGATTTCCTCTATCGCCGTCTGCAGAGGCAAGGGATGGACCGGGAAGATGCGCACAAGCTCGCCACCCGGGACCGGCATGTCTTTGCCGCGCTGATGCTGGTGCATGGGCACGGCGACGGCATGATCACCGGGGCCACCCGGAAATCGGCGCATGTGCTGGAACTGATCAACAAGGTGATCGATGCCAAGCCCTCGGATGGGGCGGTGGGGATCACCGCGCTGTTGCACAAGGGCAAGGTCGTCTTCATCGGCGATACGCTGGTGCATGAATGGCCCGATGAAAACGATCTGGCCGATATCGCCATGGCCGGGGCGCGGGTGGCGCGGGGCTTGGGCATCGATCCGCGGGTCGCCTTCGCCTCGTTCTCGACTTTCGGGTATCCGGTGTCGGAACGCGCGATGAAGATGCATGTGGCGCCGCAGGTGCTGGATGAACGTGGCGTCGATTTCGAATATGACGGCGAGATGGCCGTCGATGTCGCGCTGAACCCCGAGATGATGAAGCATTATCCGTTCTGCCGTCTGACCGGGCCCGCGAATATCCTGGTGGTGCCCGCGCGGCATTCGGCCTCGATCTCGGTGAAGCTGATGCAGGAAATGGCGGGGGCGACGGTGATCGGCCCGATCCTGACCGGCATTCAGCATTCTGTGCAGATCTGTTCGAATCGTGCCACAGTGAACGACATCCTGCATATGGCGGCTCTCTCGGCCAGCCGTCTGGGGCTGAAACGCTGAGAACCCCTCCGGGCCGGGGCGTCTCGGCCCGGGTCAAGACCCCGGAGAAGACCCATGACCATCTTCAACCTCGGCTCGATCAATGCCGACCACTTTTACCGCCTGCCGCATCTGACCCTTGCGGGGGAAACGCTGGCCGCGACCGGTTATGACCGGGGGCTGGGCGGCAAGGGGGCGAACCAGTCGGTGGCGGCGGCGCGGGCCGGGGCGGTGGTGCGCCACATCGGCGCGACCGGGGCCGATGGCGCCTGGATGCGGGCGGAACTTGCCGCCGATGGCGTCGATTGCGCCCATGTGGCCGAGGTCGATCTGGCCTCGGGCCATGCGATCATCATGGTCGATGCCGCGGGGGAAAATTCGATCGTGCTTTTCCCGGGGGCAAACCGGGCGGTGCCGCCGACGGCGGTCGAGACCGCGCTGGCCGGGGCCGCGGCGGGCGACTGGATGCTGATGCAGAACGAGACCTCGGCCCAGATCGAGGCGGTCGCTCTGGCGAAAGCCCGCGGTGTCAAGGTCGCCTATTCCGCCGCGCCGTTCGAGGCGGAAGCGGTGCGCAAGGTGCTGGCCGATCTCGATCTTCTGCTTCTGAACGCGGTCGAGGCGGCGCAGCTGTGCGAGGCGCTCGGCACGACGCTCGAGGCCCTGCCGGTGCCAGCAGTCTGCGTGACCCATGGTGCCAAGGGGGCGGTCTGGCATGATCTGGCGGGGAAAACCGCGCAGGAACAACCGGCCTTCAAGGTCACGCCCGTCGACACCACCGCCGCGGGGGATACGTTCGCGGGCTATCTGGTCGCCGGTCTGGCCGAGGGGATGACGCCGCCCGAAGCCTTGCGGCTGGCCGCCGGGGCCTCGGCGCTGAAAGTGACGCGGGCCGGAACGGCCGCCGCCATCCCGACCCGCGCCGAGGTCGATGTCTTTCTGCAAGACCGCTGATCAGCCCAGGCTGTAGCCGGTTCCGCGCACGGTGCGCACGGGATCGGCGCCGCCATTCACCATCAGCGCCTTGCGCAGCCGCCCCACATGCACGTCGATGGTGCGGGTGTCGACATAGATGTCGCGCCCCCAGACCCGGTCGAGCAGCTGATCGCGCGTCCAGACCCGGCCCGGCTTTTCCATCAGCGTCGACAGAAGCCGGAACTCGGTCGGACCCAGTTTCAGCGGCTGACCGTCGCGGAAAACCCGGTGCTCGGCGGCATCGAGAATGATGTCGTCGAAGACCAGCCGCTCGCCCATCGTGGCCGGGCGCGTCCGGCGCAGCTGCGTGCGCAGCCGGGCCATCAGCTCGACCACCGAATAGGGCTTCACCACGTAATCATCGGCGCCGGTTTCCAGCCCCCGCACCCGGTCGCTTTCCTCGGACCGGGCCGAAAGCATGATGATCGGGATCGAGCGGGTTTCCGGATTGGCCTTGACCCGGCGGCAGATCTCGATGCCCGAGACATTCGGCAACATCCAGTCGAGCACGACAAGATCGGGCTTTTCCTCGCGCAGGAACAACAGCGCCTCGTCGCCGTTCACTGCCATCACCACCCGGAAGCCCTCGGCCTCCAGGTTGTATTGCAGAACTTCGCGTTGCGCCGATTCGTCCTCGACCACCAGCACACAGGGCTGTTGCGCAGGACTCATCGATCAGCTCTCCAGCGGCTTGACGGCCACCACGCCATCGGATTTCGGCCGCGGCTCCTCGGGCATCTGGCCGGTGACCAGATAGGTCACCTGTTCCGCGATCGAGGTGCACAGATCGCCCATCCGCTCGATGTTCTTGGCGATGAAATGCAGATGCATGCAGGGGGTGATGTTGCGCGGATCTTCCATCATGTAGGTCAGGAATTCGCGAAACAGCGCATTGTACATCTGGTCGATCGCAACATCGCGGGCGCGGACATCGGCGGCCAGTGTCGCATCGCGCTGGATGAAGCTGTCGATCGAATCCTTCAGCATGCCCTCGACCTCCGAGGCCATGCGCCGGATCGCCCCCGAAGAGCCGTTGATCGACGGCAGGTCGGCGATCACCTTGGACCGCTTGGCGATGTTCTTGGCATAATCGCCGACGCGCTCCAGATTGCCCGAGATCTTGATCACCGTCAGCGCGATGCGCAGATCGGTGGCATGCGGGGCGCGCAGCGCGATCAGCCGCGCGGCTTCGGTGTTGATCTGCTCTTCCAGCGCATCCACCTGCTTGTCGCGCAGGCGGACGGTTTCGGCCAGTTCCTCGTCGCGTTCTTCCAGCGCCTGGGCGGCATCGAGAACCTGGGTTTCGACAAGCCCCCCCATCTTGACGACCATCGCCTGAACCGACTCGAGATCCCGGTCGAAGGATGAAACGATATGCTGTGACATGGGATCTTTCCTCAACCGATACGGCCGGTGATGTAGCTTTCCGTGCGGGGATCGCGCGGATTGGTGAAGATCTGTCCGGTTTCGCCGAACTCGACCAGATTTCCAAGGTGGAAGAAGGCCGTGCGCTGGCTGACCCGGGCGGCCTGCTGCATCGAATGGGTGACGATGACGACCGAGAAGTTGCTGCGCAGCTCGTCGATCAGCTCTTCGACCTGGGCGGTGGCGATCGGGTCGAGCGCCGAACAGGGTTCGTCCATCAAAAGCACCTCGGGCGAGGTGGCGACGGCGCGGGCGATGCACAGGCGTTGCTGTTGCCCGCCCGAAAGCCCGGTGCCGGGGGCGGTCAGACGGTCCTTGACCTCGTTCCAGAGCGCGGCCTTGCGCAAAGCACTTTCGACGACCTCGTCCAGCTCGGCCTTGTTGCGGACCAGACCGTGGATCTTCGGCCCATAGGCCACGTTGTCATAGATCGACTTCGGGAACGGGTTCGGCTTTTGGAACACCATCCCCACCCGGGCGCGCAGCTGCACCGGATCGACCTTCTTGTCGTAGATATCCTCGCCATCCAGCTGGATCGCGCCCTCGACGCGGCAGATGTCGATCGTGTCGTTCATCCGGTTCAGACAGCGCAGGAAGGTCGATTTCCCGCAGCCCGAGGGGCCGATGAACGCCGTCACCGTCTTGTCGAGGATGTCGATGTCCACATCCTTGATCGCATGCGAGGCCCCATAATAGACCTGCACCTTGCGGGCGGTGAATTTCGTCACGTCGGTGGTCACGGCTCTCTCCGTCAGTCGCATGTTGTTCATTTCTTACCACCGCCGTTCGAATTTGCGCCGCAAGATCACGGCAAGGGAGTTCATCATCAGAAGGAAGATCAGCAGCACGATGATCGCGCCCGAAGCCCGTTCGACAAAGGCCGGATCGGCGCGTTGCGTCCAGTTGTAGATCTGCACCGGGATCGCCGAGGCCGGATCGAGGATGCCCTCGGGCGGGGCGGCCGGGTAGTCTTTCACGAAGGCGACCATGCCGATCAGCAGAAGCGGCGCGGTTTCGCCCAAAGCCTGCGCCAGACCGATGATCGCCCCGGTCAGGATGCCGGGCACAGCCAGCGGCAGGACGTGATGGAAGATCGTCTGCGTCTTCGAGGCGCCGACGCCCAGCGCGGCTTCGCGGATCGAGGGCGGCACGGCATTCAGTGCGGCCCGGGTGGGAATGATGATCCGCGGCAGCGTCATCAGCGTCAGCACCAGCGCGCCGACGAGCGGCGAGCTTTGCGGCATGCCGGCGAAGTTGATGAAGGCGGCAAGGCCGAGGATGCCGTAGACGATCGAGGGCACGGCGGCCAGGTTCGCCACGTTCACCTCGATCAGGTCGGTGAAACGGTTCTTCGGCGCGAATTCTTCCAGATAGATCGAGGCGGCAACCCCGATCGGCAGCGCCAGACACAGCACCAGCACCATCATGTAGATCGAGCCGAGGATGGCGACGCCGAGGCCCGCGGATTCGGGCCGCAGTTCCGAGGCATCCGGGTTGGTCAGGAAGCCGGTGTTGAAGGCCAGTTTCAACAGCCCCGCGTCGCGCAGCTTTTCGGCCAGTTGCAGCTGTTCGGGGGTGATGTTGCTGTCCAGCGCGGCGCTTTCCATCGTCACCCGGCCCTTGAAGAAGCCGTCGACCCGGCCCGAGGCCAGCACGTCATAGGTGATCGTGGTGCCGACCAGTTCGGGATCGGCCAGAACCAGATCGCGCAGCCCGGCGGGCGCCTCCTTGGAGATCAGCTCGCCGATCGCCTTGGTCTTCATGCCCGGGGCCAGGTTCTTTTCGGTCACCACCGCTTCCAGCGCCTTGGTGATCAGCTTGCCATAGGTGACGGTCGTCGCCTTGGCCATCTCGGCCGGGTCGCGGTTACCCTTGGGGTCAAGCGCCTTGGCATCCAGCGTGATCGGCAGGCTCAGCACGGTCTGCCGAAACGCGCCCAGACCCGAGCCAAGCACCGAGGACAGCAGCACCACCAGCGCCAGCAGGCCGATGACGACGGCGGTGATGCCGTAGATGCGGAAGCGCTTTTCGGCGGCATTGCGGGCCTTGGTGCGGGCATCGGCGGTGTAAAGCGACCGCGGCGCGGAAGTCTCGACCATGGTCATTCGTATTGCTCCCGGTATTTGCGCACGATCACCAGCGCAAGGACGTTCAGCACCAGCGTGAAGATGAACAGCGTCAGCCCCAGCGCGAAGGCGACAAGGGTTTCAGGCGAGGCGAATTCGGTGTCGCCGGTCAGCTGGCTGACGATCTTCACCGTGACGGTGGTCATCGCCTCGAACGGGTTCATCGAGAGTTTGGCGGCCGCGCCCGCACCCAGAACGACGATCATCGTCTCGCCGATGGCGCGCGAGGCGGCCAGCAGGATGGCGCCGACGATGCCGGGCAGCGCCGCGGGCAGGATCACCTGTTTCACCGTCTCGGATTGCGTCGCGCCCATGGCGAAGGACCCGTCGCGCAAGGATTGCGGCACCGCGTTGATGATGTCATCGGACAGCGAGGAGACGAAGGGAATGATCATCACCCCCATCACCAGACCGGCCGTCATCACCGAGGAGGAGGAAGAGCCAAGCCCCAGCGGCTGGGCGACCCAGTCGCGCAGCAGCGGCCCGACGGTGATCAGCGCGAAAAGCCCGTAAACGATGGTCGGGATGCCCGCCAGCACCTCCAGAAGCGGCTTGGCGATGGAGCGCACCTGTTTCGAGGCATATTCGGCCAGATAGATCGCCGCGAAAAGCCCCACCGGCACCGCCACGGCCAGCGCGATGAAGGAGACGTAAAGCGTGCCCCAAACCAGCGGCCAGATCGACAGATCGGACCCGCCGCCGAATTTCGGGTTCCAGCTCAGCGAGAAGAAGAAGTCCCGGAACGGATAGAGCTGGAAGAAATGCACGGTCTGGAAGACCAGCGACAGCACGATGCCGACCGTGGTGCCGATCGCCACCAGCGAGGCGGCGATGAGCAGCCAGCGCAGGAAGGTTTCAGAGACGTTGCGGGCGCGGAACTCGGGATGGATGCGCAGGATCGCGAAGGCAAAGCCGCCGAGCGACGCGGCCAGCGTCAGCGCCGTCATCGCGAGACGCCCGAAACCGGTCAGATGGCGCCAGTCCTTGGCGGCCTCGAAGATCGAGGGCTGCACATTCGCGCCCAGCGCGATGCCGACATCGGCCATGCGCGAGCGGATGTCGCTGAAATCGGCACGCATGTCATGCAGGTCGGCCTCGGTCAGGTGGCCGTCGGCCAGCATCAGGTCGATGCCCCCGGCGATGCGGCGCACATCCGCCATGACAAGATCGCGGCTGGACCCCTGCGGCAGATCGGCGGCCGGGATCATCGCGGAAATCCGGCTGTCGATCACCACCGGCTGCGCCAAAAGCCAGGCCGCCATCAGCGCCAGGGCAGGCACGGAGGCGAAGAGCGCCACCGTCTGGCCATAATAACCGGGAAGGGAATGCAACAGGCGCAGATCCTTGCCGACCAGTTGCAGGGCCCGAAACCGGCCCAGAAAAAAGCCGCCGCAGGCAAGGGCGAGCACGATCAGCGCAAGAAGACCGGGGGTCATGTGTTCATCCGCAACAAGGGAAGGGAGGCGCCCGCAGGCGCCCCCCGAGGTTCGATTATTTCAGCGGCCCCATCGGGGTTTCCGCCTCGACCATCGCCTGGGTCGCGGCCAGTTCCGGGTCCGAAACCAGGCCGTAAGCGGCCAGCGGGCCTTCCGGGCCGGCCATCTCGTCGGAGACGAAGAAGGTGATGAATTCCTTCAGGCCCGGGATCACGCCCAGATGCGCCTTCTTGACGTAGAAGTAGAGCGGACGCGACACCGGATAGTCGCCCTTGGCGATCGTCTCGGTCGAGGGGACGATGCCATTGATGGTGGCGACGCGCAGCTTGTCGGTGTTGTTCTGATAGAACGACAGTCCGAAGACACCGATGGCGTTCTTGTTGGCGTCGATGCGCGACAGCGTCTCGGTGTAGTCGCCGTCGATGTCCACGGCCACGCCATCGGTGCGCAGCGCGCCGCATTTCTTCACGACGTCTTTTTTCTTCGCATCCTCGTCGGCGCCTTCGGCCGTCGCCATGTAAAGATCATAGGCGCCGGTGGCCTTGCAGCCTTCTTCCAGCACTTCGATGTCGAAGACCTCGCGGGTGCCATGTTTGGTGCCCGGGATGAAGGTCAGGATGTCTTGCGCGGGCAGCTTGGCGTTCACCTCGGCCCAGGTCTTGGCGGTGTTGTCGACCAGCTTGCCGTCTTTCACCACCTTGGCCGAGATCGCGCCGAAGATGTCGGCGGGGGTGAAGGCGAAGTCCGGGCCCTTGATGTCGGAGGCGAAGACGATGCCGTCATAGCCGATGCGGACTTCCATGATCTCGTCGACGCCGTTCGCCTTGCAGGTGTCGATGTCCGATTGCTTGATGCGCGAGGAGGAGTTGGCGATGTCGATGGTGTTTTCGCCCACGCCTTCGCACAGCTTCTTGCGGCCCGCGCCCGAACCGCCGCCTTCGACGACCGGGGTCTTGAAATCGAAGTTTTCGCCGAAGGCTTCGGCAACGATGGTGGCATAGGGCAGAACGGTCGACGAACCGGCCGCCTGGATCTGGTCACGCGCGGCAGCGCCGGTGGCCGAGGCGGCAACGATGGCAAGCGCCGAGACGCCGAATTTCACGAAAGTCATGGATCACTCCTGAAGATCTGGAAGGGCCGTTAAGACCTTGGCAACCCCTCTAGGCTCCTGTCGTGACGCTTATGCAAAAGATATATGACAGCTGTGTGACAAACACTTTCAGGCCCGGCGCAGCGCGGCGGCGATCAGATCGGCGACCTCGGGACGCTCGCCGATGGCGGGCAGCAGGCGGCCGCGAAACCCCGCCTCGGCAAGCGCTTCGGGAATGTCCTGCGCGACATGACCGGCGCGCAGGGCGAAAAAGGGCAGACAGAGCGCCTCGGGATGCTGCGCCGCGATGTCGCGCAGATGCGGATCTTCCTCGAGGAAGGCCGTGGCGATGCGCCGACCGGGCAGATGGGCGCCGATTCGCTCGGCCATCGCCATCGTCGCCATCCGCGAGCTGCGCGCCACCTGCGAGCCATGCGCGCACAGGATCAGATCGCCCGGACCGGCCTCTGCGACCGTTTTCACCACCAGCGCGGGCAGGCCGGGATCGGCGCCGAAGGGCGAGAGGATCTCCGCCCGGCTGCCCAGATCGGCCAGTCGGCGCGGCAATTGCCGCGAGGTGAACCAGCCCTCGGCCATGAAGAACGGATAGATCCGCGCCCGGGGCAGGGTTTCCAGCACGCGCGCCAGCGCCCCGGGCTTCGCCAGCGTCGCCGCCAGCACCCGGGTTCCGGGCAGGCGCGCGCCGACCTGTTGCGCCAGCGCAGTCAGCGCGGCCTCGGCCGGATCGGGGTTCGAGGGGAAACCATGGGCGACGAGGATGAAATCGGACATGGGCAAGACTTAGCGCGAAAGCCCGGCCTGACAAGGACGCCGCCCCGCGCCGCCGCGGTGTGGTTAACCAACCCCTGCGATGAAGCGCTTGGGATTGCATCATATTGTTCGGACTGCGCGATTGCGGGGAATCACCCGTTCACGTAAAAAGGGTGCAACGGCCAGTATGGCCAGGACCCGTATAAAGTTTCACGTGTGGTGCGTAGGGGAGCACGTGGGGTGAAGGAGGGTCCTGGTAGGGGTGCCGGGGCCCTCCGGTTTTTCGTGTGGGCTGCAACGCTTTCGCGTGTCAGGGCGCAACACCGCCCAGCTCGCAGACGATCTTCCATTCCTCTTCCGTGACCGGCTGCACCGACAGCCGCATCGACGTGACCAGCGCCATCTGCGCCAGCCGCGGATCGGCCTTGACCGTGGCCAGCGTCACCGGCCGGGCGAGCGGCCGCAGCGCCCGGATATCGACGCAATCCCAGCGCGGATCCTCGGTGGTCGAATCGGGATGGCTCAGCGCGCAGACCTCGACGATGCCGACGACCTCCTTGCCGATGTTGGAATGGTAGAAGAACCCCTGATCGCCCAGCTGCATCGCCCGCATGTTGTTGCGCGCCAGATAGTTGCGCACCCCATGCCACTCTTCGCCCTCCGCGCCCTTGGCCACCTGCATGTCCCAGGACCAGACGTCGGGCTCGGATTTGAAGAGCCATTTCGCCATCAGCCGATCACCTTTTTCCATTCGGTGACGCTGACAGATTCGAAGAGCCCGGCTGCCGCATAGGGATCGCCCGCGGCCCAGGCCTGCGCGGCGTCCAGGCTCTCGCAGTCCAGAATCACCAGCGAGCCGCACATCTGCCCCGCCTCGAGAAACGGCCCGGCCATTTTCACGATGCCGGTCGTCTCGATATAGGCCAGATGCGCGGCGCGGGTGTCGAGCCGCGTTTGCAGCGCCCCGGGCTTGTCCTTGCAGATCACGGCGTAAAGCATTCATTCCTCCTTCAGCGGGCGAGAGAGCAGCGCCGTAACGGCGTCGGCAACGGAAATCTTTTGCGCGCAAAGCGCGGCGATCATCGCGGCGATCGGCATCTCGAGGCCATGGTCCCGCGCCAGTCCGGTGACGGCCCGGGCGGTGGCGGCGCCCTCGACCGTCACGCCGGGATCAAAGGCCGAGCCACTGCCCAGCGCGATCCCGTAACGGAAATTGCGCGATTGCAACGAGGTGCAGGTCAGCACCAGATCGCCAAAGCCGGAAAGGCCCATCAGCGTCTCGGGCCGGGCGCCCAGTTTCATCGCCAGCCGGTTCATCTCGGCAAAGCCGCGGGTCATCAGCGCGGCGCGGGCGGAATCGCCCAAATTCGCCCCGATCACCACCCCGGCGGCGATGGCGATGACGTTTTTCAAGGCGCCGCCCAGTTCGGCGCCGATCGTGTCGGTGGTGCGGTAAAGCCGCAGCGTCGGGGTGGAGAGCCGCGCCTGCAGATCGGGCGCATCGGTCCGGCAGGCCAGCGTCAGCGCGGTGGGCAACCCGCGCGCGATATCGGCGGCAAAACTTGGCCCGGTCAGAACGGCGGCCAAGGCGCCCGGACAGGCCGCCTCGATCAGCGCCACCGAGCCGCGCCCGGTGGCCAGATCAATCCCCTTCGAGCAGGAGACGAGCACCTTGCCGTCAAGCAACCCGGCGTTTTCGCTCAGGAAACCGCCCATCTTCTGCATCGGCACGCCCAGCAGCACGATATCGCAGCCCGCGGCATCTTCGATCCGGTCGGTCACGGTCAGGACTTCGGGCAGCACGGCCCCCGGCAGACGCCGGTCGTTGCGACGGCTTTCGCGCATCTCGGCCACCTGCGCGGCATCGCGGGCCCAGAGCAGCACCGGCCCGCGTTGGGCGAGCGATATCGCCAGCGCCGTGCCGAACGCCCCTGCCCCCAGAACCGCAATCGTCATGCCTTGGCCCCCTTCTTGCCCGAGCCAAGCATCGCGGGCGCCGCAGCATCCAGCGGCCAGCGCGGCCGGGCGATCAGATCGGCCGGGCTTGCCAGCCCGAGCCGGAACCGCTCGATCCCCGCCCAGGCGATCATCGCCGCATTGTCGGTGCAAAGCCGCAGCGGCGGCGCGGTGAAACGCACCCCCTGCCCGGCGCAAAGCTGTTCCAGCGCCGCGCGAATCGCCTTGTTCGCCGCCACCCCCCCGGCCACGGCCAAGGCGGGTTCCGCGGGCGCGGTTTCCAGATAAACCGCCAGCGCCCGGCGGGTCTTTTCCGCCAGCACATCGGCAATCGCCTGCTGGAAGCCCGCGCAAAGATCGGCGCGGGTCTGCCGGTAAAGCCCGCCATGGGCGGCAATTTCCGTATCGCGGGCGCGCAGAAGCGCGGTCTTCAGCCCGGAAAACGACAGATCGCAGCCGGGCCGGTCCAAGAGCGGACGCGGAAACCGGAACGCCTTCGGATTGCCCTTGGCGGCCTCGGCCTCGACCGCGGGGCCGCCGGGCTGCGGCAGGCCGAGAAGCTTCGCCGCCTTGTCGAAGGCCTCGCCCGGGGCGTCGTCGATCGTGCCGCCAAGGCGGGAAAAACTGTCCGGCCCGCGCACCAGGAGAAACTGGCAATGCCCGCCGGAGACCAGCAGCATCAGATAGGGGAACGCAAGCCCGTCGGTCAGCCGCGGCGTCAGCGCATGGCCCGCCAGATGGTTCACCCCCACCAGCGGCAACCCGGTCCCGGCGGCAAGCCCACGCGCGCACATCACCCCCGACATCACCCCGCCGATCAGCCCCGGACCCGAGGTCACGGCGATGCCGTCGAGATCGGAAAGCCGAAGCCCGGCCTCGGCCAGGGCCTCCTCGACGCAGCGATCGAGCTTTTCGGCATGCGCCCGCGCGGCGATCTCGGGCACGACGCCGCCAAAGGGCGCATGCAGGGCGGTCTGCCCCGCCACGATCGAGGCCAGAACCGTGCCATCCGCACGCACCACCGCTGCGGCCGTGTCGTCGCAGCTCGATTCAAGGCCAAGGAAGGTCAGGAGTTTCGTCATGCCGATGTCGTTGCGCGGGGTCCTTCCTGCAGGTAACACCGGCTCAGGCATCGCACAACCCGAGGCGCCGATGAGCCCTGTTTCCCGACCGCCGCTTTTGCTGACCCGTCCCCGCGCCGGGTCCGAGCGTTTCGCCGCGCAGTTCCGCGCCCGGATGGGGGCGGATTGGCCCGTGGTGATCGCGCCGCTGCTGGAAACCGCACCGACCGGGGCGGATCTGCCCGCGGCAAATGCGCTCATCTTCACCTCGGAACAGGCGGTCAAACCGCTGGCCGAAAGCGCCCTTTCGGGCCGTCCGGCCTTTTGCGTCGGCGAGCGGACGGCGGCGGTGGTGCGGCGGGCGGGTTTCCCGGTGCTGGCCGTCGCCCCCGATGCCGAGCATCTGTTCGAAGTGATCCTGTCCGCCGCCGATCCGGGGCCGATCCTGCATGCCCGCGGCAGCGAAAGCGCCTTTCCCCTGGCCGAGCGGCTTGGTGCCGCCGGGCGGCAGGTCGGCGAAGCGATCGTTTACGCGCAGCTGCCCCAGCCCCCCGCGCCCGAGATGCTGTCGCTGTTCGCGCAGCCCGGTCCGGTTCTGGTGCCGATCTTTTCGCCCAACAGCGGCCGGTTGCTGGCCGAAGCCGCACAAGGCGCCCGGGCCGAATTGCGGCTGGTGGCGATTTCCGAAAAGGCGGCGCGGGCCTGTGCCGCGCTGCCTGCGACACTGCTGCAGATTGCAGCACGCCCGGATGCCGAGGCGCTGCTGGACGCACTTGTCGCACGGGCCTGAGAGCGGTTGAGGTTGAGCAGGCCGAAGCCGCTCAATAGACTGCGGCAAAATGAAGACATCGCGCCGCGTTGCGCGACTTGGAGGAGTGTCCATGGCGAACCCGGACGAGACGGAGCGTGACAGCACGGCACAGGCCGCTGCGCAAACCCCTGAAATGTCTGAAAAAGACGCAGGCGGACCGGGCGGGGACGTGACGGGCGCCAAGACCGAGGCCACAGCGCAGCCGGTGCCCGAAAAGGTGTCGAAACCCGCAACCGAATCAGCCCCGGCAAAGCCGAAGCCCGTGCCGCAACCGCCGCGCGGGGGGATGTCGGTCGTCTGGGGCGGCATCATCGCCGCGGTGATCGGCTCGGTCGGCACGCTGGTCGTGTTGCCGAAACTGCCGCCGGAGCTGCGCGAAAAGGTGCTGCCGGGCGCGCAAAGCACGGTGGAAAAGGATCTGGCCGCGCAGGCGGCGAAACTTGAGGCCGTGGTGAAGACGATGGCCGAACTGCAGGCGGGCAATGCCGGCGTCGCGGCGCTGCAGACCGCAGTGGGCGAGCTTTCCGGCAAGGTTCAGGCGCTGGAAGCGCAGGGCGGCACCGCCCCCGCCGCGCCGGTCGATCTGTCCGGCGTGCAGGGGCAGATCGACGCGCTGAAAGCGATGGTCGAGAAGAGCCCGGCCTTCGCTTCGCAGCAGCAGCTGGAGGTGGCGACCGCCGAGGCCAAGGCGAAGATCGCCGAGGCCGAGGCCGAAACCGCGAAGATCCGCGCCGCGTCGGAAGCCGCGGCGAAAAAGGCGATCGCCCAGGCGGCCGTGGCCCGGCTGGCGGCGGCTTTTGACACCGATGCGCCGATCGATGGCGCGCTGGGCGATGTCGCGGCGGCGGGTGTTTCGGTGCCCGAGGCGCTGAAGGGCGATCTGCCCTCGATCGCCGCGCTCAAGGCGGCCTTCCCCGAGGGCGCGCGCAAGGCGCTGACCACGGCGCGCAAGGCGACCGCGGGCGAGACGATGACGGACCGGCTCGGCTCGTTCCTGCTGGCGCAGACCGGGGCCCGGTCGCTGACGGCGAAGGACGGAACCGGCCCGGATGCGGTGCTGTCGCGGGCGCAAACCGCGGTCGATGCGGCGCAATTCGACGCGGCTCTGACCGAAATCGCGGCCCTGCCCGAAGCGGCGCAGGCCGATCTGCAACCCTGGAAGGACATGGTGGCCAAGCGCGCGAGCGCGCAGGCCGCCATCGCCGACCTGACGCAATCCGTGCAATGAGGGGACGGCGATGATCTGGTCTTTCATTAAAATCTCGCTGTTCGTCGCCGTCGTGGTCGGGCTCGCCTTTGGCGCCGCCTGGCTTTCGGATCTGGGCGAAACCATCCGCATCATCGCCTTCGGGATCGAGCTGAACCTGGGCGCGCTGCAAGCGGTGATCCTGATCGGGCTTGCCATCCTGACGATCTGGCTGGCGCTGAAAGTGCTGGGCTTCGTCTTCGCCTTCATCCGCTTCGTGACCGGCGATGAAACCGCGATCAGCCGCTATTTCGACCGCAACCGCGAGCGCAAGGGCTATGAGGCCCTGGCCGAGGGGATGCTGGCCGTCGCCTCGGGCGAATCGAAGCTGGCGGCCTCGAAGGCGAGCAAGGCCGAGCGCTACCTGCGCCGTCCCGAGCTGACCAACCTTCTGACCGCGCAGGCGGCAATGATGAACGGCGATACCCGCAAGGCCGAAGAGGTCTATCGCAAGCTTCTGGCCGATCAGCGCACGCGCTTTGTCGGCGTGCAGGGGCTGTTGTCGCAGAAACTGGCCGAGGGCGACACCGATACCGCGGTGAAGCTGGCGCAAAAGGCCTTTGCGCTCAATCCGAAGAACCTCGAGGTGCAGAACACGCTGTTCAAGCTGCAGACCGAGGTCGGCGACTGGAAAGGCGCGCGCGACGTGCTGCTTGCCAAGATGCGTCAGGGGCAGCTGCCGAAAGACGTGCACAAGCGCCGCGATGCGGTGCTGGCGCTGCAGGAGGCCAAGGCGGTGCTGGATGGCGGCACCTCGATCGAGGCGCAGGAAGCGGCGATTGCCGCGGCCAAGGCCTCGCCGGACCTGATTCCCGCGGCGGCGATGGCGGCCAAGGCGCATTACGACAAGGGCGATGCGAAATCGGCAACCCGCGTGCTGCTGAAAGCCTGGGAGGCACAGCCGCATCCGGATCTGGCGGCGGTCTTCGCCTCGATGGTGCCGGGCGAATCGGCGACCGAGCGGCTCAAGCGCTTCGAAAAGCTGCTCTCCTTGCGCCCCGATCACGAGGAAACCCGGCTGCTGCGCGCCGAGCTTTGCATCGCGGCCGAGGATTTCCCGGCGGCGCGGCGGGCGCTGGGCAATCTGGTCGAGGCGAACCCGACCTCGCGCGTGCTGACGCTGATGGCGGCGATCGAACGCGGCGAGGGCGAGGATGACGCGGTGGTGCGCGGCTGGCTGGCCAAGGCGCTGACGGCGCCGCGCGGCAAGCAATGGTGCTGCGACAAGTGCCAGAACATCCAGTCGCAATGGGGCCCGGTCTGCGACAATTGCGGCGGTTTCGACACGCTGAGCTGGCGCGAACCGGCGCATAACAACATGCCCCTGCCCAATGGCGCCGAGATGCTGCCGCTGATCGTGGCCAAGGGCACGAAAGCCGATGCGGGGGCAACTCTTGAAGGAACCGCCCGCGCTTTGAACGAACGCGAAAAATAGGGCTACACATCCCCGCAAGGGCGTGCTAACTGCGCGCCACAGTGCCGGTGTAGCTCAGCTGGTAGAGCACGTCATTCGTAATGATGGGGTCGGGGGTTCGAGTCCCTTCACCGGCACCACTGAACAGGAAAGGCTGGCAACCCCGCGGTTGCCAGCCTTTTCGTTTGCCCCAGCCTTTTCGTTTGCCAAGGCGCGGAAGGGCTCAGTTCGAATCCTGCCGGGCGATGTCCGAGATCAGCACGTTCAGCACCAGATCCCCCAGAACGCTCTGCGAAGCTTCGGTCAGGGCGCGGCGCAGATCGGTCATGTTGGCCGTGTCGGTGAAGGAGCCCTCGAACCCGCCCGCATTGGCGTGATCGAACAGAACCTGCAGCAGAACATCGCGCAGCTTCGGCTCCGCGGCATAGACCTTTTCGGTGCTGCCCACCGTCACCTCAAGGCTGAGCGACAGCACGACCAGCGAGGCAACCGCGCCCTTCTTGATCACCGGAATGACGAACTGGTTGTTCAGCTTCACATATTCGATGGTCGGAACGGCCTCTTCGCCCTCGGCATGCTCGCCCTCGGCCGCGGCATGGTCCCCGGCGGCCTTCTCGGGCGCGGGTTTCGCCGGGGCCGGGGCCGCTTCGCCCTCGGCACCGGCTTCGGCAGCGACTTCCTCGGGCGGCGGTGGCGGCGGGCGCAGGAAATACCCCGCCGCCCCGCCTCCGGCGAGACCGATCACGGCAAGCAGAACGGGAAGAATGATCTTCAGCATGGCACCCTCAGAACGGAAGAAGGATATCGGAGACCTGCTGGCCGTAGCGCGGCTGCTGCACGTCGGTGATCTGGCCGCGGCCGCCATAGGAAATCCGCGCCCCGGCAATCTTGTCGTAGGTGATCTCGTTCTGCCGGCTGACATCCTCGGGCCGCACGAAGCCGGTGACGATCAGTTCGCGCACTTCGAAATTGACCCGGACTTCCTGGCTGCCCTGGATCCGCAGCACGCCGTTCGGCAGCCGGTCCAGCACCGTCGCCGCCACCCGCAGCGTCAGCTTTTCCTTGCGCGCCACCGAGCCGTCGCCCTTGTAGGAGGAAGACGAGCCGGTTTCAAAGGCATCGGCCATGGTGGCGCCTTCGGGCAATTGCGCATCCAGCCGCTGCGGGATGCCGAACATCGACGGAATCCCCATCTTGTCCGAGCTTTTCCGCGACCGGCCCGAGGTGTTCGAAATCTCGGCCTTGTCGTCGATCTCGATCACCACCGTCAGGATGTCTCCGCGCGTCGCCGCCCGGCGGTCGCCCAGAAGCGAGCCACGGTTGCCCGACCACAGCGAGGCTTCCTGCGCCCGGGTCTGACGCAGCGCATCTTCGGGCAGCGGCGGGCTGTTCATCGCGAAAAATTCGTCGCTGCCTTCGACCGTGTTGAAATCCGGGGCCTTGCCGACCTGTTCAAGCCGACCACAGGCCGCCAGCGAAAGGGCCATGAAAACGAAAAGGAGGGAACGCATGAGACAGGCTTTCAGTGAGGTTGGACGTAGGCGACGCCATCGGCGCCGAGCTGGGCGAACAGCGTCGCCTTGGACGTGATGTTCATCACCCGGATCGTGTCGCCCACGGCGCCGCGATCCAGCGCCCGGCCCTCGGTGAGGATCGAGAGGCTGCCGTCGCGATAGGCCAGCGGCACCATCTGATTGCGTTCGATCACCGCGGGCGCCACCAGATCTGCGGCGCTGATCGGCTGTTGCGGATAGATCGCGGTCCGGGTCTCGAGGCCGACCGCCGACAGCGGATCGGTCAGCGCCCCGGGCACGTCTTCCTCGGAGAGCGCCAGATCCGATTCGGTGATCACGGTCTGCGCCCGCAGGGTGCGCGCGGCAACGACCGACCCGGCCTCGGCAAGGGCGGGCAGCGTCAGCAGGACAAGGGCAAGGGTCAGACGGATCATCAGCGCACCTGTGTCGTCGCTTGCAGCATCTCGTCGGCGGCGGTGATCACCTTGGCGTTCATCTCGTAGCCGCGCTGCGCCTTGATCAGCTCGGTGATCTCGCGCACCGCATCGACCGAACTTTCCTCGAGATAGCCCTGCTTGATCACCCCAAGCCCGTCGGTTCCCGGCGCGGCCACGGTCGGCGCCCCCGAGGCTTCGGTTTCCAGAAACAGGTTCGAGCCGATCGCTTCGAGCCCTTTTTCGTTGGTGAACCCGGCCAGCGTGATCTGCCCCAGCAGCTGCGGCTGCACCTGGTTGGTGAAATAGGCGTAAACCTCGCCCGCGGCATTGATCGAGATCGTCGTCGCATCATCGGGCAGGGTGATCCCCGGCACCACCGGATAGCCGTCCGAGGTGACGATCTGCCCGTCGGCCGAGCGTTTGAGACCGCCGTCGCGGGTATAGGCAGAGGCCCCCGAAGGCAGGGTCACCTCAAGAAAGCCATAGCCGTCGATCGCCAGATCGAGATCGCCGCCGGTGGAGGCCAGCGGCCCCTGCGCCAGGGTGATGCTGACCGCGGTCGAGCGCACGCCCAGACCGATCTGCACGCCCGCGGGAACGATGGTGCCGTCGTTGGCGGTGATCGTGCCCGGGCGGGTCGCCTGCTGATACATCAGATCGGCGAATTCGGCGCGGCGGGCGTTGTAGCCCGTCGTCGACATGTTGGCGAGGTTGTTCGAGATGACTTCGACCCGCATCTGCTGGGCGCTCATCCCGGTGGCGGCAATCTGCAGGGCGCGCATCGGGTGTTTCCTTTACTTCAGCGTCGAGATGACGTTGCGAATCCGTTCGTCCTCGCGGTCGAGGAAGGTTTGGCCCAGTTCATAGGCCCGCTGCACTTCGACCATCCGGGCGATTTCCCGCACCGGATCGACGTTCGACTGTTCGACCGCCCCCTGCATGACCCGGGCATTCTCGGCCGGAACGGTGCCTTCGGGCACGGCGAATCGGGTGCCCGCCTGCAGGCTGATCGAGGTGGAATTCTGCGGCTCGTAAAGGCCAAGCTGCGCCAGCGGCTGCCCCTTGGCCGAAAGCGTGCCATCTTCTCCGACGGCGATCGGCCCCTGATCGGCGGGCAGGAAGATCGCCGAACCGCCGTTGTCGAGCACGCGGAACCCTTCGGGCGTGACCAGCTCGCCCTCGGGCGAGCGCAGGAAACTGCCCGCCCGGGTCAGCTGATTGCCCTCGGGCGTCTCGATCATGAAGAAGCCCTCGCCCTGGATGGCGAAATCGAGCTGGTTTCCGGTCGAGGCGACGGCGCCGCTGTCGAAATCGATGGTGCGGCCGCTGGCATGGGCCATCGAGAGCGAGGCTTCATCCCCGTCAAGGGAATCGACATATTCCGAAAACACCACCCCCTCGCGGCGGAAGCCGGTGGTGTTGACGTTGGCCATGTTGTTGGCGACGACCTGCATTTCCTGCATCAGGCCGGATTGGCGCGCCAGGGCGGCATAGATCGTGTTGTCCATGGCTCAGCTTCCGACGATGAGCGGGATGATCCCGGAGGTGAAGAAATCGACGAGGGTTTCGGACATGAAGGACATCGACACCCAGTAGACGACCAGCATGGCCCCCACCTTCGGCACGAAGGTCAGCGTCATTTCCTGAACCGAGGTGAGCGCCTGAAAGAGGCCGATGGCGACCCCGGCGACGAGTGCCACGACGAGCATCGGCGCCGAGATCATCACTGCTATCCAGAGCCCTTCCCGCATCGCGTCAAAAAAGACGAGATCGGGCATCTTACACCGGCATCCGGAGGATTTCCTGATAGGCCTCGACGACCTTGTTGCGCACCGTCACCGCGGTCTCGACCGCAAGTTCGGTCTGGGCGAGCGCCTGCACGAGCGTGTGCGGATCGGCATTGCCGAGCATGGCGGCTTTCGCCGTATCCTCGCTTTGCTGCATCGTTTCGAGGAAGCTCGTGGCGATCTTGCCCAGCCCCCCGTCCCGATCCGCGGTGGAATTTCCGGCAAGCGGGGTGGCCGCCGAACGCGCCTGGGCATAGCCCTGGGTCGCAAGAGAAGTCTTGATGTCCATTCTGGACCTCCGTCTTCAGGTTTCAACGACGCAGCAGCTCCATCAGCGCCGACGACATCTGCCGGGTCTGATCGAACATTCTGAGGTTCGCCTCGTAGCTGCGCTGCGCTTGACGCGCGTCTGCAATTTCGACCACCAGATCGACATTCGAGCCGTCGTAGTAGCCGTTCTCGTCGGCCAGCGGGCTGCCCGGGTCATAGATCCGGGCGAGTTCCTTCTGGTCGAGTTCGACAGGACCGAGTTCGACCCCGGTTGCCCCGCCGTCCTTCTGCGCCGCAAGTTCCTCGAAGCGGACCACCTTGCGGTGGTAGCCGGGGGTGTCGGCATTCGCGATGTTCTCCGAGACATGGCGCAGGCGCATCGATTGCGCCTTCAGGCCGGATGCGGAGACCGAAAGAGTGGAAGTGAAATCGCCCATGATCAGCCCCGGCCAAGGCTGGCGCGCAGCACGTTGAGGGAGGATTTGTAGATCGCGAGGGCGCGGTCATGCTGCCGTTTGACATCGACGGCCTTGACCATCTCGTCCTCGATCGACACGCCGTTTCCGTCGGGCGAGCTCGAATCGGGGGCCGGATCCTCGATCACGGACACCGTATAGGACCCGTTGGCGCCGAGATGGCCGGGCCGGGTGGCCCGCATCGGCTGTGCATGTTCCGTCCGGTAGCTGTCGGCGAAGGACACGACATCCTTGGCCCGGTAACCGGGGGTATCGGCGTTCGCGACATTGGTCGCGACCACCCCTTCACGCAGGGCCGCATGGCGGGCCATGGCCTGCGACATCTGAAAGACTTCGAGTTTTTCGAACATCGGGGTTTCTCCTCCGAGCTATCAACCAAGGCTTAAGAGAGAATCGTTTAAAAAGCGTTTCAAGAACACCGAACCGAAGACACGGGGGCCAGAATGGCGTTGAACGGACTCGAACGGCTGCAGGCGGAAATCGCGGATCTGGGGGCAGTGCACCCGGTCGGGCGGGTTTTCGAAGTGGGCAAGGGCACGATCGAGGTCAGCGGCCTGACCACGCGGGCGACGCTGGGCGACAGGGCGCGAATCCATGCCCAGTCCGGCCCGGTCTTCGGCGCCGAGGTGATCGCGCTGCGCCGGGGCGCGGTGACGCTGCTGGCCGATTGCGCGGTCGAGGGCGTGGCCATCGGCGATCGCGTCGAGGTGCTGGGCCAGGCCGGAATCGCCCCCGACGACAGCTGGATCGGGCGCATCGTCGATCCTTTCGGACGGCCGCTGGATGGCCGCCCGCTGCTGCGCGGCGGTCACGACCGCAACATCCGCGCCACCCCCCCGCCCGCCGCCTTCCGCCGCCGTCTGGGCGAGCGGGTCGAGACCGGGCTTGATGCGTTCAACACGCTGTTGCCGCTGGTGCGCGGGCAGCGCATCGGCCTCTTTGCGGGCTCGGGCGTCGGCAAATCCTCGCTGCTGGCGAAATTCGCCAAGGGGGTCGCGGCCGATGTCGTGGTGATCGCCCTGATCGGCGAGCGCGGCCGCGAGCTGCGCGAATTCGTCGAAAAGACGCTGGGACCGGAGGGCATGGCGCGGTCGGTGATCGTCGCGGCGACCTCGGACCAGTCGCCTCTGGTCCGGCGCCGCTGCGGCTGGGCGGCGATGACGGTGGCCGAATACTTCCGCGATCAGGGCAAGCATGTGCTGTTTCTGGCCGACAGCGTGACCCGCTTTGCCGAGGCGCATCGCGAAGTGGCGCTGGCGGCGGGGGAACCGCCCAGCCTGCGCGGCTATCCGCCCTCGACCTCGCATCAGATCATGTCGCTGGCGGAACGGTCGGGCCCCGGGATGGAGGGGGCCGGAGACATCACCGCGGTATTTTCGGTGCTGGTGGCGGGATCGGACATGGAAGAGCCGGTGGCCGACATCCTGCGCGGCACGCTTGATGGCCACGTGGTGCTGGATCGCGGCATCGCCGAACGCGGCCGATTCCCGGCCATCGATCTGCTGCGTTCGGTGTCGCGGTCGCTGCCGGAGGCTGCAACCCCGGCCGAAAACGAGCTGATCGCCAAGGCGCGCAAGCTTCTGGGTGCCTATGACCGGGCCGAGATGATGATCCAGGCGGGTCTTTATGCGGCAGGCAGCGATCCGGTGATCGACGCCGCGATCAAGGTCTGGCCCGCGCTGGACGGGTTTCTGGCCCGCGATGCGGCCGATGGCACGCGTTCGAGCTTTTCGCGGCTCAGCCTCGCGCTGGCAGCTGCCGGGTGAGATCCCGGCAGAGCCGCCCTCAGACGCGTTTCGACAGCAAAGAGGTGTAAGAGCTGCCCGCCTGCAGCAATTGCAGCGCGACACTGCCGGAGGAGGTCGTGCTGTTCGTCTCGAGCTGCGAGCGCACCAGATAAAGCCGGATGGTCTTCTCCATCACCGCGCTGTCCGAGAAGGTGGAGAAATCGGAACTGCCCAGAACGGATTTCGCCTTCTGGGTATAGATGACCAGCTGCTGATCGACATCCAGCGAGCTGACGCTTTCGGGCAGGCCAAGGGCCGTCCGCATCACCGTGCTGAGCGACTTCGAGCCGATCACCGAATACCATTTCGCATTGTTGGTGCTGGAGGAGGCGACCAGTTCGCCCAGATCGCGCTGCGCCGCCATCGCAAGGCGATAGCTCTCGTCACTCTCGCCGACGGCGGTTTCGAACTGCCGGGTCTCGTATTTGCTCAGGATCTCGTCGGCAAAACCGCTGGTCTGCGTGCGGGGCGCGTCGGGCGTGTCGCCAAAGCCGAAAGCGGTCGCCAGTTTGAGATAGGTCTTGTCGGCCAGCTTGTTGGCAAGCCCGGTCTTGTCGTCCGCGGCGGTTTCCAGAACCTTGCGGATGAAGAACTTGTTGTCGATGTCCGAGTCGAGCCCGAAGGCGCCCAGCGCCACTTTCAGCAGCCGACGATCGGAGACCAGATCCTCGGCCGTGGTGATCGAGCCGATCTTGGCGCGAAAATAATCTTCGTCACGCTTGATGTCGGCAGAGGCGGCAAAAGCCGCCTTCTGCTTTTCCATGGTCCGGTTCAGAAGCTTCCAGCCCGCGTAACCGCTGGCCGGAATGACCGGCGTGTAGCTCATGCGCTTCCGGCGGCGAGGAGCCGCTCCTCCCTTGGCAAAAGCGCGCGCAGCGATTTCAGCGCCTGATAATGCTGGTCTTCCAGCACGGCGGCCGTCGCCTGGGTCAGATGCGCCCGGCTGTCATGATCGGTCAGCACCTGGCTGAGCTGTTCGATGCCGCGCAGAAGCTGCATCCGCGCTTCCGAGGAGTCGGCATCGCCCGAGAGCACGAGCTGCGCGATGTAGCACACGCGCCGCACCGGGGTATTGACCTCTTCGGGGTGGATGGCGTCGCGCAGGCGCAGGATATGCGCATTGGGCGTCATGATCGCGAGGCGCGAGCGGCGGTCGCCATTTTCAATGACCGCGCCATTGATCAGGACGCGTTCCTTCGGGGCAAGTTTCAGGACAAGACCGGTCATTCCGCACCGCCCTCGCGACGCAGACCGCGCATGATCGCGGTGTTGATGTCGATCAGCACATCGATCGAGGCCTCGCCCTTGAGGACCTTCGCGCTATGCGCCTGGGTGAACTGGTTGAGGTAGAAGATGCGCGCACGCAGCGTATCGGGGAGTTCGTTGTCGGGCAGAGCGACATCGACGGCAAGCGTCGTCCACAGACGACGGTTGTCATAAAGGGCCCGCACGACGGCGGGGAAATTCGATTTATCCAGACCTGCCGCCTGTTTCAGACGGTGCGTCACACGCGCGAAGATTTCATATTCAGTGCCGCGCAGGGTACGGGTGGGCTGACCGGGGTTTGCATAGGCCGTTTTGGCCAGAATCGTGGCGTTCACAGGAATACCTTCCAGTGGCGAGAGGGGTCAGATCGCGGCTTTGCCGCGGGAAGAGGGGGCGCCCTCGAGGCGCCCCCGAAAGTCATTACTTGAAGAGCGACAGGATCGATTGCGGTTGCTGGTTGGCGATCGACAGCGACTGGATGCCCAGCTGCTGCTGCGTTTGCAGCGCTTGCAGACGCGCCGAAGCCTCTTCCATGTCGGCGTCGACAAGGGCACCGATGCCGGTCTTCAGCGCATCGCCCAGATCGCTGACGAAGGTCGCCTGGCTTTCGATCCGCGATTCGACGGCACCGAAGGCCGCAGCGGCATCGATGGCGCCGTTGATCATCGACTCGATCTCGGCCACGGTGTTGGACGAGGTGAAGCCGTTCAGCCCCGCCAGCGGACCGGAGCCCGCCGCGTTGATCGCGACGCTCATGTTGACACCGAGCGTGTTGGCGGCATCGACGTTGATCGTCAGGTCGGCAGCGTTGGCGGCCGGATCATAGGTCGCGGTGATCCCGCTCATCCCGGCGCCCATCACCTGGCTGAACAGGTTCGCGGTCGCGACTTCGTTCACGTCCGAGCCCGAGTCCACGTCGGCCTGCGAGACGGTGTAGCTGAAGCTGCGGTCGCCGATCGCCAGAGTGACGGTTTCACCCGCGGCCATGCCGGAGAGCGCAAACCCTTCCGCAGCGCCCGCGGCAATGGCCGAAGCGCCCTTGTTCGTGCCCGCCGCGACGAAGTTCGTCGCGTTGGCACCGGCGGCAACCGCACCGGTCGCAACCGTGGTCGCGGTGGTGCTCATGTCCTGACGGGCGATGTTGATCGTGTTGGTCGAGACGGTGTTGCCCGAACGGTCGAGCGAGCCGAGGATCGTCTCGTTGCCCGACGAGCTGATCAGGTTGACGCCGTTGAACTGCGCGCCGCTGATCTTCGATTCGATCATGCTGACAAGTTCGCTGATCTCGTCGTCAAGCTTGCCGGTATCTGCCGACGGGTCCTGCGCGGCAACGATCTTTTCCTTGATCGTCTTCAGGTCATCGGTGATCGATTCCACCGCGGTCCGGGCCACCGACACCATCGACTGACCGGTGGCGAGGCTGGTCGAGACCGACTCGAAGCCGCTGACGTCCGATTCCATCACTTTCGAGATGGCCCAGACGGCCGAGTTGTCCTTGGCCGAAGCCACGGTCTTGCCGGTCGAGATTTCCGACTGGGTCTTGGCGAGGTTCGAGTTGATGCCCTTGAGGGTCTGCAGCGCGACCATCGCGCTGGTGTTGGTGTTGATGCTGGACATGTCAGGTCCTTCGTCTTTGGCGCTTTGCGCCGGGTTTCACTTGCCGTCGGTAAAACGGCGCCTACGGCTTTCTGACCCGTGCGGCCGCATCGCTGCTGAGCCGCGCCACCCCTCGGGATGCAGGGGAACCTTGGCATGCGAAGACCTAATGAAGTGCTAAGGCCGCCCTTTCGGACGGCCTTGGATAGTTCGGATTTTCGAAGAATGGTTTACGCCCGCCGTTCGACCGAGCCGCCCTCGGGGCTGATCCTGCGGGCCTTTCCGTGCTGATCATAGCTGGTATAGCTTTTCGAAGCCTCGCGGATCTCGGCCAGACGCGCCTGCACCGACCGCACGCCCTTGATCGCCGCATCCAGCAGACGCTGGTTCTCGATCGCCATTTCCTGCGCGCCAAGCAGCAGCCGCGCGGGGGTGCCCTTCAGCTCCTCCATCAACACCTCCTTGCGGGCGACAAGGTCCGGCAAGGCCGCGAATTCGGCATTGCGGATCACATCCTTCTCGAGGCGCAACAGGTCGATCAGCCGGGCGATCCGGTCCTCGGTTTCATTCTGCATGCTCCGCTCCTTTCTGCAGCGACTGGAAAATGCTCTCGGCAAGACCGATGCCACCGGACTTGACCATCATGCTGGCGTATTCATCGACGAGAAACGAGGCGAACTGCTCTTCTCCGATGCCGCCGTTGAAACCTTCCTGCGTCTTGCCAAGGCCGCTGTGCTTCAACATTTCGGCCAGAAAACTGGCCTCGAGCTCCTGCGCCTTCAGACGCAGGGCCTTTTCATCTGCAGCCTTGCGATCGGGCGCGGCCTGCGGGGGGGAGGCCATCAGGGGCCGGGTATCCATGGGAATCGCTCCAATTGAACCGATTTCGTTTTGTTCTCCCACAACGAGGTAAAGAAGCAGTAACCTCCTGCTGCCATTCTGCCCGGGTCACAGGCAGAAGTCGTGAGGTCATGAAAACACTCGCTCTCTCGGACCAGATCTCGTTCCTTTCCCCGATATCCCCGGCGGAGGGGGGTGGCCCTGCACGGGCCGCCGAAGCCCGAATCCTGCCCGAGGGCCAGGAAGCCTTCGAGACGATCCTGGCCGAATCGCCGCCGCAACCGGAGGGCTTTGCCGATCCGGTGGCCGATCCGTTGACGTCCCAGCCGGTGCCCGCGCAGGGCTTCGAAGCCGCCGCGGGGGCGCAGGATCTGGCCCGACCGACCGCCGAGGCGGCCGTCGTCGCCAGCATGCAAAGCATCTTGCAGATCCCGCCGGGCGCGGCCGAGGCCGCCAGCGTGCCGAACACCGTGCCGAACGCCGATCCCGGCCCGGCCCGCGCCAGGTCCGCCGACACGGCCGAAGCCGGAACGATCGTCGCGCCGTCTTTCCCGCATCGGCCGCACGGTCCCGCAACCGACCGGATCGCCGCAACCGACCGGAAGGCCGCGGCCGATTCGGCGCAGCCCGCCGCGGTCGCTGCCGCAAAAGACAGCCCGGCCAGCCCTGCGGGAGGGGCGGACCCCACCCCCGCCCCGGGGGAAGAGACGCGTCCGGCAGCAGAGGGCGCAGATACCGCCGCGACGCCCGTGCCGACCGGCGACAGCTCGGCGCTCAGGCTCTCGGCCGAGACCGAATCGCGCACGAGAGCGGCGCAGGCTTTTGCCACCATGGCCTCGATCGGCGCCGCGCCGCCGCCTGCCGGTCCGACAGCACAGGTGACCCGGACCGACACCACGCAGGTCGCCGCTCCGGTCAGGACCGCCCCGACCCAGCAGGCGATCCCGGTCGCGGGCATGACACCCGCAAACACGGTCAAGAACGTCCAGACCCCGCAGCCGATCCCGACCGCGGGCACGACGCCCGCGAACTCGGCCCAGAACGTCCAGACCCCGCAGCCAATCCCGACCGTGGGCGCTGCGCCCGCAAACACGGTCAAGAACGTCCAGACACCGCAGCCGATCCCGGCCGCGGTCACGACGCCTGCGAACACGGTCAAGAACGTCCAGACCCCGCAGCCGATCCCGGCCGCGGTCACGACGCCCGCGAACACGGTCCAGAACGTCCAGACCCCGCAGCCGATCCCGGCCGCGGTCACGCCGCCCGCAAACACGGTCCAGAGCGTCCAGACCCCGCAGCCGATCCCGGCCGCGGTCACGACGCCTGCGAACACGGTCAAGAACGCCCAGACCCCGCAACCGATCCCGGCCGCGGTCACGCCGCCCGCCGAAACGGCCCAGAACGTCCAGACACCGCAGCCGATCCCGGTCACGGTCACACCGCCCGCCAACGCGGCCGAGGGGGACCTGCCGCAGCCGACGCTTCGGGCGGCCGCCGAAAGTCCGCCCCTGGCCGCGCCGCAGACGGCGGCGGGCGACGCCCCCCAAGATCCGCGGACCGAGGCTCCCCTTCCCGCCGCGACAGCCCCCCGCCCGACCGAGGTTGCCACCGACGAACCCGAGGCGACGCGGCAAGAGTCGGCGCAATCTGATCGACCCGCAAAGATCCTTCCCGGTGCAGACGAGCCGCCTGCCCCGTCCGCTGCCACGGCGACACCGCCTCAAATGCCAGTCACTCCGGGCGCCCGGGCCACACAGCGACCGGAACTGACCGGCGTCGCAGCGGCGCAACAGCTTGCCACCGCCCCGATCGCGCCGCGGCAGAAGGCCGAGGCCGGGCAAGGCGGTCAGCCCAAGACACGCCCTGTCACCGAGATGTCCGGGCCCGGCGCCGGGCAGATCGCCGAACAGGTCAAGGACAAGACCCAGCCCGCACAGGCGGTCGCGCCCAATCCGCAACTCGGCACGGTCACGGTGCAAACGGTCGCCGCAGCGGAGATGCGGGCCCCTGCCGCGGCACGGCCCGCCGCCGAGACGGCCGCTGCAGTGGCCGCCGCAACGGCCAGCGTCCCGGCAACGAAAGCCTCGCTCGCCGAATCGCGGGTCAAGGCGGCGCTGGCAACCATGCCGACCGAGACCGAGGCCGACAGCGCGCCGGTCGCGGCAGGCACGCCGACGCCCGCCGCGGACAAGCCCGCCCCCGCGGCGCCGCTCGTGACCGCCGCAGCGCCGGTGGCCCCGCAACCGGCCCCCGGCCCGGTCGAGGCCCCGCCGCCGCGCGAAGCGCGCCTGCGCGAGACCCCGGAGGCGACCCCGATTCGCGACCGCGCGGCTTCCGCGGCGCAGGCCTCTGTCACGGAGATGGCCGTCAAGGCGACGGATACCGCCGCGGCCCCGGCCCCCGCCACGCCGGAGAGTTCCGTGCAGACGACCGCTTCCGGCGCGCCGATGTCCTTCTCTTCTCCTCTGGCAACCGAACGGGCGGGGTCTCTGACCGGCGGCAGCGAGGCGGCGGCGGCACATCGGGCCGCCAGCCCGCATGCGATCGCCCATCAGATGTCACAGGCCCTGGCCGATGCCGGAAACCGGACCGTCGAACTGACCCTGTCCCCCGAGGAACTCGGCAAGGTGCGGATGACCCTGACCAGCTCCGATGGCGCGATCACCGTCGCCGTGCAGGCCGAGCGTCCCGAAACCCTGGACCTGATGCGCCGCAACATCGACAGCCTGGCCCGCGATTTCCGCGACATGGGCTACTCGAACATCGGCTTCGATTTCGGCCAGCAGACCGATCAGCGCCCCTCGGCGCAGGAACGCGCCGCCGAATCGGCGCTGCCTTCCTCCCCGCCGGAGCGTGACGGCATCCCCCGCTTCGAGACCTTCCCCACCCCCCTGCAAGCCGCGTCCGGCACCGCTTCGGGCGGACTTGACCTGCGAATCTGAAAGAGAGCCCCATGACCACCGTTTCCAACACGAACACGTCGTCAAACACGAGCAGCTCGAGCAGCTCGCGCACGTCTTCCTCGACCGCGACCAGCGTCAGCTCCGATTACCAGATGTTCCTGAAACTGCTGACGACGCAGATGACGAACCAGGATCCGACCAGCCCGATGGACAGTGCCGATTACGCGGTGCAGCTGGCGACGTTCTCGCAGGTGGAACAGCAGGTGAAGACGAACACCCTGCTGACCAGCCTCGCCACGCAGATGGGCGTGATGGGGATGAGCGAATATGCCAACTGGGTGGGCATGGAGGCCCGTTCGGAATCGCCGGGCTATTTCGACGGCACCAATCCGGTGACGATCTCGCCGAACCCGGTCAAGGGCGCCGATGCCACCACCGTGGTGGTCAGCGATGCCGCGGGCAACGAAGTGTCGCGTTACACCATTCCGGTCTCGAGCGATTCGCTCGAATGGAACGGGACCGACGCCGATGGCAACGCGCTTCCGGCCGGAAGCTACACGTTCGAGCTGGAAAGCTATGACGACGGCAAGCTGCTGTCGACGGACCCGATCGAGACTTACAACCGGGTCGTCGAAGCCCAGGGCACCAGTGACGGGGCCGTTCTGGTTCTGGCCGGGGGCGCGACGGTCTCGACCGGGTCGATCTCGGCGCTGCGCGAGCCTGACTGATCAGATCAGCAGGCCCAGCGCCACACCGGCCGCCAGGATCAGCACCGCGCTGACCGCCCCCAAAGCCTGAGCCGTTTTCGGCTCGGGCTTTTCTTCGGGCTGCACCTGACGTTCCAGCGCCTTTTGCATCAGCTCGGGCAGTTGCGGCCCGAACCGGCCCAGCACCCGCGCCGTGCGGGTCAGATCGCGCAGGATGCCGCGCGGCCCGACATTCTCGCGGATGTAGCTTTCCACGACCGGCTTTGCGGTCTCCCACATGTTGATCCCGGGGTTGAGCGAGCGTGCCACCCCCTCGACCACCACCATCGTGCGCTGCAGCAAGATCAGCTCGGTCCGCGTCGCCATGCCGAACCGTTCCGTCACCTCGAAGAGATAGGCCAGCAGCCGCGCCATCGAGATCTGCTTGGCGTTCATCCCGAAGATCGGCTCACCCACCGCCCGCAGGGCAAGGGCGAATTGCACCACATCCTGATCGGGCGGAATGTAGCCCGCCTCGAAATGCACTTCGGCAACGCGGCGGTAATCGCGATGGATGAAGCCCATCAGGATTTCCGCGTAAACATGCCGGGTGTATTGGTCGATCTGGCCCATGATGCCGAAATCGAAGGCGATGATGTCGCCGTTTTCCGCCACCTTCAGGTTGCCCTGATGCATGTCGCCGTGGAAATAGCCGTCCCGCAGCGCATGGGACAGGAAGAGCTGCAACACCCGCGTGCCGATCGCGGTCACGTCATGGCCCGCGGCCTTCAGCGCCTCGGGGTCGCCCATCGGCAGCCCCTCGGCCCAGTCGATCACCATCACCCGACGGCTCGACAGCTGCCAGACCGGCAAGGGCACGCGGAAGCCCGCATCCTTTTCCGTATTGGCCGCGAATTGCGAGGCCGCGGCGGCTTCCAGCCGCAGGTCAAGCTCCCCGGCCACCAGATCTTCGAAATGCTTGATCACATCCGAAGGCCGCAGCCGCCGCGAAGCGGGCGAGAGCCGCTCGATCATGTCGGCGGCGAAATGGAAGGCGTCGATGTCGCGCTTGAAGGCCTTTTCGATGCCCGGCCGCAGCACCTTGACCGCGACCGTCTCGCCGGTCTCAATCAGCCGCGCCGAATGCACCTGCGCGATCGAGGCCGCCGCGACAGGTTCGGAAAACTCGGAGAAAATTTCCTCGACCGGACGGCCGTATTCCTCGGCCAGGGTCGCCTTGGCCAGAGCAATGTCAAAGGGCGGCAGACGGTCCTGCAGCACCCGCAGCTGGTTGGCCAGCTCCTCGCCCACCACATCGGGCCGGGTCGAAAGCACCTGACCCAGCTTGATATAGGCCGGGCCCAGCGCGGTGATCGCCCGCGTCACCGGCGGCAGCGCGGGATCGCCCGCATAGCCCAGCCATTTGAACGGCCAGCCCATGATGCGTGCGACAAGGCGCAGCCGCGGCGGCGCCTCCATCGCTTCCAGCGCCACGCGCATG
Organism: Rhodobacter capsulatus SB 1003; assembly: GCF_000021865.1. NCBI lineage: Bacteria > Pseudomonadati > Pseudomonadota > Alphaproteobacteria > Rhodobacterales > Rhodobacter > Rhodobacter capsulatus. The sequence goes on from NC_014034.1 coordinate 3,735,844, forward strand.
GCGCCGGTCCGCTCGAAGGTTGCCCCCGTGCGGATCAGCCGCCACAGATTGTGCGGGCCGCGCATATTACACCTTCCAGCCCGAGTGCAGCGCCGCGATGCCCATGGAAAGATTGCGATATTTGACCTGGCTGAAACCGGCTTCGCGGATCATCGAGGCGAAGAGCTCCTGGTTCGGGAACTTGCGGATCGACTCGACCAGATATTGATAGCTGTCGCGGTCATTCGCCACGACCTGCCCCATCACCGGGATCACGTTGAAGGAATAGGCGTCGTAAACGGCCTGCATCAGATCGTTCGGGATCTGGCTGAATTCGAGCACCATCAGCCGCCCGCCCGGTTTCAGCACCCGGTAGGCTTCCTTCAGCGCATCGGGAATGCGGGTGACGTTGCGGATCCCGAAGGAGATCGTGTAAACGTCGAAGCTGTTGGATTCAAAGGGCAAATCCATCGCATCGCCAACAACCCAGTTCAGCCGCGAAGCCATGTTCTCGGCATCGGCGCGTTTTTGCCCCTCGATCAGCATCGATTCCGTCATGTCGCAGACGGTCGCGGTCGAGCCCTTGGCACGTTTCAGGAACCGAAACGCGATGTCGCCGGTGCCCCCCGCCACATCGAGCAGCTTCTGCTCGGGGCGCGGCGCCAGCCAGTCCATCATCGCATTCTTCCAGATCCGATGGATGCCCATGCTCATCAGATCGTTCATGATGTCGTATTTCGAGGCCACCCGCGAAAAGACGCCATGGACCATGCCGGCCTTGGCCTCTTCGTTCACCGTCTGGAACCCGAAATGAGTCGTCTTGGTCTGATCCGTGCTCATCTGCCCTTGCCGATCTTGAACTGTCCCCCTCCTTATAGGGTCGGTTTCAGCCATGACAATGCGACAGGAGCGAAAATGCCCGAACTGCCCGAGGTCGAGACGGTCCGACGCGGCCTGGCCCCCGCGATGGAGGGGCGGGTGATCGACCGGGCCGAGGTGAACCGCCCCGATCTGCGCTGGCCCCTGCCCGAAGCCATGGCCGAGCGGCTGACCGGGGCGCGGGTGGACCGGCTGCGGCGGCGCTCGAAATACATCCTGGCCGATCTGTCGACCGGGGAAAGCCTGCTCATTCATCTGGGCATGTCGGGGCGGATGCTGGTGTCCGGCGTGATGCTGGGCGATTTTCACCTGGATCATCCGGCGGCGCAAAAGCATGACCACGTGGTCTTGCACATGGAGGGGGGCGCCCGGGTCACCTTCAACGATGCGCGGCGGTTCGGGGCGATGGATCTTGTGCGCACCGACCGCGAGGCGGCGCATTGGCTTTTGGCCGGTCTTGGCCCCGAGCCTTTCGGCAATGACTTCAACGAGGCTTACCTGATCGACGCGCTGAAATCCCGCAAGAGCCCGATCAAGACCGCGCTTCTGGATCAGCATGTCGTCGCCGGGCTTGGCAATATCTATGTGTCGGAGGTGCTGTTCCGGGCGGGCATCGATCCGCGCCGGGCGGCAAACCGGATTGCGGCGGCGCGGCTGGCGGGGCTCGTGCCGCTCATCCGCGAGGTTCTGGCCGAGGCGATCGAAGCGGGCGGATCCTCCCTGCGCGATCATCGGCAGGCGGATGGGGAGCTTGGCTATTTCCAGCACAGCTTCCGCGTCTATGACCGCGAGGACGACCCCTGCCCCGCCTGCGCCACGCCGATCAAACGCATCGTGCAATCGGGACGGTCGAGTTATTTCTGCCCCGCCTGCCAGAAGTGACGCAGCGGCACTTCCGCGACGGCCGGTTGAGTTTCGGCCGCCGACTGATACCTCTGACCCATCACCAGCAAAGGGAATCCCATGTCTTACCAGACCCTGATCGTGGAGATCGCCGACGGCGTGGCGCTGATCCGGCTGAACCGGCCCGAAGCGCTGAACGCACTGAATTCCCAACTTCTCGGCGAACTGGCCGCGGCGCTGAGCACGCTGGACGCCGATCCGGCGGTGCGCTGCTTCGTGCTGACGGGCTCGGACAAGGCCTTTGCCGCGGGCGCCGACATCAAGGAAATGGCCGACAAGAGCTTTGTCGACATGCTCAAGCTGGATTTCTTCGGCACCGAGGGCGATGCGATCCTGCGCACGCGCAAACCGGTCATCGCGGCGGTGGCGGGCTATGCCTTGGGCGGCGGCTGCGAACTCGCCATGATGTGCGACTTCATTCTTTGCGCCGAGAATGCGAAATTCGGCCAGCCCGAGATCAATCTGGGCGTCGTCGCGGGCATCGGCGGCACGCAAAGGCTGACCCGTTTCGTCGGCAAGTCGAAGTCGATGGAAATGCATCTCACCGGCCGTTTCATGGACGCGGCCGAGGCGGAACGCTCGGGTCTTGTCAGCCGCGTGCTGCCGCTGGCCGATCTGCTGCCCGAGGCGCTGGCCACCGCGCGCAAGATCGCGGAGAAATCGGCGATTGCCACGATGGTGGCCAAGGATTGCGTCAACCGCGCCTATGAAACCACGCTGCGCGAAGGCGTGCTTTATGAACGCCGGGTGTTTCATGCGCTTTTCGCGACCGAGGATCAAAAGGAAGGCATGGCCGCCTTTGCCGAGAAGCGCCCGGCGAAATTCGCCGACAAATAAGGCCGAAAGGGGCTTTTCTTCACGCCCCTTTTGCCCTAAGGACCGCCGTTACATGCGCGTGAAGCCCGCTCAGGCTAGAATCATCCGGTTCGCTGGGACAACCGGGCTTTGCGCTATATATATTCGCTTCAGCCCGGGAATAGGGAAACATGGCCAACACGCCCCAGTCCAAGAAACGCGCTCGTCAGAACGAGCGTCGCAACGACATCAACAAAGCCCGCCGGTCGCGCATCCGCACCTTCCTGCGCAAGGTCGAAGAAGCGATCGCCTCGGGCGACGCCGGTGTGGCCAAGGCCGCCCTTGAAGCCGCGCAACCCGAACTGGCGCGCGGCATCACCAAAGGCGTGCTGCACAAGAACACCGTGGCCCGCAAGATGTCGCGTCTTTCGTCGCGCGTGAAGGCCCTGTCGAACTGATTTTCCGATCCCGGAAATTAATCTTCGTAAACGGCGTCCCAATCTTGGGGCGCCGTTTTATTTCTTTCATTTCAATGCCTTGGCAATAGAATTACCCCCCG
>NC_014035.1 GCF_000021865.1 Rhodobacter capsulatus SB 1003
CGCGGGGCGCAGGGCGCCCGGCGAGGGGGAGGTCGGAACGGAAAGTGCGGGGGGTCACGGTCAGGCCCGCGTCTGCAGCCTGGCCCCGAGGTCGCGGGCCTGTGCCTCCAGCCGGGTGTCGTCGCCGGGCGCATAGGGCCGCAGGAAGTGGCGTTCGATCCGGCCCCCGATCAGCGAGATCAGCGTGCAAAGCGCGAAATAGACGACGAGGATCGAGCCGTAGACCAGATAGGCCGGGCTGCCGCCGCGCAGGATCGTGGTCTGTTCGATCACCACCTGCCCCGAGCGCAGCAGTTCCTGCGCCCCCACCACCGCGCCAAGCGACGTCGCCTGCACCAGCGCCGTCAGCAGGCTGACATAGGGCGGAATGATCACCGGCATCGCCTGCGGCAGGGTGATCAGCAACAGCCCCTTGAGCGGGCTGAAGCCGAAGGCCGCGGCGGTCTCGCGCTGGCCCGCGCTGACCGAGGTCAGCCCCGCCCGCAGGATCTGCGCGCCATTCGCCCCGCCCCAGATCGAGATCGCCGCACAGCAGGACCAGAACGGGTCAAGGTTGAGCCCGGTCATCGGCAGCATGAAATACACGAGCAGCACCGTGACCATCAGCGGCAGATCGCGCAGCACTTCCATCAGCGCAAAGCCGATCTGGCGCAGGATCCGGGTCTTGGCCAGCACCGCCGCGCTGATCGCAATGGCGCAAAGCGTCCCGCCGATCGCCACGACGAGCGACATCTTCAGCGTTTCGATCAGCCCCGCGATCAGGAAGACGCGATATTCGTAAATCAGGTCCATCGGGGTCACCGTGCCGCATAGGGGCGGTTGAGGCGTTTTTCCAGCCGCCGCCCAAGCGCCGAAACACCGAGGATCACGACCAGATAGATCACGCAGATCGACAGGAACATCTCGATCGAGCGGAAATCCTGCGCGATCCGGTCCACCGCGACGAAGGTCAGCTCGACCAGCCCGATCGCCTGCAGATAGGCCGAGTTCTTGATCGTGCCGACGACCGTGTTGAGCGTGGAGGGCAGCGCCGAGCGCAGCGCGATCGGGATCACCACCAAAAGCGCATGCTGCCAGGGGCGCAGGCCCAGCGAGGCCGAGGCATTGCGGATGTCGCGGCTGACCGAGGACAGGCCGGCGCGGAAGCTTTCGACATGAAAGGCGCTGGCCCAGACCGTCAGCGCCAGCACGCCCGACCAGAAGATCGACAGTTTCACGCCAAGGCTGGGCAGGCCGTAGAAGATGAAGAAGATCTGAACCAGATAGGGCGTGCCGCGGATGAACTCGACATAGGCCGCCACCGCCCAGGCCGCGGGCCGCAGCCGCGAGACGCGCAACACGCAGCCGATCGCCCCGAGCGTCAGCGAAAGGAGGATCGCCAGGCCGCTGACCAGCAGCGTCATGCCCAGACCTCGCATCAGGTCCGGCCCGGCGTTCAGGATATAGGCCCAGTCAAGAAAGCTCATCGTCGGTCCGATGCATGAGAAGGAACGGGCGGGCCGGAGAAGACCCCGGCCCGCAGAGGATCACAGCTGCGGCGGCGCTTCGAGGAAGCCGCGTTTCATCACCTCGGCCACGGCGGGTTCCTTGACGAATTCGGGGATCACCCGCTCATAGAACCCGTCCTTGCGCAGTTCGTCCAGCGCGGCATCGACAAAGGCCTTCAGCTCGGGCTCGTTCTTGCGCAGGCCGATGCCGTTCACGCCCAGGTCGAGCCCCTCTTCCACCACGCGCGTCTCGGGATAATTGCCCGCCAGCGTGTAGACCAGCCCGCCGTCGCCGACAAAGCCGTCGGCGCGGCCCTGCTTGAGCGCCTGCACCCCGTCGGCGGTGGTGTTCAGCTGCAAGATCTCGATGCCGGGGATGTTGGCCTCGAGCCATTTGATCTGCGTCGCGCCCTTGACCACGATGACGGTCTTGCCCGACAGGTCCGCAAGCGTCTTCACCGGGCTGTCGGCCGGAACGAGCACGTTCGAGCTGCCCCAGAAATAGATGTCGGAATAGTCGATCACGTCCATCCGCGCCGGGGTCCGGCCCAGCGTCGCCAGGATGAGGTCAAGCTTGCCGGAATTGAGCGAGGGGATCCGCGCCTCGGAGGTGACGCAGGAAAGCTCTGCCCCCGCTTCCGAACCGAAGGCGAATGTGCCGATCTTCCGGGCCATCTCGATCTCGATGCCGAGCGGCTTGCCGTCGGGGCCCGAGGCGCCGAAGGGCGGGCTGTCGCATTTCACGCCGATGCGGATCTTGCCCGCCTCCTTGATCGCCGCGGGCAGCGGCGGGAAGTCCTGCGCCTGGGCGGCGCCGGACAGGGCCGTCACCCCCGCCAGCAGCAGCGCGCCGAGGGTCGTGTTGACGTTGAGCATCCGATGTACCTTTCCGTTGGGGTTGGTCGATTGGGGCCTGCCGGTCCTTCTGCGGGATCAGTGCAGGATCTGGCTGAGGAACAGCCGCGTGCGTTCCTCGCGCGGATTGCGAAAGAAGTCGTCGGGGGCGGCGCTTTCGACGATGGCGCCGCGGTCCATGAAGATCACCCGGTCGGCCACCTGACGGGCAAAGCCCATCTCGTGGGTGACGCAGATCATCGTCATGCCGTCTTCGGCCAGCGAGACCATCGTGTCGAGCACCTCGCGCACCAGTTCGGGGTCGAGCGCGCTGGTCGGTTCGTCAAACAGGATGATCTCGGGCTGCATGCACAGCGACCGCGCGATGGCGACGCGCTGTTGCTGACCGCCCGAGAGCTGGCTGGGATATTTGTGCGCCTGATCGGGGATGCGGACCCGCTCCAGATAGTGCATCGCCCGTTCCTCGGCCTCGGCGCGGGGGATGTTGCGCACCCAGCGCGGCGCGACGGTGCAATTGTCCAGGATGCTCAGATGCGGATAAAGATTGAAGTTCTGGAACACCATGCCGACCTGACGGCGGACCTGATCGACGTTGCGGCGCTGGTCGTTCACCTCGACCCCGTTCACGGTGATCGTGCCGGACTGATGTTCCTCAAGGCGGTTGATGCAGCGGATCATCGTCGACTTGCCCGACCCCGAAGGGCCGCAGACCACGATCTTTTCGCCCGGTGCGACCGAGAAGCTCACGTCGCGCAGGACATGCATCCGGCCATACCACTTGTTGACCTTGTCAAAGGTGATCCCGAGAGCCCGCGTCATTGGCAATGCCATCTCCCTGCAGCCGGTTGCGTCAGCTTGTGCCAACTTGTCTGACAAGTATTAACTTGATGCGGGCGCCGCCTGTCAACAGAAAATACATCTACGGATCATATTCACCTATAAGCCCGTATTTGCGTTGTTTTATCAGGTGGACTTGTGCAAATCACGCCTGTATCTTGTCAGACATCATGGACGGCCGGGGCGCAAAACGCGACCGGCCCGGCATTGAAAGGACAAGATGATGCCCCGGAACGCGCCCCCGCTGCCCCGAATCGCCGTCATCGCGGGCGGCGGCACGCTGACCGCGCTGGCGCTGGATCCCTTCGAGATCTGCGATTACGGACAGGCGGGCAGTCTTGACGCGCAGGCGCTGATCGCGCGCTGCGGCCCAATGCAGACGCGCTTCGCGCTGCATCCCGTCCCCTTCACGCCGCTGCCCAGCTTCGACATGGGCCCGCCGCAATGGCAGGAGATCCGGAGGCTCTGCACGGCAATGCTGCAGGCTGTGCCCGATCTGTCGGGTTTCGTGCTGACCCATGGCACCGGCTCGCTCGAGGAGACGGCGTTCTTCCTGTCCTGCACCTGGGATCTGCCGGTGCCGCTGGTGCTGACCGGGGCTCAGCGCCCGGCCTCGGCGCTCGGCAGCGACGGCTACATGAATTTCTTTCAGGCCGCCTGTGTCGCGGCCTGCCCCGAGGCGGGGGCGCATGGCGTGCTGGTCGTCACCCATGGCGAGATCCACCTGCCCGCCGAGGTGACGAAGACGCTGAACTTCGGGCTCGACACGTTCCGCGCGCCGGTGCTGGGACCGGTGGGGTTGGTGACGGGCGAGACCGTGCGTTTTCATCGTGCCCCGGCCGCGGCGCGGCGGATCTGGCGCGTTCCGGCCGATCCCTCCGCGCTGCCGCGGGTCGACATCGTGCTGTGCCACACCGGCGGGGATGCGGTGGCGATCGAGGCTTTCCTTGCGGCGGGGGCGCGCGGGATCGTCGTTGCGGGCTTTGCCCCGGGCTATGCCACCGGCGTGCAGGCGCGCAGGCTGGAGCGCTGGATCAAGGAGGAGGGCGGCCTTGTCGTCATCGCCTCACGCGCGCAGGGGATGGTGATGCCCAACAGCCGCAACGACGGGCATGGCTTCCTCCCCGCCGGTCTTCTGAGCCCGCAAAAGGCGCGGATCATGCTGCAATTGGCGCTGGCCTGCGGGATGAAACCGCCGCAGATTGCCGATGTGTTCAGGTGAGCCGGAACAGGAGTGACGAGATGGAAAAGCCTCGGGAAAGCAACATCGAGCGCCTGCGCACCGCGCTTTTGGAGATGATCCGTGAGTTGAACCTGTCCCTCGGCGACAGGCTGCCCACCGAAAAGGAGATGGCCGAGCGGTTCCAGGTGTCGCGCCCGACGCTGCGCGAGGCGCTGAAGCTTCTGGAACAGGAAGCGGTGATCGACGTGCATCAGGGCAAGGGGCGGTTTCTGGCGGCGGGGGCCAGCCTGAGCATCGCGCGGCCGATCACCAAATTCGAAAGCGTCTCGCAGATGGTGGCCAGCCATGGCTACAAGGCGCAGACCCGGGTTCTGGGCTTTGCCACCGTGCCCGCCCCGCCCGAGATCGCCGCCAAGCTTGATCTGGCCGAGGGGGCGGCGGCCTTGCGCATCGAACGGCTGCGCAGCAGCGGCGGGCAACCGCTGATCTATTCGATCGACTGGCTGCCGCGCGATCTGATCGTGACGGACGGCGAAACCGCCCCGGACTGGAGCGGCTCGATCGTCGGGCTGCTGGCGAAGCTCGACCGCAACCCGGTGGCCTCGACCGCGAATGTCATGGCGACGCTGCTGCCGCCCGAGGTCGCCGCGATGCATGGGCTCGAGGCTTTCGGCCCGGCGCTGCTGATCGAGGAGATCTGCTATGCCGCCGATGGCAGCCGGGTGATCTATGCGCTGGATTATCACCGCGGCTCGGCCTTTTCCTTCAGCTTCGTGCGGAAATAGCCCGCTTGCCCGGGACGGGGGCTCATGCCCCCCCGTCCGCCGCGCCGATCACATCGGCGTATTTGTCCAGCAGCCAGACCGGGATCGGGATGAGCGGCTGCGGAAAACCGCCCTCGTGCTGACAGGTTTCCGCCGCGGCCAGAGTGGCCAGCTGCAAGGCCTCCGGCCCCGGGCGGTGCGCGCCGATCAGCGCGGCCAGAAAGGTCGCGATGAAACTGTCGCCCGCCCCGCAGGTGTCGCGCACCGCGATCTTGCGCGCCGCGACGCTGCAGACCGTGCCGCCGTCGTCGAAAAAGGCGCCGCGGCTGCCGCAGGTCACCACCGTGCGCCGCGCGCCCCGGGCGCGAAAGGCCGCAAGGACCGGCTCGATCGGCTCGGCCGGATCCTCGGGGCCCGAGGCGAAGACGAGGGGCACGCCCGCAAGCGGCAGATCCGCATGGCGGGTGGAGACATCGATGCTGAACCCCACCCCCGCCTCCAGCAGCCAGCGCAGCAGCCCCGGATCGGCATTGGTGCCCAGATGCACCCAGCGTGCCGCTTGCAGCGCGGCCTGATGCGCCGCGTCGGGCCGCCAGCCATCGCCGACGCCCAGATCTTCGAGCAGGAAGCGCCGGTCGCCATGATGATCGCGGATCAGCGTCACCGCGGTATTGCCCGGGCGCCGTTCGACATCGGCCGGATCAAGCCCGACCCCGGCCAGCGCGTCGAGGATCACCGCGCCCTCGGCATCGGGGCCGACCACGCCCAGATACCGCGCCGCAAGCCCCTTGCGCCGCCATTGCGCCGCGACGTTCAGCGCATTGCCGCCCACGGCCATGTGCCCCTTGGTCAGATAGACATCAAGGCAGTTGTCGCCCACGGCGATCAGATCGGAGACGACAGTCATGCAAGGGCCTTTCCGGGAGCGAGATGGGCCGCGATGGCCTGCATGTTGTGCCGCCACGCGCGCATCGGATCGAGCGCATAGCTGCCATCGCCAAAGGGTTCGAAGGACAGCGCACCGCGATAGCCCGCCTGCGCCAGATCCTGCAGATATTGCGCCAGCGGCAGCACCCCCTCGCCCCAGATCAGATGGCCCGAGGGGGTGCCGTCGACCAGATGCACATGCGCCAGCCGGTCGCCGAACAGCCGCACATAATCGGCCACGCTGTCGCCGGCACAGGCCATCGCCACCGTATCAAGCACCACATCCATCGTTTCGGCATCCACCATGTCAAGCAGAAGGCGCAGGTCGGCGGCGCTGTGGGCGATGTTGCTTTCGCGCCGTTGCAGCGGTTCGAGCAGGCAGCGCAGCCCGCGGTCGGCGGCATGGGCGGCAATGATCCGCAGCGCCTCGGCCGAGCGGTCCCAGGCCCGGCTGGCGGGTTCGGATTCAAAGCCTCGCCCGGGGGTCAGGAACAGATGACGCGCCCCCAGATCCGCCGCGATCTCGGCCGCGCGGCAGAACCGCGCGATGCTGGCCTGCCGATAGGCCTCGTCGCCCGAGGCGATGTTGATCGGGTAAAGCACCTGTTCGGGCGTCAGGCAGCGCAGCTTCAACCCGGTTTCCTCCAACACCCGCCGCACCCCGTCGATCCGCGCGGCATCGGCGTGAAACAGATCAAGATGCGGCGCGATGCCCCAAAGCTCGATTTCGGTCATGCCAAAGCCCTGCATGGCGCGGGCCACATCGGCAAGGGGCCAGTGCTGAAAGCTGAAATTCGCGCCAATCAGCTGATCGGTCGACAGGCGCGGGGGAGGGGTCGTCATCTGCATCTCTTTCGGTCTGGGCGCAGCGGGGGTGCCGCCGCAACCGGAACCGGAACGGCGCCGATCCCGGATGTCTTGGGAAAGGATCGGTCGACTGCATGAGAGACCGATCTCACATCGATGTAACGCATGGCCGCCCCGGTCTGGCAAGAGGTTTTTGCGCCATTTCTCAGCAGGCGGAATCCGTCGCGGCCGCACCGCCTCCGGGCGGCGCCACCGATCCGCGCCGGATCAGCCGGGTGGGAAGCTGAACATGGCGCGGCGGCTCGGTGCTGCCGCGCATGCGCTCAAGCAGCATCCGGACCGCCAGCGGACCGATCTGCGCGACCGGCTGCGCGACAACCGTGATCTGCGGCTCGGTGAAGGTCGCCAGATCGAAATCGTCAAACCCCACCAGCGAGACATCGCGCGGCACCGACAGACCAAGCGCGCGCAGGCCCAAAAGCGCCCCCTTGGTCATCAGGCTGTCGAGGGTGAACAGCGCGGTGGGCGGATCGGGTTGGCGGAAGAGCCGGATCGTTGCCTCGGTCGCCTGCGCGACAGTGGATTGCGCCACCGCGATCAGCCGCGCATCAAGCGCGATCCCGTGATCGGCCAGCGCCCCCGCATAGCCCGCCAGTCGGTCCCGCGCGGTCACGATCCGCTGATCGTCGTGGATCACCGCCACCCGACGATGTCCGGCCGCGATCAGGCAGCCGACCGCCGCCCGCGCGCCGCCCGCATTGTCGACCGAGACACAGTCGCAAGGCAGACCCTCCACCGCGCGGTCGATCAGCACCAGCGGCACGCCCTCGTGCAAGAGCGCCTCCAGATGCGGGCGGGTCGGACTTGCGGCGGGGGCGACGATCACCCCCCGCACGTTCAGCGCGCGGAAGCTTTCGATCAGGTCGCGCTCCTGCGCGACGCTTTCGGCGCTGCTGGCGATCAGCAGGCTTTGACGGCTCTGGCGCAGCTGCGCGTCGATGTCATGGGCGATCTGCGCGAAGAAGGGGTTTTGAATGTCCCCGGGCACGAAGCCCACAAGCGGCAATTGCCCGCCCCGCAGCGCCTGGGCGACGCGGTTGCCGCGATAGCCCAGCTGGGCCGCGATTTCGATCACCCGCTCGGCCGTCGCGGCGCCGACATAGCCATAGCCGTTGAGCGCCCGCGCCGCCGCCGCCCGCGACACGTTTGCGGCAGCGGCGATATCCTTGAGCGTCACGGTTTTTCTGGGGGCCATTGCCGCCTCTTCCGGTGGAGCGAAACTGCCGGGCAGCCGCGTCTTCAGCTAACAGGGCCGCGGCGGAACTTTCAAGCGCAGAGGCCGACAGTCCCGGCGCCGCGAGGAGGTGCTGCCGGGCATGGGTGTGGTCCTTTCAGGCAAAGAAAAACCCCGCCGGAAGGGTGGGGCACAGGGCGGTCTGGGTGGGGTTCAACCTGCAATGAATGGGTCAGGCGGCGGGTTTTGCGCCTCTCGGGCGGCGGCCAGTTCGGCGGCGAAAAGCGCGCAGCGTTCCGAAAGGATCGCGATCTGCTGGCGCAGTTCGGCGATGTAGGCGGCCGATGCGGCGGGGGACATGGAGGCTCCTTTCAGGGTCAGAAGTCGGTCTCGCGGGAATGCGCCCTGTCAGCCTGCGGCGCGGCGCAGAAACGCGACGATCCGGGCGGGAACTTCGGGGGCCAATGTCTGCGGGATGCGGGCGTAATTTTGCGGATCGCCGGTCGGATCTGCTTGGAACAAATGGTTCAGACCCGCCATGACGTCGACCTGCATCCCAGCTGTCCGGGCCAGATCGCGCAGGGCGGCGGCGTTCTCGGTCGCATCGACCTGGGTGTCGCTGCCGCCGTAAAGCGCCAGAACCGGACCGTCAAACGCCCCGATCAGGGCCAGCGGATCGGGGCGGGCGGCATCAAACCCCCAAGGCGTGGCCAGAACGGCGGCATAGGTCCTGCGCACCTCGGGCGGCAACGGGGCCAGCGCGGCCGTGAGCCGGGGGCGGGCCGCGGCAAGGTCGGGCGCCGCGCGCAGGGCGGCAAAGCTGGCCGCAAGCGCCTCATCAAGCGCCGCGATCCGGTCCGCGGGGGCGCCTTGCAGCGCGGCGATGGCGCGGGTCTGATGGCGCAGCACCTGTTCCATCGGCACTGCGGGACCGGCCAGAAGCACCAAAGCCGCCACCTTGCGCCCGCGCGCGGCAAGGGGCGCGGTCAGCCCGCCTTCGGAATGGCCAAGGATCGCGATGCGCGCCGGGTCGATCTCGGGCCTTGCAGCAAGGGCGTCGAAGGCCGCCCCGGCGTCACGGGCGAAATCCGAAATCGTGGCGGTGGCGAAATCGCCGGCGCTTCCGCCCACCCCGCGTTTGTCATAACGCAGGCTGGCAATCCCCGCCCGGGCCAGCGCATCTGACAGCACGAGGAAGGGCCGATGCCCCGCCACATGCTCGTCGCGGTCCTGCGGCCCCGAGCCCGCCAGCAACAGCACGGCGGGAAAGGGACCGGGGCCTGCGGGCAGCACCAGGTCACCCGCCAGCACGCCTGCAGGTCCAGCGATGTGCAGGCTGCGATGCGGATCGGGGCGGAAGCGGGGATCTTGCGGCCGCAGGCAGGCCATCAGCGGCAAGACGCCCAGAAGGACAAGAAAGGAACGACGGGTCATGAAAGCCTCCGGGGTTTTGCCCGGATCTCTCAGCCTTGCGCGCCCTTTGCGACCGGGCCGATGGGGCCGGACGCCCGCCAGGCACTGGGCGTCATGCCCGTGCGCTTGAGAAACGCCGCATTGAAGGTGGATTTGGCGTTGAACCCTGTGGCATGGGCGATGTCGAGCACGGTGTGATCGGTCGCGCGCAACAGCGCCTGTGCCTCGCTCACCCGCCAGCCGTTGACGTAGTCGTAAAAGCTTTCGGCCCGCCCCTGATTGAGCGCCTGACTGACGTAGAAGGGCTTCGCCCGGGCGGCCTCGGCCAGATCGGCCAGCGAGAGGCCCGGGGCACGCCACAGGCTGTCGCGCCGCATCGCCGCGTCGATCCGGGTCAAAAGCTGCGCCATCGCCTCGGGATCAAGCCCCGAACGGGCGTAGCTTGGCGGCGCCGCAGGAACCTCGGTGGCGGCGATCACCGCATCGGCCCAGTCGGGCCAGTGCATCTTCAAGGTCAGCCCGTGCAGCGCCGTCCCAAGGATCAGCGCGAACAGGAACAGGTCCGAGAGCGGCCCGATCAGCACCCGCCCGAGCGACAGAAGGTCCAGAAGCTGGATCGCGAACAGCGCGACAAGACAGGCGCCCAGCAGGGCAACACCGCTGAGCCGGGGCGTGGGCGGCGCGGCGATGATCTGCGCCAACGCCTTGGCGTGACGGCGCAGCGCGCGCAGGATGCCGATCCCGGCCAGAGCCGTTCCAAGGCAAAGGGCGAGCCAGTAAAGCCCGACCCCGGCCAGAGCCGCCAGCAGCCAGCCCGGTGCAAGCGTCGGCACCTGTCCCGCCTCGATCGCGGCGCGGGCCGCGGCGGGCAACAGAAGGAAAGGCAGACACAGACCTCCGCTTGCCGCCAGCGCGGCCTCGATCCGTGGCCAGCGTGCAGGCCCCGCCAAGCTGCGGACGTGTTGGGCAAGGAGGATCGGCAACAGCGGCAGAACCAGCACCTGCCAATCCTCCCAGGGGCCGCCGTCAAGCCCCAGAAACACCGCCAGCCCCAGCGCAAAAAGCGCAAGACATCCCACAGCCGGGGTCAGCCGCGCATCTGCGCCACGCCCCCGCAACCAGATAGCCAGCGCAGCCATCGCCGCCATTCCCGCGAAAATTCCCGCCATCCGTTCCCCCGCGCCAAGGCAGAATGCGGGGAAGTCGGACCGGGTGCAAGCGCGGCCCGGCGTCCGGCCCCTTTGGATCGGTCGCCCTGCGCGCCGGATCCGCCGAAGATCGCGGCACATCCAGCCCGGAGGTCCCATGACAGCCCTTTTTCGCGCCCCCCTGCTTCACGCAGCGCTTCTTGTGCCGCTGCTTTTCGCCTGTGCCCCGCCCGGGCCCGAAGTCACCCATGCCAAAGGCCCGACGGTGATCTTCGAAGCGGGCCTTGGCGATACTGCCACCGTCTGGGACCGCGTCGACATGCCCCCCGGCCTTGGGCGATTTGCCTGGACACGGGCGGGATATGGGCTCGGCGCCGATCTGGTCGCCGGTCAATCCTGGCCAGGCGATGCCGATGGCCGCCGCACCGGGGCCGAGGTGACAGCCCAGCTGGAGGCGGCCCTGACCCGGGTGCAGGCAAGGCCGCCCTATATCCTTGTCGGCCATTCGCTCGGCGCGCTTTACGTGCTTGATTTCGCCCGCAGCCATCCCGATCAGGTCAAGGGCATCGTCCTTGTCGATCCGCGCCTGCCGGGGTTCACCGCGCGCTGCAAGGCCGAGCAGCTGCGCGGCTGCGAAATCCCGCCGCTGTTGCGCCTGACGCTTACGAATGTCGAGCGGCTCGAGTTGGGCGGGGTTCCCGAGACCGAGACGGCGCTGCGCGACCTTGGCGCCCTGCGCGACATTCCGCTGACGATCCTTTTGGCCGAAAAGGCAGGTCTTGGCGAGGATCCGCGCTGGCGCGGGGTCTGGGCCGCGCATGCCGAGGCTTTTGCCTCGGATTTCCGCCAGACCAGTGTGATCCCGGTTGCAAGCGGCCATTACATCCAGACCTCTGCCCCCGAGCAAGTCACGGCCGCCATCGCGGCGGTTGGAAGATAGCATCGCCGGACCGGAAGCGCGGAGTGATATTCGTCCGGACTTCGGCCGCTGAATGGTACAGGTGACAGGCTGTTTGGTGAGGAGCCGGGCGATGGGAGGCAACCGCAGTCAAAGTCGAAATTGAATCCCGATCTGCCCGCAAGGCGAGTTATAAAAGCGGGTTCTCACCATGGAAAAATGACTGCTTTGCGGAAGAGGGCATTGGCAAATGCCTGAGCTACTCCCCGATCCTTGGACAGGTTTCCGGGTGATTTAAGCTACAGGCCCCCGAAATCCGCACCACCAAAGGCGCGGGCACCAAGATCACCAACTTCAGCCTCGCCACCTCGCGCCCCCGCCTCTCGGAAGGTCGCGTCCTGCGCGACGAGAATGGCTACCGGATCATGGACACGGAATGGCACCGCATCACCTGCTTCAACGGTCTCGGCAAGACGGTCGCGGAGCATTGCGAAAAGGGCATGAAGGTCCTCGTCCACGGCCGCATCCACTACATCAAGTGGACCGACAGCATGGGGAACGACCGCTACAGCTGCGAGATCATCGCCGAGAAGGTCGACTTGCCTCAAGCCGCCCGAAAGCGGCCGAGAACGAAAACCCCGAGTTCATCGATCGCGACGACGAGATCCCGTTCTGAGAACGGGGTCTCCCCCTCGGGCCCGGCGGGGAAACCCGCCGGGTTCGCGGCATTAGTTTTTTAGTTGCCAATTCACTGCTCCGGGTGGAAGGCGACGAGGACATCGCCATTCAAGAGCAGCTTTCGTCCTGGAAAGGACTCGAAGAAGGCAAGCATGGCCTCTCGGGCCTGCACGGTATGGTCTTTCGAGTGTCGTGTGAAACATTCGCTCTTGAAGCCCTCTCCAACACCATACTCGGCCATGATTTCCAGATGGAACGGCCCCAGGTCGTCACTTGCGCTCCAAGCCTCCCAGACGTCACCGGCACTCCTCGCTGCTGCGTCCAGTCGCTGCATGAGGTCAGGTAGGTCTAGATCGGAATAGGCGTTGTAAAATATCGCCATCGAAATCACCGTATGATGCCGTCCCAGACCTTGGTTTTTCTTTATCCGGTGGGAACACCGGTCACCCCTTGGACGGTGGCACCTCTGCCCACACCAGGTATTGGTATTCCCCGCCCTCGCTCGACGCGCGGCGCACGATGTCGCGGATATTCGCGGCAGATCGCTGTGGATCGAGAAATATCTGCCATTCTTCCTCGTAGCCCGGGCCCGCGTTTGCCAGGAAATCGTACTCGAAGGTGCGCCCGGTTCGACTGCCGCCCTGAACTCTGACGACCTCCAGTCGCGCAACGCTGTAGCCCCGGGATGCCATATATTCGTTGAACTCGAGCATTACGCTCGACGGCTCAACATACACGAATTTGCCAGCTTCGAGTTGCTCCAGCATCTTTTCAAACTCGTCGCGCATGTTCACTCCAATGGCCTGATGATCGGGTCTGGTTCATTTTCCGTTTCCCAAAGGGGGCGGTTCCGATTGCTTACAGCGACGACGCGCCCCTCCGGGCTCAAAAGAACCCAATACCCATCCTGACCGGTCAACAAGGTCATCTCCTGGCCCTTGTATCGACCACGTCCGGCGACGATTCCGCTAAGATCGGGCCGGGGATTGGCGATGATTTCATCGATTTGCCCGGCAGTGTGCCCTTTTCCTGTGACGTATTCCAGCCCGTCGCCCTTGCCGCCGTGGTCGTCAATCGTATTCCCGCCAGGGGTGGTGAACGCCTCATCCCGACGTGCCTCGACAATGTTCGGCCCCGCTTCATCCGGGATCGGCGTGGAGATGATGTTACCGTCAGGATCCTCGACGGGCAGCGAACCCGTGTGGTTCGGCAGACCAAGGGTCTCGGCCGGATAGGTTTCCAGCCACTGGTCGATGCGTTCCGGCGTGAAGCCGGGAAGTTCACCCAACCGGCGCTCGCCGCCAGTGAGTTCCGGGAAAACCTTGACCCAACCTTGGGCAATTGTGCCGTGCTGCCGCCGCAACCGGCTTTCCGCGAATGCGTTGTAGGCTTGCTGCACGAAGTCTCCGAGGGCAAGTTGGGCGGCAGGATCCCCTTCGACGATCCTCGAGGCCCGGGACATCCTTGGCCGATACCTCAGCCAGAACCCGGTCATCGGCAGCTGGCAAGCGCTGCTCGACTATTGCGCGCTCACCCGCCCACACCGTTTCCCAGACCGCCCATGCGCTCGAAGAGCTGCAGCTCTACGGCTACCGCCCCTTCGACGAACCCGATCCGCGCCCGATGCCCGATGCGCAGCGCCTTGCGGTTGCCGTCGCCGACATCTTCGACGCCCTCGTCGCCACTCTCGAGGACACCCGCATGGAACCCGACCTCGAAGAGGTGCTCTGGGGCCAGGTCAACCTCTTCCACCGCGCCACCGCCCGGATCGAGCGGTCGCTTGACGAGAACGAGCAGGCGCAGCGCCGCCTTCAGCGCGAGCAAGACGGCTCCGAGGTGAAGTCGACCGAACTCGAGCGCCTGACGGCGGAAGGCCTGACCCCCATCGAGCGGCGCAACTGCATGGACATGATGCGCGATCACGCCGCGACCGAATTCTCTCATCACACGGGATCGACCTGGCGGCCCCGCCCCGGCTCGATGGTGAACCGCCGGCACATGACCGCAGCGCTGATCGACAGCCGCGATTTCCTGGCCGCCAAGCGCCGCGCGGAAACCGAGGTGATGCTGCCCGTGGGCCCCAAGGTTGCCCTCACCGGCGGGACCGATTTCAACGATCACCACCTGATCTGGGGCAAGCTCGATCAGGTCCGGACCAAGCATCCCGACATGGTGCTTCTGCACGGGGGCAGCCCCGCCGCGGCCTGCAGCGCCTCTTCATGCGGGGGGGCGGTGCCAAGCCCGGCATTGGCGCGGCCGTCGGTCATCACGATGACCAGCGGCAGGACATTCGGGTCCCTGCGCTGAACCTGACGCAGCACATTGGCCGCTTCGCCAAGCCCCTGGGTCAGCGGCGTGCGGCCGCCCACCTCGAGCTCGGCCAGCAGCCGTGCCGCGCGATCGACCGAGCCGGTCGGCGGCAGCACCACTTCGGCGCTGCGGTGCCGAAACACCACCATCGCCACCTTGTCGCGCTTTTGATATCCGCATTCGGCCGGGCTGGAACAGATCGACCTGATCCTGACCGATCCCTACCTGCGCCCCGAAGACCCGCGCCTGCTGATCGAACGTCCCTTCGAGATGCCCGAAACCTGGGTCAGCCTGTCGCGGATGTTTGCGCCCCATGAGATTGCCGAACGCACGCCGCAGTCTCGCAAGGGGCATCTGACCTTTGGCACTGCGAACAACCCCTATAAATACACGCCCGCCTGTCTGGATGCCTGGGCTGCGGTGCTGCGCACTGTCCTCGGATCGCGCTTCGTTTTCCTGCGCCCCGAAGGCGGCGTCGAGAGTTTCCGCGCCAATGCCCGCGCGGCATTCGCGCGCCGCGATGTCGACCCCGACCGGCTTGATTTCATCGGCGTGCGTGGCGATCACATGCGCCATTACAACGAGATCGACATTGCCCTTGATACCCTGCCGCATGTCGGTGGCACGACGACCTGCGAGGCGCTCTGGATGGGGGTGCCGACTGTCAGCCTGATCGGCCCGGGCTTTGCCGAACGGCTGAGCTGTTCGAACCTGTCGAATGCGGGGCTTGGCGATCTGGCCGTGCGCTCGGTCGCCGATTATGTCGCCAAGGCGGCGGAACTGGCTGCCGATCCGGCGCGCCGTGCGGCGCTGCGGGCCGGTGCGCGGGCGCAGATCGCGGCCAATCCGCTTGGCCAGCCCGCGCGGTTCACGAAGAACTTCTATGACCTTGCGCGAAAGGTGGCCAGCCAATGAAAGCCGTGATCCTTGCGGGGGGACGTGGAACGCGGCTTTCCGAAGAAACCGGGCGGCGGCCGAAACCGATGGTGGACATCGGCGGGCAGCCGATCCTGTGGCACATCCTGAAGATCTATGCCGCGCATGGGGTGAACGAGTTCGTGCTCTGCCTTGGCTATCGCGGCTGGCAGATCAAGGACTACTTCCTGAACTCCGCGCGGCTCTCGTCGGATCTGACGGTCGATCTCGCCTCGGGCGTCGTCGAGATGCTGCGCCCGGCGTCCGAGCCGTGGAAGATCCATCTGATCGACACTGGCGAAGACACCCAGACCGGCGGGCGGCTGAAACGGGTGGGGCATCTTCTGCGTGACGACGATGCCTTTTGCCTGACCTATGGCGACGGTCTCGGCGATGTCCATATCACCGCCGCGATCGCTTTTCACCGCGCCCATGGCAAGGCTGCGACCGTGACGGCGGTAGTGCCGCCGGGCCGCTTCGGCGCGCTCGACCGGCAAGGCGACCGGGTTTCGGCCTTTGTCGAAAAGCCCGCAGGCGATGGCGGCACGATCAACGGCGGCTTTTTCGTGCTGTCGCCGTCGGTACTTGACCGGATCGAAGGCGATGCGACGGTCTTTGAACAGGAGCTGCTCAAGGGCCTTGCGCGCGATGGCGAATTGCGCGCCTTTGACCATCGCGGTTTCTGGCAACCGATGGACACGCTGCGCGACCGCGACCATCTGCAGGCACTTTGGGACGGGGGGGCGGCACCGTGGAAGATCTGGTAAGGCGGCCTGATCCGGGGGTCTGGGCCGGGAAGCGGGTGCTGTTGACCGGCCACACCGGCTTCAAGGGCGCTTGGGCCGCACGGATGCTGACCCTGCTGGGTGCAGAGGTGACGGGGCTGGCGCTCGACCCGGCGCCCGGGCCTTCGGCCTTTGCGGCGCTGGCGGTCGGGCAGTGCTGGCCGAACTGGTCGCGCGCGGCATTCCCGTTCACGCGACCGCCCGTTCCCCCGGCTCCGCGCAACCCGGCGTGATCTGGCACACGGCCGATCTGCGCGAGGGCGCCGAGCGCGCCCGCCTGCTGGCGGGGTCCCCGGCCAAGCAGCTTCTGCATTGCGCCTGGGAGATCGAGCACGGCGCGTTCTGGACCGCGCCCGCGAATGATCTGTGGCGCAGGGTGTCCTGCGATCTGGCGCGCGAGTTTCTTGCGGCGGGCGGAGAGCGGGTGCTCGCGCTGGGAACCTGTGCCGAATACGATCCGCTCGCGCCCAGTGCGCTGGCCGCGGTCCGTCTTGTCGCGCCGATCACGCCTTATGGTCAGGCAAAAGCATCCTTGCATGAGGAGCTTGGCCGGATCTGCGGGCCGAGGCTGATCTGGGCGCGGCTCTTTCACCTTTACGGTCCCGGCGAAGACCGCCGCCGCTTGGTCCCTTCGCTCATCGACGCGGCTCGCGAAGGCCGCCCGGCCGAGGTGCGCGCCGCGGGTCTGATCCGCGATTTCGCCTCCAGCGCGCATGTCGCCCGCGCCCTTGTCGGGCTGATGGACAGCGGCGCAACCGGGGCATTCGACATAGGATCGGGGCAGTCCCGCAGCCTGGGCGCGCTGGCACGGATCATCGCCGAGGCGGCGGGCAGGCCCGACCTCTTGAGGTTGTCGCATACGCCCGGCCCGCAGGATCCGGCGGAACTCACCCCGCACTTTGCCGCTCTGGCCGCCGTGAGCGGTTTGAAACCGGAGCACCCGTTGCAAGCCCTGACCGAACATGTCCGCCGCGAAATCGGCGCGGCTTGATCAAGGGCAGCTTAGACACCTTCGAACGGCGGCTTTCACGGTTTGGTGCGCCGCCGACTCGGCACCATTACAGGCGTCAGCCCACCGTCATACCTGCGCGAAGCCTTCCGCCGCGCCCCGCACGAGCGGCTGCTCGGCCCCGTTGCCGCGGTTCGCTCGAAGGGCCGGTTCGAAGCATGGCGGTCAATGATGCGACCGTCGGCTGAGGGCCGGGACGCGCGATACTGTATCGTGTCGCAGCTCTACTGGGGGACGGCGCTGCCCGACGCCTGCCAGAGCCGCGACGCGATCACCCGGCGGGGACGATGACCAAGCTCAAGTGGCGATTTCGGCCCCCTGTCGGGCGAGTTTCGCGACATCGCGGCTCAGCGCAAGATCCCCTGCCTCCAGCGCATGGAGCGGGAACCAGCGGGCTTCCAGAGCATCATCCCCGGCCACCGGCTCGCCGGAAACCCAGGAACAGAGGACGGCCACCAGGACATGATGATGGCGCAGGGCTCCGGCCTCGTCCCGGTCGAAAGCATCGAGCGCGGTGAAGACCCGCTCGGCCCGCGCTTCGATGCCGGTTTCTTCGAAAAGCTCGCGAAGCGCTGCCTTTTCAAGGGGTTCCCCAAGCTCCACCTTGCCGCCGGGAAAGCCCCATGTGCCGGCATCCGGCGGATTTGCGCGGCGCACGAGCAGCACATGGCCGTCCCTGAAAACCGTTGCGATCGTCGCGACGATCGGGCGGGCCGCCGCTTGCGCCGACGAAAGGCTGGTCTTGTCCGCTGACATGCAAACCCTCTGGCAAAGACTGGTCCGAACCTGCCCCGACGGAAAAGGGCCGCTGGCATAGAGGCGCAAGCGGTCAGGAATGACAAGGGGGGCACCGCGGCGGTCATGCCCCCGCGCGCTGCCGCGCCAGGGCGAGGAAGGCCGTGAACCCGGCCGAAGCATTGCGCCGCCCGGGGTAATAAAGGCTGAAGCCGGGGCGGTTCGGCGTCCAATCCGCCAGCAGCCGCACCATCCGCCCGGCGGCGATGTCCTCGGCCACATCCGCTTCGATGAAATAGCCGATGCCTGCGCCGTCGAGCACCGCGGCGCGGGCGATGGCGGGGTCATCCACCGTCAGCCGACCCCGGGCCTCGAAGGGCAGCGCCCGGCCGTCCTTTTCGAACGGCCAGCGCAGCAGCGCACCATTGGGCAGACGCACGCGCAGGCAATGGTCGGGGTCCAGATCGGCGGGCGAGAGCGGGGAGGGATGCCGCGCCAGCCAGCCGGGCGCCGCCACCACGGCATGGCGCGCGGGGGCGCCCAGCGGCAGCGCGATCATGTCGCGCGGCACCAGATCGGCGGGGCGGATGCCCAGATCGAAGCCCTCGGCGACGATATCGACCAGCCGCCCCTCGGTCACCAGATCGACCTGCATCTGCGGGTGGCTGTTCAGGAACTCCAGCACCAGGGGCGCCACGGCCCGCCCGCCCTGCGCCGAAGCATTGATCCGCAGCCGCCCCGAGGGGGTGTCGCGCTGCGCCCGGACCCTCTCCATCGCGGCGCGGATCTCGGCCAGCGCGGGGGCAGTGCGGGCGGCGAAATCGCGCCCGGCCTCGGTCAGCGACACGCTGCGGGTGGTGCGGTTGAACAGCCGCACGCCCAGATTTGCCTCCAGCCGCGCGATGGTCTGCGACAGCGCCGTGGTGGACAGCCCCAGATCCAGCGCCGCCGCGCGGAACGACCCACGCCGCGCGATCGCCTGCACCGCCTCCAGCGCCTTGAGCCCGGCCTCCATGATTGTCCCGATTCTGTCATCAGCAGATGCTGGATTATCCCGATTATCGGGCGGCGCGTCGAGGCTTATGCTGCGGTCAGACAGCACAGGAGCCCCCGATGATCCCCCTTCCCGCCCCGATCCGGACCTATTTCACCGCGCAGGCACCGCAGGAGGCCGCGGCCTTTGCGGCGGCCTTTGCCCCCGAGGCCACCGTCGAGGACGAGGGCGCCCGCCATCACGGCCCCGAGGCGATCCGGCAGTGGTGGCTGGCCACCAAGGCGAAATACCGCCACAGCGCCGAACCGCTGGAGATCACCGAGGAGGGCGACAAGACCGTGGTCCGCGCCCGTGTCAGCGGCGATTTTCCGGGCAACCCGGTGGTCTTGCGCTTCCGCTTCGGCCTGACGGGGGAGCGCATCCGCGATCTGAGGATCGGCGGATGACCGGCTTTCTTAACCTGCGGGGCAAACGCGCCCTGATCACCGGCGGCACCCAGGGCGCAGGCGCGGCCACCGTGGCGCTGTTTCGCGATCTTGGCGCGCAGGTGCTGACCACTGCCCGCAACCGACCCGAGACCCTGCCGGAGGCGATGTTCGTCGCCGCCGACCTGAGCACGGTTCAGGGCTGCGAGAGGGTCGCCAGGGCGGTGCAGGACCGCATGGGCGGGGTGGATGTTCTGGTCCACATGCTGGGCGGGTCCACCGCGCCGGGCGGCGGCTTTGCCGCCCTGGGCGAGGCCGAATGGCAGGCCGAGCTGAACCTGAACCTGATGCCCGCGGTGCGGCTTGACCGCGCGCTTCTGCCCGGCATGGTGGCGCAGCGGGCGGGGGTGGTGGTGCATGTCACCTCGATCCAGCGGCTGATGCCGCTGCCCGCCGCCACCACCGCCTATGCCGCCGCCAAGGCCGCGCTGTCGGTCTACAGCAAGAGCCTGTCGAAGGAGGTGGCGCCCGCGGGGCTGCGCGTGCTGCGCGTGGCGCCGGGCTGGATTGCCACCGCGGCGTCGATCCGGCTGGCCGGGCGGCTGGCGGAGGCCGCGGGCACCGACCTTGAGGGCGGCAAGCGGATGATCATGGACAGCCTCGGCGGCATCCCGCTGGGCCGCCCCTCGACCCCGGAGGAGATTGCAAGCCTGATCGCCTTCCTCGCCTCGGACCGCGCCAGCAGCATCACCGGGACGGAACATGTGATCGACGGGGGCACGGTGCCGACGGCCTGAGAGCTGGCGGCCCCGTGCGACGCTTCGTGTCGAAGACGCCACGGGCAAAGGCCGCATCACGCCTGACAAACCGAAAGGGGGCGACGTTACGCCGCCAGATCATCCAAGCTCACGCCAAGCGCGTCGGCCAGAGCGCGCAATGTTGCGATCGAGCCCTGCTTTCGGCCGGTCTCGATCTCGGCCACGGTGACCCGATTCACGCCCGATTTTTCCGCCAGCGCAGCTTGCGTCAGACCGCGCAGATCGCGGTAGACGCGCAAGGCGCTTTCGCCATTCAGAAGGCGGTTCGCATAGTCCGCCGGGATCAACTCGTCCTCTCCCGCCGCAAGCCGCGCCTTGGCGCGGTCATAGCTTTGCAGGTCGGCCAGATCCTCCGCGGCAGCAAGCAGGCGGTCATATTCTTCGCGCGGGATCGTCACCATCTCGGTCATCTCAAGCCCTTTCCGTCGCAGACGCCGCCGCGCGGCCCGATATCGAGAAGGACCAGAACATTGCCCTGATCATCCATGATCACCCGCGGGTCCCCCACCCTGAGCCGAATACCCTCCCGGCCTTTCAAGGGCTTCACGTTATTGGCCTGCGCGCTTGGGTCTTGCGCGTAAGCTTCGATCTTGGCGCGGATCAGCGCAGCGGTCGTCGAGGGCATCCGCCGCAAGGCCTTGATCGCGGCTTTCGTGGTGCTGATCTGCTTCATGATGTAGCTTTGGGCGACATTTCGGCCAAAGTCAAGCATAATGTCGCCCTGCGCGACATGCCTGGCCGACAGGCGCCGGCCAGGCAAAGGTCATAGATCAATCCCTTCCGACAGCGTCAGCGCATCCTCCAGATCGACCCCCAGATATCGAACTGTGCTGTCCATCTTGGGTCGTGGCCCAGAAGCAGCTGCACGGCGCGAAGATTTCCGGTCTTCTTGGTGATCTGCGCAACTTTCGTGCGCCGCATCGAATGCGTGCCATAGGCACTGGGCTCGAGCCCGATCGAAAGAACCCAGTCGCGCAGGGTCCGGGCATATTGGCGCGTCGAGAGGTGCGGGCTGGCGTGAACGCGGCTGGGCCAGAGATAGTCGTTGCCGATCATCTCGGGATCCTTGATCCACCGTTCAAGAGCCAGGCGCGTGATCTCGGTGATCTCGAAGCGGACGGGTTTTCGGGTTTTGCTCTGGGTCACCGAGGCACGTTCCTTGACGTGACCGGCGGCATAGATGTCATTCACCCTGAGGCCGACCAGATCGCAGCCCCTGAGTTTGCTATCGACGGTCCTGTTGAACAGGGCGAGGTCGCGCCGATTGTCGGCCATTTCCAATCGCAAGCAGATGGACCAGACGTGTTTTGGCTGCAGCGGAAGCTTTTGGCCGACGATGCGGCCCTTGTTCCACGGCGCGTGGGTCGGGCGAAGAGCGGGCAAGGTTTCAATGGCCATGACGGTACTCCCCTCCACCACGCCCGCCACATCCTCGGCTCCGCCGATCCGGAAGTGTAGCACCGATCCATCCGTCGTTTCGATCGATCGAGTGGGCGGGGAGCGGCTTGTGAGGGCGCGGCATCGTCCCGCGGCAATCGGCGATAGCGGCCGTTCGCGAGGTGGCTCGGGGAACGGCGCACTGCGCAGAGAACAGGCATGGCGCGCGGGACGGCACGCTTGGCGCGGCTGACGTGGGGCGCCTCAAAGCTGCCTTTCAACTGCGATCCGGCATTGGCCCGCACCTCAGTTCCGAACCTCGGCGAGGGTCTTTTCCACGGCCTTCCCGAGAATGCGTATCAGCGTCTTGCAGCCTCCCGAGTCTGCGGCTGAGGGTGTTCGAGCCGGTTTTTCCACGCGACGGGCATCGGGCGGCACCGGCATGGGCCTTGCGGTCGTGCGCAACCTGCTGTCCGCCCATCGCGGCGGGATCAGCCTTGCGACCTCCCGCCCGACCCGCTTTCGCATCACCTTTGACGCCGATCCGCGCATCTGACCCCACACTGCGCAGGGCCGGGCTTTTGCTCCGCCCCGCCCCGTGCCAGACTGGCGCCTCAGACACTCAGCCGAGGCCAAGATGTTCATCGCCCACCTGCCTGCCGGCTATCTTCTGTCGCGCCAGATCGCCAAGTCCCATCCTGCCAAAGGCGCCTTGATCGCGACCGGGCTTCTGGCCTCGGTCCTGCCTGATACCGATCTCTTCTGGTTCTATCTGGTATCGGACCGCCAGAGCGTGCATCACGGCTATATGTTCCACTGGCCGCTGTTTTGGGGGCTTATCGCAGCCCTTTCCTGGGGGCTTTCCCGCGCGCTGGGAGCACACGGCGCCGGTTCCTTCATCCTTGTGGCGCTGGCCAACCTGTTGCTGCATCTGGCGCTGGATTCCGTCGCGGCCGGGGTGGGCTGGTTGCGCCCCCTTTCGACCATCGAGGTCAACCTGGTCGAAGTGCCCGCACGTCACAACTGGTGGGTCTGGAACTTCGTGCTGCACTGGACCTTCGGCCTTGAACTTGCGATCATCTTGGCGGCGGGGCTGACGCTGCGTCGGGATCTCCTCCGCAGGCGCCCCGCAACCCCATGATCGCGTTCTGACCTGACGCAGCCCGACCCCGGCCGAGGGAAGGATGACCTCGCGAGGCGGCCGATCTCGGAAACGGTTCAGACGACAGACCGATGCTGCTGTCGCCGAGGCAACCCGTTCCGGCAAGCGGCGACATGGAGAAACTGGCCCACGCGCTCGACCGGTTGGGGGTCGCCTATTCCTGGCACAAGGTCGTGCCCTTCGTTGGCGATCTGATCCCCGAGCCTGAGGTGCGCAACCCGGGCTACGCGCCCGCCTATGTCATGGATATCTGCAGCACCGAGACCGGCTTGAAACTTCTGGAAACGAATTGCATCAATGCCGCCGGGTTCTATGCGGCCGATGTGATGAAGCTGGCGGCGGCGATCGACGCGCTTGGCTGAGCGGTCCGGGAGGGGCGAGATGGGTTTTGTCTTGCGGCATCTGCTGTTGTTCTTCCTGCCGATCGTGCTGGCGGTTGGGCTTGATGTTGCCACCGCACCGTTGCGGCGGCAGCTTTATCAGCAATCGGGCGTGTTTCTGCGCGATCTGTTCTCCAACGACCCGGAGCGTGTTCGGACAACGCTTGAGAGCCTAGGCCAGGGCGGCATCAGCCTGTCGGAGAGTCTTGACTGGGGCCTGCGCGCTGCTGTCGTGATCGGGTTTCTTGCCTTTTCACTGCTGATCCCGAAATCGGCCTCGTCACAAAGCGCCGTCAATTTTCTGACCACGCTTTGCGTCGGCTTCGGCTTTGCGAAACTCAATGGCGGCTTTGCCGGGCTGGACTGGGTTGAGCTGGGCCTTTGTCTGATCATC
Source organism: Rhodobacter capsulatus SB 1003 (assembly GCF_000021865.1). NCBI lineage: Bacteria > Pseudomonadati > Pseudomonadota > Alphaproteobacteria > Rhodobacterales > Rhodobacter > Rhodobacter capsulatus. Next base: position 23,536 of record NC_014035.1, read on the forward strand.
GGGCTGTGTCTCGCCGTTGTGGCGCTGACCCGAAGGCTGACATCTCTGGCCAGACCCGCCCGCTGAGCGCGTGGATCTTACAACTGGATGTGGATGTGATCGTCGTGCCGGGCGGCGGCGCAGCCCTGAAAGCGGATCTTGGACGCGCCCGCCCCGAATTTCGCCGCCAGATGCGGTTCCAGGAAGATCTTTCCGATCCGGGGATCGCGCGACAAAAGCCGCAATGCAAGGCGCATCCGCTCGGGCTCGGGGGCGTAATCGGGCCAGAGCGGTTGCAGCCAGTCAAGATCCCAGCGCAGGGTCGGAAAGCGCGGCGGGCAGGTTCTGGGCCCCGGCTCGAACGCGAAATAGCCCAAGGGTGACCGGGTCTGCCCGGGCAGGTAGCGGCCGTGATCGGCGTAATAAAACGCCAGGTCGAGTTTGCGGCCATCCTTGTGCGACAGATGCGGCAGAAGCGGAAAGCCGTTCAAAAACGGGAAGTTGCCATCAAGGGCAAGGGTCACGGTGCCGGGATGGGTCCGGGCCATTTCGGTCGCCATGTCCGTGGCGGCGGCCTTGAGCTCGGGGGCGACGTAATTGCGGTTCGCAAGGCAAAAGACCCAGGAGCGCATCCCCAGCGGCCCCTCGCCATGGCAGGTGATCGGCACCCGCCTGAAGTGCGGTGCGATCATCAGCGCCCCCAGCCAAAGCGCGGCGTACAGCAGCGCAAAGGCAAGAAGCTTGCGCCGAAACAGACGGCTGATCAGCCACGCCAGCCCGCCCAACTGCGTCAGCACCGTCAGCACGGCAGCCAGCGCCAGATGCCGGGCGGCGCGTCCGATCCTCATGCGTCCCTCAGCCCGTTCGGCACCAGCGCCGCCTGCATCCAATGCGTTTCGCTTTGCACATGGCCCGCGCGGACATATTTGCCCATCCGGCGCGGCATCTCGGCCTCCGAAAAGGCCGTTGCCACCCGCGCGACAAAGCCCTCCTGCCGCACCGGATCAAGCCCCGCCGCGATGGTTTCAAAAAGCCCCGGACGCCAAGGTCCGCGCCAGAGCACCGGCACCGGGGTGATGCCCAGCTCCTCGAACCGCATCAGGGTCAGATCCCAGGGTTGCACCTCGTCGCCCCGGATCCAGGCAAAGCCCAGAAACCACGCGGGCAGCGTGTCGTAGCCCACCGAATGGCGGGCATAAAGGTTCTCGCCGACGATCCGCTCGCCCTCGGCCAGCTGCGGCGCGATACCCGCGGCAAAGGCCTTGAGCCAATCGCGCGAGGGGTGGTTGCGGCTGTCGGGGCTGCGCGCATGGCACCCGCCGCGGTGCAGCGTGGTGTTCTCGCCGTCCATCTTTTCGGTGATCACCAGATCGTCGCAGATCAGCCCCTCGAGCGAGTTCATGATCTTGTCGTCGCTGCTGGCGCCGGGCGAGATCGGCAAATGAAAGGTGCGGGGATATTTCTTCGTCATGCGGCCAGAGTATCCGGATGCCACGAGGGCGGAAAGAGGCCTCAGAACGGCGCGAGCGTGGCAAGGAAACTCGGTTCGGGCGTGCATTCGCTTCCCGCGCGCTCGGTCAGCCAGTCGGGATGGGGCAGCGGGGTGAACCCCATCGCGCCAAAGGACCAGTTCCAGACCGACCAATCGGCATCGGCCTCGACGATCAGCACGGCGTGCAGATACCAGTGCGAGGTGCTCTTGAAGCCGGTCCGGGTGGTGTAAAGCGACAGGCCGCGCAGCTCGGCCCAGCTGTCGATGGGATGAGTATCCCCGTGGCGCGCGATGCAATAGGGATGGCCCGCCGCAATTTTCAGCGCCGAAACCGCGGCGGCAGGGACCGTCGCGAGCGACCAAAGGGCCAAGAGCGTCGGCAAGGCCATCAACAGGGCCGCGAGTTCGCCCGCCTCGGTGGCGCGGCCCAGCATCTGCAGGCCACCCACGACGGCAAGGGTCAGCATCAGCCCCTCGAGGAAGGCAAGGGCCGATCCGCCATCCATCATCGCGGCAAGAGTGAGCAAGACCCCCAGCACCGCGCAGCAGACCGTCAATGGCACGAGCACGAGGCCCGGCAGTCGCAGCCGCGCGTAACGCGCCAGAAGCGCAGAGACCAGCGGCAGGACGGGCGCGGCGACGATCGCGGCCACAGCCGCGGCGATGTCTCCCGGGACGCGCGGTCTGTGCAGCAAAGACAGCGGCGCCAGATCGGCATAGCCCGCGGCGATCAGCCCCGCCATGGCAAGGGGGATCCATCCCGTTCGGTGCTGCGCGGGAGCGGTCACAGCACCCGCCGCCCGGAAACAAGCGTGGCGTCGCCCGGGGTCCAAAGATCAAAGGCAAGCATCGGGGAAAGGGTGAAAATCGGCCAATCCGGCACGAAGCGGGGCGTGGCGCCCCCGGCGGCGATGAGGCGGCGGATGCGTCCGCCGCACCAGAGCCCGACCGCCCCGGGAAGGATGAGACGGATCGGCTGCTTGAACACCACGAAGGCCGCCATCGCCGGGAAGATCAGGAAGAGATGCGGGATCAGGCGCCGGAGATCCGCTTCGGGCAGCTTGCCAAAAGGCCGGTAAAGGGGCGGAAATCCGCCCAGCAGCTGGAGGGAGAGGATCAGGACCATCATCCCGAACATCAGGGCCGTTCCGAACATCGCACGCCTTTTCAATCCGTTACAGTCCTTGAAACCTCCCATGCCCCGCGCCAAAGTGCAATGCGGCTGATGCGATCGCGGATTGGCTTGCGGCCCGACCCTGCGGAATGTCGCTCCGCCGGGGCGTTTCACGGGCCATTGTGCAAAGGAACCGCGCGATGACACCTTACGCCGGCTGTCTGCTCTCGACGTTTTTCGACCCCTACGGCTGGGGGTCTGTCCTGATCGGGCTGGCCTTTGCTGTCGGCTTGGCCCGACGCGGCAGAGGGACGCTTTCGCTGATCTCGGTGCTTCTCGGGGTCGTCGCCGGGGCGTTGCTTGCAGCATTTCATTACAATCTCAACTGCGTGGAACTGTATCCCGGTTAGGGGCAAACCCGGCTTCGGTCGCTTCGCCTCGCCCGTTCGCGCGGCCGCAGACCGCGCCGGTTTGGAAAAGGCTTGTCGCGCAGGCAGGATCGGGTCATCCTCGGTCCCTCAGAACGTCCTGTGCGGAATTGATTTCAAAAGGTCTTTTGCAATGTCCCCCGCGCCCCTGTTCTGGATCACCGTCCTCGGCCTGCTGGCGGGCCTGCTCGGCCTGTCGGTAGCGGGCTGGCGCCATGCAAAGCCGGTGCAACAGATCGTGCTTGGGCTCGCCGGGCTTTTGGGCATCATGCTGACGCTGTCGTTCCTGTTTGCGCCGCTTGGCCTGCCGGTGGCAGCCTGTGCGCTGGTCACCTATGTCGCCTGCCGCCTCGTCGCGGGGCTGGCCAGCCGCGCGGCGCGGCTTGTGGCGGCGCCTCTTGCGTTTGGTTTGATTGCGGCCCCCTTCGCCGAACGGATCAGCTTCGAGATCCGCACGGCAAGCGCGCGGGGAGCCTATGCGCGGGGCTGGGCGGACCTTGCGCGGAAGCCGCTTGCGGTGCAGTTCGGCACGTTACGGCTGCAGCTGCCCTTTTCCCCCCAGATCCACGTGGCAACACCCTGCCCGCCCGGCGCAGCGGCCGCGCCCGGGGTCTGCGTCATCACGGCGCTCGACGCCCGGCCGCAGGCCCATGATCTGCTGCAGGGCGGTCCGCCCCCCGCCGCGCCGGGCCAACCGGCGCGGCTCGACCGGATCACGCTCGATGCCACGGACCCGGCGGGGCGGTTCGGGGTTGTCCCGGTTTCGTCGCTCGAGACAGCTCCGCCTGAAAGCCGGGCGCAATCGTGCGCGCGCCACCCCGAGGCCTTGGTGAGCCCCTGGTGCGCCGCGCCCCTTTCGCGCAGCGTGACCCTGCGCCCGGCGCCCCGCGAACCAGACATTGAAGAGATCTTGCTGCGCGACCATCTCCCCCTCGAGGGGATCACGCTGCCGCCCGATGCCACCGGCACCCCGGCACGGTTCACCTGTTCCGCCACGCGCGATGCGGCACGGCGCAACGACCCGACGCGGATCCGTTTCCGTCTGTGCCGACTGAGCTACCAGCCCCTCGCGGGGCTTGAGGCTGTCGTGGAATTTGACGGCATCGCGGATGCGGAGTTGCATGAAGCGGCGCCGAGGCTGATAGGAGAGTTTGGGCGTGGTTGAATGCCGCCCTCGGGGACCGGGGATGATCCCCGCAAGCGGAACAGATTTTTGGTCGCACTACCTGTACGCACGACCGCGCCACACATGGTCAGGGGTGGCTTTGTGTTCTCCACCCATATTCCTGCATTCATCGCGCCGCAGAGGGTGCCTCTACCTCCGGCTTGCGGGCAAGCAGGATGAAACGCGTGTATACCCTCGTCCTCAGGCGGTTGCGCAGGCCATTGGAGCGGCGTTGAGCCTTTGCGATCGGCTCATGCGGGATCTGCATCAGATCGACGAACCCCGCCGAACGCAGCATCGGCTCAAGCGCCTCAAGCGTCAGCCCGGCGCCAAAGGGCAGACGGCGCATGATCCCGGCGTGCCGATCGCCAAGTGCGCCGTGGTAGGTCGGATCGGGCGACAGCCGCTCCCACAGCGCCAGGAGCCCGGCCGCCCAATACCCGCGCGGATCGGGTTGCGCCCAGTTGCCGTCGTAGATCAGCAACCGCCCGCCCGGGCGCAAAACGCGAAACCAGTCCGCAAAAGCCTCCGCCGGGCGCGTCAGTGTCCAGACGAGGTGACGGCACAGGATCGCATCCTGGCTTTGCGCAGGTTCCATCGTGGCGTGAGCATCGGCGAGACGGAACCGCAACCGCGGTTTGCCCGCGTGCTTGGCCCGTGCGACGGCGAGCATCGGCTCGCAGAAGTCGAGCGCGGTGACCTCGTGGCCAAGATCGTGCAAAAGCCGCGTCACCTCGCCCGTGCCGCAGGCAAGCTCCAGCACCCGTTGCGGCGCGTCGCCAAGCCGGTGCATCGGGACAGCCCAGGCCTCGGCCTCGGCGCCGGGGGCGATCCGGTGGCCGAAAGCCAGGTCGAAGGTCGCGGCGCGCAGCCCCCAATAGGCGCGGATCTCCTCGGACAGATCAAAGTTGCTCATTGCGGATGCGTCGCGAGGATCGCCTCGAAACGGCTGCGCGCCCGCGCGGGCAGATCGGCGGGCAGCACCGGCGCGGGGGCGTCGCCCACCTTGATCAGCATGACCATGCCCATGGCGAAATGCGGGCTGCATCGGATGCCATAGCTTCCGGGAACGGTCAGGGTGACGCTGAAGGTTTCGTTGATCTTCGATTTGAACGGGATGGCGCCTTCGGGGATCATCCCCTCGATCGTGGCGGCGTTGTGACCGGGCTGGGCCGGAAGAAATCGCACCGTATCGCCCGGGGCAATGTGCAGGAAGGCGGGCTCATAGGCCATCGCCCCGCTCTCGGCGCGGTTGTACATCTTCACGTCATGTGTTTCGGCCAGCAGCGGGGCGGCGAACAGAAGCAGCGCAACGGCCGGGATGGCGGCAAGTTTCATCGATCAGTCCTCAAGACAATGGAAACGGAACAGGTTTGTGTTATCGGCGGGATCGGTCAGCACGGTGGCGCCGACCCGGAAGATCCGCGCCAGCCGCTCGGGCGTCAGCACCTGCCGCGGCGGGCCGCAGGCGATCATCCGACCCCCGGCCATCACCCCCAGACGGTCGCAGCCGATCGCCTGATTGAGGTCATGAAGCGCCACGATCACCGTGACCGGCAGGCGGGTCATCAGCCGCAGCAGCGACAATTGGTGGTGGATGTCGAGATGGTTCGTCGGCTCGTCGAGCAAGAGCAGCCGCGGCTCCTGCGCCAGTGCGCGGGCGATATGCACCCTCTGACGTTCGCCCCCCGACAGGGTGGACCAGAGCGCCGCGCCCATCTGCGCCATGCCGACCGCGGTCAGGGCCCGATCGACGATCGCACCATCCCGGGGGCCGAACGGATGCAACGCTGACAGCCAGGGGGTGCGGCCCAGCTCGACCGCATCGCGCACGGTCAGCGCCGCATCGGTCTCGGCCTGCTGCTCGACAAAGGCGAGCTTGCGGGCCACCTCGCGCCGTGACTGCCGGGCCAGCGGCACGTCATCAAGCCGCACCTCGCCCCTCGGATGCGGCAAGAGCCCGGCGATCAGCCGCAGCAGGGTGGACTTGCCGGAGCCGTTCGGACCGACCAGCCCGAAGGTCTCGCCCGGACGGATATCCAGCGTGACGCCCTCGACAATCGGGCGCCCGGCGCTGGCCCAGCCCAGATCCGTCGTGGAAACCTTCATCTGCGCCCCCCGTTGCGGATCAGGATAAGGGCGAAGCCCGGGGCGCCGACGAGCGCGGTCACGACCCCGATGGCGACGACCTGCCCGGGGATCAACATGCGCGAGGTGATGTCGGCCGCGATCAGGAACACCGCGCCCGCCAGCGCCGCCCCCGGCACCAGCGCCCCGTGCCGCGCCCCCACGGCAAAGCGCACCGCATGCGGGATCACCAGACCGACGAAGCCGATCGAGCCGACAAGGCTGACCATCGTCGCGGTCATCAGCGTCGTCGCGCCGATCAGCACCAGCTGCACCCGACGCACCGCAATGCCAAGCGCCGCCGCCGATTGCGCGCCGAATACAAAGGCATCCATCGCCCGGACATGCCAGAGACAGACCAGAAACCCCAAGGCCGCCGCAGGCGCGGCCAGCGCCACATCCGGCCAGCGCACCCCGGAGAGATTGCCAAGAAGCCAGAACATGATCCCCCGCGCCTGTTCGGCATTGGCCGATTTCGCGATGAAGAAACTCGTCAGGGCGTTGAAGAGCTGCGATCCCGCGATCCCGGCCAGCACCAGTTGCGCGGGCCCCCCTCCGGCGGCCCGGGCCAGCGCCGCGACCAGCCCGAAGGCCAGAACCGCGCCGACGAAGGCGCCCCCGGACAGGCCAAGCGCGCCTCCGCCCACGCCAAGGATGGTCACCGCCACCGCCCCGGTCGACGCGCCGGCCGACACGCCCAGCAGGTAGGGATCGGCCAGCGCATTGCGGATCAGCGCTTGCAGCACGACGCCCGAAAGCGCCAGCCCGGCGCCGCAGCCCGCCGCCACCAGCGTGCGGGGCATCCGGTAGTTCCAGATGATCGCCGCATCGATCGGATCGACGGGATGGCCCGCGTTCCAAAGCTCATTGGCCAGAACCGCCGCCACCGTCGAAACCGGCAGCGGCGTTTCGCCGATGACGACCCCCGCAAGGATCGCCATCGTCAGCACGGCAGCCCCAAGCATCCCTCGCCACAGGAGAGACCGGGCACGCCAGCCGGAAGCTGCCGCCGCCATCATTTCAGACCGAATGCCGGCAGGGCTTCAACCAGCGTCTCGAGCGCGGTGACGTTGCGGATCGAGGGATCCATCGCATGGGCATCCAGAATGACGATCCGGTTGTTCTTCACCGCATCCATCTGGCGCGTCACCGGATCGGATTTCAGGAAGGCGAGTTTCTTTTCGTAATCATCCGCCTCGAAGCGGCGCCGGTCCATGCGGGCGATGACGATCACCGAGGGATTCGCCCGCGCGATGGTTTCCCAGCTTACGGTCGGCCATTCCTCGTCGCTCTCCACGACATTCTTCAGCCCCAGTTTCTCCATCATGTAGCCGGGCGGCCCTTTGCGGCCCGCAACATAGGGGTCGACATCCATCTCGGCCGAGGAAAACCAGAACACCGCCGACGCGTCATGCAGATCGAGCGCCCGGGCCTTTTCGATCGCCACGGCCTCGCGCGCCTTCAGATCGGCGACAAGCGCATCGGCCCGGTCCGAAACGTCGAAGATCTGCCCCAACTGGGTCACGCCCGCATGGATCGAGGCCATCTCGAACATCGCGCTGCGGGTGCCGTCGGAGCCGGTGCTGTTGTCCTTTTTCCAGCAATCGGCGGGCAAGACATAGGTGGGGATGCCGACATCGGCGAACTGTTCCCGCGTGGCGACGATGCCTTGCGGCCCCACATGCCATTCGTATTGCACGGCGACCAGTCCCGGCTTTTTCGCCACGACCGATTCAAAGCTCGGGTCATTGTCGGCCAGCCGCGCGACGCGGGCATTCGTCTCGCGGAACTCCGGAAGGACCTCGGTGAACCAGACCGAGGTGCCGGTCACCTTGTCGCCAAGGCCAAGCGCATAGAGGATCTCGGTCGCGGCCTGCCCCACGGTCACGACGCTGTCGGGCGCCTTCTGAAAAGTCAGATCGACACCGCAGTTCTTCAGCTGCAGGGGATAGGTGGTTTCGGCCATGACGGGCGACGCGAAGCCGGTCGCGCAGGCAAGCGCGACAGTCAGGGAACGGACAAACATGAAAAGTCTCCGGATGTCAGGGCAGCCGGGGACAGATCAGGAAAGGTCGGCCATGGCGTGTTCCTGCGGCACCCCTGCGGGCCGCGCACGAACTGGCTGGAGGGTGCGCAAACGCACCCAAGGGCAAAAGTCATTCGACACCTCCCCGGACACCCCGCCCGGGCCGCATTGCGTTTCGACGTGTCGGCAGGTCTCCTGACTGGCGGGTCATCGAGGTTTCGCGGCCTTCCCATGGCATGCGCCACAGTGACTTTGGGTGCGAAACCCCTCGCCGCCTACAGTTGCGGGGGCAGTTCCGGTTCGTCAGACGCTTCTGACAACGGATTCCCTTTCAATTCCTTTCGGAAACCGACGCCGCTGGTTACCCCGAACGTGGCGGAACGGCAAGCGCGAGAAGCGAAAAACCGTTGTTTCTGCTGCAAATTATATCTCGGACAGATCGAACCTCGCGCTTCGGCGGGTCCATCCCCCGAGACGGCGGGCGGGCAGAGCGGCCCCGATGATCGAGCGGTTTCGTGATCAGAGGCCCTGCGCGCGATCCCTGGTGACGACCGTCGGCTTGCGCCCTGCGGGCGTCGCGATCATGGCGCCGCCAAGGATCAGCGGGCCGGCGATCAGGAAGGCCGTGCCGGGGCGTTCGGCGAAGAAAAGCATGCCCGCGACGGCCGCCCAGAGGATCGAGAGATATTCGTACGGGGCCAGCGCCGCGGCTTCGGCATGGCGGAACGACAGCGTCATGAGGATATGCGCGACGCCCCCGGCAAGGCCTGCCCCAAGAAGCAGGGCGAACTCGGCCGGGTGCGGCCACACCCAGCCCGCGGGCACGGTCGCAAGCCCGGCCGCGGCCGAGACCACGGCGAACCAGAAGGCGATCGCCCCCGCCTTTTCCCCCGCCAAGGTCAGCCGGCGCACCTGAAGCAGCGCTCCGGCTGTCAGCATCGCGGTGGCAAGGCCCAGCGTCCCCCCCAAAGCCGCGCCCGGCGGAAGCCCGCCCGAGAAGGCGGGCAGGCAGAAGGCCGCCGCCCCCGCCAGCCCCAGCCCGACGCCGCCCAGCCGCCTTGGACCAAGCCTTTCGCCCAGCATCCCCCACCCGAGCAGCGCCAGCACGACCGGCGCGAGATAGGACAGCAAGGTCGCCTCGGCCAGCGGCAGATAGCGCAGCGTGGCGAAAGAGGTGAACATCGCCGCGGCCCCCATCAGGCAGCGGGCGATGTGGCCGAAGGGGCGGCGCGTGGCAAGCCCCCGGGGGAAGTCGCCCGTCCACCACAGAAAGAGCACCAGAGGCAGCAGCGCCACCGCCGAGCGGAAGAACACCACCTGGCCCAGCGGAACGGCGTCACCCAGCGCCTTGATGCAGGCGGTCATCGCGGCGAAGGCGAGGGTGGAGCCGATGCGCAGCGCGATGCCGAGCGGCTCGCCGCTCAGCCGCGGCCGAGGGGTCGTCAGACTGCCCATGCGGATCGGTCCCTTTCGCTTTCAGGCGCGGAAACGGATATGCGGCGGCCCGGCCGTTGTCGAGGTGGCGATCTCTGCCTCCACCCGGAACACGGCGCGCAGCAGCTCGGCGGTCAACACGGCCTCGGGCGTGCCGCAGGCCACGACACGGCCCGCCTCCAGCACGACGATCCGGTCGCAGAACATCGCGGCGAGGTTCATGTCATGCAGCGCGATGATGCTTGTCAGATCAAGCTCGCGCACCATGCGCAGGATCGCGATCTGATGATGGATGTCGAGATGGTTGGTCGGCTCGTCAAGAAACAGGATGCGCGGCGCCTGGGCCAATGCCCGGGCGATGTGGACCCGCTGCTTCTCGCCGCCCGAGAGGGTCTGCCAGGGCTGCGCGCGGCGCCCCTCCATGTCGACGCGGGCCAGCGCCGAGGTGACCGCCGCCTCGTCCTCCGCCGACCAGCCCGAGAGGGCGGAGCGGTGCGGCGTCCGCCCCAGCCGCACCACGTCGCGGACCGAGACATTGCTGTCGGTCGCGGCGCTTTGCCGGACGAAGGCCAGCTGCCGCGCCAGCGCCCGGCGCGGGAGGCGCGCGATATCCTGCCCCTCGATCTCGACGAAACCGGCCTGCGGGCGCTTCAACCCGGCAAGCAGCCGCAGCAGCGAGGACTTGCCCGAGCCGTTCGGCCCGATCAGGCCCAGCGTCTCGCCCCGCGCCACATCAAGCGAGACATCCGCGACGATGGTCCGCTTGCGGATGCCCCAGGTCAGATTGCGGGCGGCGATGGTCATGATTGCGGCCGGGAACGATAGAGGATGATGGCGAAGAAGGGCACGCCGACCAGGGCGGTGACGACGCCGATGGGAATGGTCTGCTGCGCGACGATCACGCGCGCGGCGATGTCGGCCAGCACGAGGAAGATTGCCCCCGCAGCCGCGCAGGCCGGGATCAGCCGCAGATGCATCGGCCCGACGATGAAGCGTGCCGCATGGGGCACGACAAGCCCGACGAAGCCGATGGCGCCAACCATGCTGACGATGGTCGCGGTCATCATCGCCGTCACGCCGAACAGGATCAGGCGGATGCGCGCCACCGGCACGCCAAGCGCCGCGGCATCCTCGTCGCCGAAGGTGAAGGCGTCAAGCGAACGTGCCATCAACAGGCAGATCGCAAGGCCCGTCATCACGACGAGGATCAGAAGCTGGAAATCCGGCCAGCGCACGCCGCCGAAGCTGCCCAGCAACCAGAACATCACGTCGCGCGCCTGCTGGGCATTGCCCGAGGTGGTGACGATATAGGAGGTCAGCGCGTTGAAAAGCTGCGAGGCGGCGACCCCCGCGAGGATCGTGTGGTTCGGCCCGCTGGTCGCGCCGTTCGACAAAAGCGCCACCAGCGCGAAGGCAGCGAAGGCGCCCGCGAAAGCCCCCATGGGACAGCGACAGCCCGCCCGGCCGATGCCCAGCACGATGACCGCCACCGCGCCGGTCGAGGCCCCCGCCGAGACGCCCAGCACGAAGGGTTCGGCCAGCGGGTTGCGCAGCAGCGCCTGCAGGATCGCGCCGCAGATGGCCAGCCCCGCGCCCGCCAGCGCCGCGACCAGCGCACGGCTCAGCCGCAGGTCCCAGACCACGCTCTGCTCGATGCGCGGGATCTCGGCGGTCGTGAGGCCCAGCCCGTTGCCCACCGCCAGCACGACCGTGCCAAGCGCAATGGCATAATCGCCGACGGTCATCGCCACCGCGACGGCAAGACACAGAACCAGAAGGGACACCGTCAGAAGCAAGAGGAATTTCCCCGCCCCGCTTCCGGTCTCGTCACGAATGCTCACGGCAGGTCGAAGGAACGGAGCTGGTCTGCCAGTTGCTCGGCGCCGTAAAGCGTGCGGATCGAGGGGTTCATCGCCGCCCCGCTCATCACCGCGATGCGCCCCGCCTTGACCGCCTCCATCTGGCTGACCGCCGGATCGGAGGTCAGCCAGGCGATCTTGGTGTCGGCCCGGTCAAGGTCCCAGCGGTTGCGGTCCACCTGCGCGGCGACGAAGACGGTGGGATTGGCGGCCATGATGCCTTCCCAGCCCAGGGTCGGCCATTCCGCCTCGGTCCTGATCGCGTTGGAGCCGCCAAGCAGATCGGCGATGTAGCCCGAAGGCCCATGGCCGCCGCCCAGATAGGCATCGTCGGCAGGCGAGGGGCTGGAGAACCAGAACAGGAAGGTCAGATCCTCGCGCGGCGCGAATTCGGCGCGCAGGGCGGCCTCGCGGGCCTTGAAATCGGCGATCACCGCCGCGCCGCGCTCGGCCACGTCGAAGATGCGCGCCATGTCCTCGATCTCCTTGTAGAGGAGGTCCATGGACCACAGATCCTTGCGGACACCATAGGCAGAGCTCGCCGCGCTGCCGTTCGCGCTCTGCGTGTCGGCCTCGGTGGTGCAGGCACTGGGCGAGAGGTAGGTCGGGATGCCGAGCGCTTCCAGATCTTCACGCTTGGTGACCTTGCTGTCGGGCCCCATCAGCGTCACCAGCATGGCAGGCACGAAATCGGGCTGCTGCGCCAGCACCGCTTCAAGCGTCGGGAATTCGACCGTCAGCACCTCCACCTTGTCATGCGCCGCGGCCAGCTCCGGCAGGACGCTGTTCGGCCAGAAGGCGGTGGCGGCCATGCGATCCTCGAGCCCCAGCAGGAGCAGGATCTCGGCGCTGTTCTGCCCCAGCGCCACGGTGCGCTCGGGTGCTTTCGCGAAGGTCACCTTTTGCTCGCAATTCTCGATGGTGAGGGGATAGCTCGTCCGCTCGGCAAGCGCGGCGGAGCAAAGGCAGGAGAGGGCGACGCCACCCAGAATGGCGGTCTTGAGGGGCAACATGGGGGAGGGTCCGGTTTCCGAGTGAAAGAGTCGATTTTCACTATCCCCGCAACCCGCGGAACTCAAGAGTGTTTCACTCAGGAACTGCGGGCGAAACAGGGGCTTTGTTGCACAACGCCGACGTGCGGCGGTGTGGCACCTTTTGCCCCCGACTGGAGGGTGACCGGCGGCCTGCGCTATCAGCGCGACGACGTGGAGCGGCGCGGCACCACCAGCTTCACGCCCGAGGTGCTGGATTACGACCGGAGCTTCGATGCCTGGCTGCCGAAGCTTGCGCTGACCCATGACCTGAACGACACCACCAGCATCGGCGCGATGGTCAGCAAGGGCTACAACCCGGGCGGGGTGACGCTTGGCTTCGTGTCAAGGCAATATGTGACCTTCGAGCCGGAAACGGTCTGGAACTACGAGCTTTTCGGCCGCACGAAGCTGTTTGACGAGCGGCTCGACCTGACCGGGAACCTGTTTTACAGCCGGATGAAGAATGCGCAGCGCTATGTGACCTCGGTGATCGAGGGCGGCTATACCGATGCGGTGACCGTCAATGCCGACAAGGCGGAATCCTACGGGATGGAGCTGGGCTTCAGCTTCGCGGCGCGCGACGACCTGACCCTGCGCGGCAATCTTGGCCTTTTGCACACCGAAATCGTCAGCTTCGAGAATGCGCTGGCCGATTACGAGGGGCATGAATTCGGCCGCGCGCCCAGCCGCACGCTCAGCCTTGGTGCGGATTGGGCGATCCGTCCCGATGTGACGCTGGCGGGCACGGTGCGTTACACCGACGCCTATTTCTCGGATGACACCAATGCGACGGCGCTTCTGATCGACGCGCATACCGTGGCCGATGCCCGCGTGACCTGGACCCCGCGCGAGGATCTGTCGCTTTTCGCCTATGTGAACAACATCTTCGACGATCGTTCGGTGACCAACCTGCGGTCGCTGCAGGGATCGCTGCAGGGCACCGTGGTCGATCCGCGCTCGGCCGGCGTCGGCCTGAAAATGACCTTCTGACCGACAGCCCGGCCCCGGGACGCTCTTCGGGGCCGGGCGAAGGCGGGCATCCGCCGGATCAGGGCAGCAGCGCGCCGTTCAGCCGGTTCTGGGCGTGGATCTGGATGAAGACCTCGAACATATGCGCATCAAGGGGCGCGGTACCACCCGACAGCGCCGCCTCGACCAGATCTATCGGGATTTCGCTGTGCGGCATCGAGGCGGTGATCTGGTCGCGCACCGCGGTGATCAGCGCGCGCGGGGTCGCATCGCCGGGGGCGCGCAGGCAATGCGCGGTGACGGTGGTGAAATAGCCGATCGTGTCGAACCAGGCCGGATCGGTGCGGCCCGCGGCCGAGGTGCCGATGGTCAGCGCCTCAAGCCCGGCCAGCCGCTGCAGCGCCACAGAGATCGCCGCATAGACGGTGTTGAACAGCGAGGCCGAGCAGGTCTTTGCCAAGGCATGCAACCCGGCGCAGACCGCGGGCGGCACGGCGATTTCGCACCAGCCGCCCGCCGTCGCATCCTCCGGGGCCGCATCCTCGGGGGTCGCGGGCCGGGACGCTGCGCCCGGGGCACGGATCGGCTGCGGCGGCGGCGCGTCGCGCAGAGCCGTGACCCAATGTTCCAGCGACCGGGCGTCGATGCCGGCACTGGCCCGGGCGCGAGCAAAAGCGTGAAACGGTGCGACCGGTCCGGCCCAGTCGGGGGCCCGTTCCGCCGCCCGGGCGGCATAGGCGCAGGCCAGCTCGGCCATCATCAGGTTGAGCCTGACCTCGCCCCTCAGGCCTTCGCGGCGCTTCCCGCTGAATCGTCGGTCTTGGCTACAACGCCGAGGGGCAACTGATCCGGCCGTTACATCGAGGAGGCGGACCGGATCGACCGTCAGGAAACCGGCGCGGCGCGGGCCGAGCGGGCGGCCCATCTGAAGGGGCGATACCATGGCATTCGTCAGCAGATCGAACGTTTGCTGGCGATGGAAAAGGCGCTGGACGATGCGCCGGACGGGCAAATTTCGCTGACCGACCCAGATGCCCGGGCGATGGCAACGCGCGCGCAGCACAGACGCTATTGGCGCGGCGGGTGTTCAAGCTGCGAAATCAAACGCCGTTGCACGACGATCCATGAAGGACGGGGGGCTCTGAACGACGGGTTTCGCGGTGGGAACACGAGCATCTGGTCGAGGCATCGGATGCGCGCCGACGCAGCGCCGGCGCGCCGATGCGGGTGCGAAGATCAACCGTCGAGCACCCGTTCGGCACGATCAAGGCCTGGACCGGGTCCTGCCATTTCCTGACCAAGCGGTTTCAAGGGGTGGGCACGGAAATGGCGTTGAACGTGCAGGCCTACAACATCAAGAGAATGATCTCCTTGGTGGGCATGCCGAGGTTGGTGGCTGCAATCCAAAGGTGATCGCGGGAAAATCGGCGATCTCAAGCCCGAGAATGGCGCCTTTTGAGCCCGAAAAGGCCCTCAAAACAGGGGTTCGGAGAAATTGGTTCTGAAAACCGCCGGAACGGGGCAGAGCGCCTACGATTTGAAACCAAAATCTGAGTTTTCACACAGCCTCGGCCGGTCGCTTCCTGTCTGAGCGCTGCGGTGCAGCTTCACGAGACCGGCCATTCGTCCATCGTGCAGCATTTCGGAAGGTGAAGGTTGGCTGCGCGGGCGAAGCTGCCGTTGCCGGCTCATGAAACGCAGCCTATTGGTATCCTTGGTTTACGCGAGGATTTCATGCGCCTGCTTACCCTACTTCTGCTATCTCTTCCTGCATTGGCAATGGCCGAACCGGTTCACATTCCCGGACCGCAGGGTCAGCTTGAGGCGGAAATGGTCGCCGTCGATAGGGCTGGTCATGTGATCATCATCATTCCTGGGTCGGGTCCGACGGACCGGGACGGAAATTCGCCGCAGATGGGCCTCTCGACTGACACCTACAAGTTACTGGCCGAGGCATTTGCCGAACAAGGCATCGCCTCATTGCGTATCGACAAGAGGGGGTTTTATGGCAGCGCCGGGGCTATTTCCGATCCCAACAATGTCACTATTCGTGCGTATGCCGAAGATGTGCGCGATTGGGCAGCATACGCCTCAAGTGTCGCACCTTGTGTATGGCTTGCCGGGCATTCCGAAGGTGGACTGGTGGCCCTTGTGGCCGCCCAAGACGCGCCGGAAAATCTCTGCGGCTTGATCCTTCTGGCAACGCCGGGGCGCCCGATAGGGCAGCTCATGGTCGAACAGTTCAAGGCCAATCCGGCAAACGCTCCTTTGATGCCTGAGATCGGCGCCATCGTAGCTGATCTTGAAGCGGGCGAGGCCCGCGATCCAGATTCCATGTCCGCGGTGCTGCGTCCGCTATTCTCTTCGGGACTTCAGCGCTACATGATCGACCTCTTCTCTTATGACCCCGTAGAGATTGCCAAAGAATGGAACGGCCCCGTGCTGATCGTCCAAGGAAGCGAAGACACGCAAGTCCGACCTCGCGATGCCGATCTTCTGGCCAGTGCGCTGCGTCAGTCCCAACGGATCAATCTTGTCCGGGGAACGCATATGCTGAAGACAGCGGTCGCCGGGAAACCCTTTGCCACATATACTGACCCATCTCTCCCTCTCTATGAAAATCTCGTGCCCGGCATCGCCAGCTTTATGGACGAATCTGCGCGTCCCGACTGACAACTTGGGGCTCGGAGCTGACCTCTGTCTCGCCGCAGCATGCCCCGAATCGCGGACATCTCGCGACGTCGAGATCGGCCCTAAGCCGCCGGTCGAGGCCATGTCTTCGCCGCAACGCAGCTGGCTCGAAGCGGACGGTCAACATTCGATACAGCAAAATCTTGAGCGAACGTCGCTGAGGCGATCTGGATACGGAACAGGCTCAGGGGGCCAGCTTCAGGCAAGGGGCATCCGGCGCGAAGAACCGGGTCGCATCATGGCTGGTCTCGATCAGGGCAAATCCCGTTTCCGCCCGGCTTCGCTCCAGAAAATCCCTGCTGCGCGCGAGGCTCTCGGGGTCGAGCCCCGAGACAGCCTCGTCCAGGATCACAAGATCCGGCCGGATCGCCAAGGCGCGCAGCAAGGCCACCCGTTGCGCTTGCCCCTTCGACAAGAGCGGCGCAGGCAGCGCGGCACAGGCGCCAAGACCCAGCTGATCCAGCGCCTCTTGCAGCCAGACCGTCTGCGGCCGGGGCAGCGGCAGGGCGACGTTGCCCCGCGCCGAAAGGCCGGGGATCAACCTTGGCTCGGCAAAGGCGAAGCCGATGCGAAGCCCGGGCTTGCGGATGACCTCGCCGCGAACCGGGCTGGGCAGACCCGCAAGATGGCGCAACAGAGCCGTCTTGCCCGCGCCGCTGGCGCCGTTCAGGCGCAGGCTTTCCCCGGGGCCGAGCGTCAGCGCCAGCGGACCGAAAAGCGCGCGCTGATGCCCCGGGGGGCACAGGCCGAGCGCGGTTGCACGGATCAGCATGGTCATTTGCGCCGCGCCCTGCGGTCCGCCAGGGCCAGCAGCGCCTCTGCTCCGGCGATCATCAGCAGGACCACGAAGGTCAGGGCAAGAAGCCGGTCCGTCATCAACCATGTCTGCGCCGACTGGATCGCGCGGCCAAGTCCCTGACCGCCGCCCAGAAGCTCGACCAGCAGGGTGATGCGCAGCCCGTTGGCCACGGCGACACGCAGCGCGGGCATCAGCGCGGTTGCAAGCGCAGGCCACAGGACATGGCGCAACCGCCGCAGGCGGGGGACGTGGAACAGCCGTGCCATCTCGTCAAGTTGCGGGTCGATGGCGCCAAGGCCCGCAGTCGTCGCGATCTGGAACACCGGCACAAGCAACGCGGACACGGCCGCCACCACCATCGTCCCGCCGCCCTCGAGCCAGAGGATCAGCAGAATCGCCAGCACGGCCGCGGGCAGACCCATCAGGACCAGCCGCAAGGGCGCCAGAGCTGCGCCGATCAGCGGCCAGCGAAAGGACATCCATCCAAGCACGAGACCAAAGAACAGCGCCAACAGCACGCCGGCAAGCGCTGCGGCGAGGCTGGGCGCAAGGCTCCCGGTCCAGAATGTCCGCTCCCCCAGAAGTGCAATCAGCGCGCGTCCGACCGCCAGCGGCCCGGGCAGGATTGCGGGCAGTGTCTGCCGTGCGATCACCTCCCAAAGCAGCAGGAGCAGCCCTGCTCCGGCCAGACCGGCCCCAAGACGCGCCGCCTTGGCGGGAGGAGACGGGCTCACTTTCGGATCCCGGAGGCATAGAACTCCGGTCCCGGCAGCGTGCCGCCGATTGCCTGCGGGGCGAGGTCGAAGATCTCGCCGTAAAAGGCCCTCAGGGGGGCAGCATCGGCGGGCATGACCAGAAGGCTGGCGGTGATGCCCGCAAAGGCCGATGCCCCGGGCCCGGTCGAGAGTTCCGGAAAAAAGCCCGCCAGAAGAGCATGTGCCTGCCCCGGAGTGGCCGCGAGGTCCGAATGAGCCGTTTCCAATGCCGTGACGATCTTTCCGCGCGCAGGCAAATCGGGGCTTGCAAGCAGTGCGCCGCCGGGCGGGCAGGCCGTCGCGCCGGTGGCTTTTTGCCAGAGCGGACACAGATCGGAACGCCGCCGCAATGTCGGGTCCGCCGCGAGCGCCGCACTGGCCATCGGTTCGGCCAGAAGCGCGAGATCCGCCTTGCCGGCCAGCAGCATCTGCATCGAAGCCGGATAGGCGCCGGTGTAAAGCGGTTGCCAGGCCGTTGTGCCAAGAATTCGGCGCAGCATCAGATCGGGCAGATTGCCCTCGAAGGGCACGGTGATCTTCAGACCGCTCAGCGCTTCCGGCCCATCCAGATCGGAGCCGCGCCCGATCAGCCACAGATTGCCCCCGGTCACGCTGGCCGCAAGAAGATCGCCTTTCATCCCGCGCGCCTGCAACAGGGGCGCCATGAGCACCGGCGCCATCGCCACCACCGGCCGCCCGGAAGCGAGCTCCTTGCGCAGCGTTTCAGGATTGGTCCAGGGCCGGAAGGTGAAGGTGATCCCGTCGGCTGCCAGCGGTTGTTGCGCGGCAAGCGCGATCAGCGGGGCCGAGTCCCAGATCGGCGGGCCGGTCAGGATCACTTCCTCGGCTCGCAGGGGGGCGGGCAGGCCAAGAAGCAGCGCGGCGAACAGAGGGAGCAAGTTCATCTGGGGGGCGCCTTGGGGTCAGAAGGGGAAAGGGATTTGCGGCCCATGTCGACGCGGAACCGGCCGAAGGGCGTTCCGATCCATTTCGAACTGACGGCAAGGCCTGCCTGTGCCATCGCATCGGCGATCTCGCCATCGTCAAAGGAAACGTCGCGCTGCCACAGCGCGGGCATCAGACGGCCGATCACATGTTCCTCGGGGGCGCAGCGTCCCTCGGTCAGCGTGGCATGCAGCGAGACGAACACCCCCCGAGGCGACAGCCGCTCGGCGATCCGCCCAATCAAGGCGCTGATCCCCCGATCATGGAAATAGAGCGTCATCGAGGCGAAGATCATGTCGAAGGCCCCTTCGGGCAGCGGATCGTTGTAGCTGCCCGGATGCACCCGCACCGACAGTTCCGCCAGTTCTGCCGCGATGCGCTCGGCGACCGGCGGCAGGTCCAGAAGGGTGATCCGCAGATCGTGTCGCAGGGCAGACAAGGCGCGGGCAAGCGTTCCCGAGCCGGGGCCGATCTCGAGCAAGCTTTGCGCGCTTTCCCATTCCGGCAGACCGGTCAGACACGGAAGCATCACCTCTGCCGCCGCGCCGCGATGAAACGAGGCAAGGCTTTCATGCGCGCGGTTCCAATAAGCCGCGTCAAACAGCGGCCGCTCCGGAGAGGGCCGCTCCGGCGCCAGAAGCTCGGCGATCCGGTCCAGCCCCGCATGCCTGAGCCGCGCCAGCGCCTGCAGGCTGGGGATCAGGCTGGTCGGGCTTCGCGCCGACAGCAGCGGCAACAGATCGGGCGGCGTCTGGAACGTTTCGCCCGCCCGGTCCAGAAATCCGCAAGCCACAAGGGCGCGCAGGACCAGCGTCAGTCGATCCGGATCCAGACCCTGCGCCAGCGCCAGATCGGACGCCCCGACTGGCGCCGCGCAAAGATCGAAGAGTCCCGTTTGCATCGCATGGTCGAGCAGGGCAAAGCGGATCGGCCCCTCGATCGTCTCGAACAGCACATGCGCCCCCTGATCGCGGCGGGGAGCCGTCTCCGGAGTCACCATTGCGTCGTCCAGTTCAGCCCGAAGCTGCGCGGCTGGCCATCCTCGACCAACGTGCCGTAGAACGAGCGCAGCGACAGCGCGGCATATTCCTCGTCAAAAAGGTTGTGCGCCCAGAGCGTCAGCACTCCGTTACCCAGATCGCGGCTGATCGAAGCGTCGACGATCCGGTAGCCATCCTGTTCCAGAGTGTTGGCCGCGTCGAAATAGGACGAC
This sequence comes from Rhodobacter capsulatus SB 1003, assembly GCF_000021865.1. Lineage (NCBI taxonomy): Bacteria > Pseudomonadati > Pseudomonadota > Alphaproteobacteria > Rhodobacterales > Rhodobacter > Rhodobacter capsulatus. Next base: position 43,566 of record NC_014035.1, read on the forward strand.
CCGTAGCCGTTGACTGCAGCGCGCGCACGCCAGCCATCGCCGCCTTCCCAGGTCACACCAAGACCGTAACTCAGGTTTGGAGCCATCGGCAGCTGGTTGCCGGAATAATCCACCGGCCCAGCACCCGTGCGGGTCATGAAGGAGGTTGCCCGCGCATGCTGCCATCCGAGCGATCCATCAATCTGCCAGCCATGACCAAGGGGGGCGGACAGCGCCGCCTCCAGCCCATAGCTTTCGGCCTCGGCGGCGTTCGAGATTTTCTGAACCGCGCCCACCACCGTTTCGGTGATCTGCTTGTCCTTCACCGTGGTGTGAAACCCGGTCAGGCTGAGGCTCGCGTCATTGAGAAAGATGGTTTTCAGACCGATTTCCGCGTTCCAGCTGTATTCGGGCGCGTAGATCAGGCTCGCGGCATTGCCCGCAAAGGCATAGTTGTAACCAGCGGGCATGTAGCCGCGCGCATAGGAGGCGTGCAGCGTCGTGCGGTCGGAGATATCCCACGCCAAAGTGGCTTTCGGCAGCGGCGTCGTCGTCGCATCCGAGGCGGCATAGCTGCCCGCCAGCGAGAAGGTCTGGCTGGCAGAGCTGGCGATATGGTCGATCCGCAGCCCGCCGCCAAGACGGAGCCGGTCAGTCAGCGCAACCTCGCCAAGGCCGTAAAGTGCGACACCGTTTTGCGTGATGCTGGTCACCCGGCGCGCGCCCATTCCGCGCAGGTCGAAATCCACGTCGGTTGCCTGATGATAAGCGTGAAGGCCCAAAGACCATTTGAACCGTTCGGCGCCCTCGAGCGAACTCAGCCGGATCTCCTGAGAGATCATGCGGTCCTTCAGATCGAAAGCCGTCACGGCGACCCCGGGGATTGGCGGGAGCGGGCTGGAATCGGTATCGAGCAGGAAATCGCGATCAAAGGTGGTGAAGCCGGTGATGGTGGTCAGATCGAACCCGTCCAGGGTCTGGGCATAGTCCAGCGAAGTGACGCTCGAACGGCGGTTTTCCCGGGATGGATCGCTGTAGCGACTTTCGTAGCGGCCGGTCGCCTGCGGCCCGTCGATGTAGCGATACTGCTCCTTGCCGAGGGTCTCGTCTTCGCCAAGGAAGCTGACCCGCAGCGTGCCACCGTTTTCGAAAGCCCAGGCCGCCCCCGCCAAGAGGCTGGTTCGGCCTTCGCGTCCGCCATCGTCATCGCCGCCCGGGCGCGGGTCCGAGATCACCCCGTCCGTTTTCGACCGCTCCAGGCCGAACAGCAGTGCCGGAGCCCCCTCCTTCGCCGCGCCCCAAAGCACCGAGGCGGTATAGCCCGGCGGCTGCGCCCCGGCATCCGAGCCGGAAACGCCAAAGCCCAACTTGACCCCGGTGAAATCGCCCGGGCGCAGCGTGTCGTAGATCAGCAGACCGGCTTCGCTATTGCGCCCGAAGGCCGTTCCCTGCGGCCCTTTCAGCAGTGTCACCTGTTCGGCGGCGAAAAAATGCGGCAGTTGCAGCGTCCCGAGCGGCAGGGCGACGCCATTCACCTGGTAACCGACCGGGTCGCTCAACGCGTTGTCAAAGGCGGAAAGGCCGCGAACCACCAGACGCTCACCGGAATTCGCGCGCTGAAACAGAACATTGCCCGCCCGTGCCGTCACCGCCTCAAGATCCGGGGCGTTGCGCTCGGCCAGATCCGCGCCGTCAATCACGGTTGCATCGCTGGCGGAGCGCAGCGCGGTCTCACTCCAATGACTGGGTGAGATCTCGATGGTGCCAAGGTTGGTCGCCTCCTGCGCGCAAAGGCCGACAGGGGTGGCGCCAAGCGCAAGGGCGGCAACCGAAATCAGGACCCCGCGATGGCGCGGGCCGGGCAGTGGCGGCAAGAAAAGAGGGGCAGGGCACATGTCACGGTCCTCGCTGCGGATGGGCGCCTGCGGGTTAACACGGGCCTGCCGCCCCGACTTTCATCCGGGCAAATAAATCTTCCATTCGGCGAAACCATCAGTTGCGCTGGCTGCCATGGCGGCGCCAGCTGCGCGCGGTCATGCCGAAGCGCTTGCGAAAGGCGGTGCTCAGATGGCTGGGGCTGGAAAAGCCGCAGTCATAAGCGATTTCTGTCAACGAGCGGCCTTGATGGCCGATCAGTTCTGCCGCTCGCTCCAGCCGGAGTTCTCGCAAGCGCTCGAAGACGGTCGTGCCGGTTTCGCGACGGAAGCAGCGGTTGAGCGTGACATGGCTCAGGCCCAGATCCTGCGCCAGATCGTCAAGACTGAAGGTCTCGGCCAGCCGGTCGCGCAGCAGCGCCTCTGTGCGCGCCACCAGCAGCATTGCCTCGGGCATGGCCCCCGCACGGCCCTGCTGCGCCAGTTCCTCGAAGACATTGCCGACGAGGGCGAGGCAATCTCCCTCCTTGCGCAGCAGCGCCGCCGGGGTGTCGGCGCCATCAAAAAAGCGTTCCGGCAGCCCGCGCGCCGGACGCGACAGCCGAAACCTGCGCACCATCCCCGGGTCGGGCAATTCCTGCGCGATCACCCGGCACAGCCGTTCCGTGACCGCTTCGGCCTCGATCACGATGACCAGATTGGAACAGCCCTGCCCGGGATGCAACACACGCGTCAGGGCTTCGGAGTTGGTGCGCAGCACCCATCCCTCGCCGTTGCAGATGTCGTGATCACGCCCCGCGGCGTCCCGGATCGTCATGATCCCCAAGAGGTTGAAGGCGATCAGCAACCGACCGGCGGGCCAAAGGATGACATCCTCTCGTCCCCGGCCGGGGGCGAATTGGCTCAGCGCGACCGAGATCCCCGGCCCGAGCCGCAGCAGATCGATCCGCGTTGCAGCGCCGACCCCGGGCAGGGTGATCCGTGTGGTCTCGCCCTCTCCCGGAAGCGAGCGGGCCGGTTCGATCCGGCCGGAAACAGCCGCGCCCGGTCCCCGGCGATGATCCGGACAGGGGGCCGATGCGGGTTTGGCGACATCCGCAAAATCAGAAACCCGGCTGCGGGCAGCCGATGACAAGCCAGACTCCATAATTCCTCCGATCCGTCACACCCGACGGCTGAGCCAGACTGCAAGGTCGGTCTCCTGACTTGCGGGTCGCTGCCTTCCCGCCCTTCCCATGTCCGGCGTCAGTCCGGGCCACAGTGGATTTTCGGGTCGGCTCGCCGCTCACAGTCGCGGGGGCGGTCGGATTTGGCTCTTGCCCTCCTGCAAGCCGCAGGCGGGATGGCTGTCCTGTTCCCTGCCATCGGATCTGCGATGGCACCATGCACGGACGAAGGCTGCCAGTTCGGGACAGGAAGGTCAAGCTGTCCGGAACGCCCGGCCGCCTCGCCCTCGCGCCGCGGTGCCGCGCTCCGCCGTCTCTCGACGGCCTGCCGGAAAGTCTTGCCTGGCCGTCGAAGCTGGACCTGACGCGGATCATCCCTTACGGTCGGGAGGGTCTGCTTGCTCGCAGCGGCATCTACCCCACCGACGTCCTGGAGGATCTACCTATGAAATTCGTTTCTTTCAAATCCCTTGCGGGAGCCGCGCTTGCGGTCGGCCTGATGGCGCAGGGCGTTGTGGCGCAAGACCTGCAGTTTTTCAGGATCGGAACCGGAGGCACGGCCGGGACCTACTATCCGATCGGCGGCCTGATCGCGAACGCGATTTCCAATCCGCCGGGATCGCGCGCCTGCGCGGATGGCGGGTCTTGCGGCGTGCCCGGGCTGATCGCCACTGCCGTGGCCTCGAACGGGTCGGTCGGCAACGTGAATTCGATCAACGGCGGCACGCTTGAGGCAGGCTTCAGCCAGTCCGACGTCGCCTTCTGGGCGCAGACCGGAACCGGCATCTGGGAAGGTCAGCCGCCGGTCGAAAAGCTGCGGCTGATCGCGACCCTTTACCCCGAAAGCATCCATCTTGTCGCCACCAAGGCGTCGGGCATCACCTCTGTTGCCGATCTCAAGGGCAAGCGGGTGTCGCTTGACGAGCCGGGATCGGGCACGCTGGTCGATGCCAAGATCATTCTGGGCGCCTTCGGCCTGACCGAAGCCGACATCACGCCGGAATATCTGAAACCCGATCAGGCCTCGGACCGGATGCGCGACGGGGCGATGGACGCGTTCTTCTTCGTGGGCGGTTATCCGGCCGGTGCGATCGCCGAACTGTCCAGCCAGCATGAGGTGGTGATGGTTCCGATCACCGGCCCCGAGGTCGATGCGCTGCGCGCCGAATACAAGTTCTTCGCCAATGACGTGGTTCCGGCGGGCACCTACAAGGGCCAGGACGCCGAAGTGCCCACCCTGTCGGTGGGCGCGCAGCTGGTGACCTCGGCCGATCTCTCCGAAGAGCTGGTCTACGGCATCACCAAGGCGATGTTCAACGAGACCACCCAGAAGCTGTTTGCCAACGGACATTCCAAGGGCAAGTTCATCACGCTGGAAAATGCGGTGCAGGGCGCGGGTATCCCGTTCCATCCGGGCGCCGAAAAGTTCTATAGGGAAGTCGGCGCGATCAAGTGATCGGCCTGTTCTGAACCGACCGGGAACGCGATCGCGACCGCCGATCGCGTTCCTTTATCTACACGAGCCTTGAGGATACCCCGATGAGTGACGGCAAACGCGCGATGACCGCAGCGGAGCTTGCAGCGATCGAAGAACAGTTCGATCCCGAAGCGCGCTTTCGCACCGTCACGCGGCCCGTGGCCACTCTGGCGGGGGTGATCCTCTTCGCGCTGGCCTGCTATCACTACTATACCTCCGGTTTCGGCATTCCGCGCGCCACCACCCATCGCGGCATCCACATGGGGGTGTCGCTGCTGCTGATCTTCCTCAGCTTTGCCGCGCTGTCCTCTCGGCGCCACAGGACGCATGGTTTTGCCGTGCTTGGCCTGCCGGTCACGGACTGGCTTTTCGGCATCGGGGCACTGGTCAGCGCGCTTTATGTGCCGTGGATCTATGATCAGCTTGCCTTCCGCATCGGCAATCCGCTGCAGATCGACGTGGCGATGGGGACGATCCTTCTGGTGACCCTGCTTGAGGCCGTGCGCCGGTCGATGGGCTGGCCCTTGCCCCTCATCGCGCTGATGTTCATCGGATATGCCTATTTCGGCCAGTCGATGCCGGGGATCTTCGTGCATCCCGGAGCGGACTGGTCGGGGATCGTCAACCACCTTTACCTGTCGTCGCAGGGTGTCTACGGCACCGCGCTGGGTGTCATCGCGACCTATGTGTTCCATTTCGTGCTGTTCGGGGCGATGGCGCAGCGTATCGGGCTGGGTCAGTTGTTCATTGACCTGGCGACGGCGCTGACCGGGCGCTTTTCCGGCGGTCCGGCGAAAGTGTCGGTCGTGTCCTCGGCGCTTCTGGGCTCGATCTCGGGCTCGTCCATCGCCAATACGGTGACCACCGGCGCGCTGACCATTCCCGCGATGATCAAGATCGGCTTCCGGCGTCATTTCGCGGCGGCGGTCGAGGCGGCCGCCTCCACCGGCGGTCAGATCACCCCGCCGGTGATGGGGGCGGTGGCGTTCCTGATGGTCGAATATCTGGGCATCCCGCTGCGCACCATCCTGATTGCGGCCATCGTGCCCGCCTTCATGCACTTTTTCGGGGTGCTGGTGCAGGTGCATCTGGAGGCCCGGCGACTGGGCATCCGCGGCCTGCGCAAGGAAGAATTGCCCAATGCGATGCGGGTGCTGCGCGAGGGCTGGCTGTCGATTCTGCCGCTGATCCTGCTGGTTTACATGCTGATGTCGGGGCGCACGCCGTTTCTGGCCGCCTTCTGGGCGATCACCGCCTGTATCGTGATCTATGCCATTCAGCGGGTGATGGCGGCGGGGCTGGCCAAGGGCATCCGCGAGTTCGCCGCGGGCATCTACGAGAGCTTCATCTCGGGCGCCAAGGGCGCGCTTGCCGTGACGGCGGCTGCGGCGCTGGTGGGGGTTGTCATCGGGGTTGTCACGCTGACGGGCATCGGCTTCAAGATCGCGTTCATGCTGACCAGCGTGGCCCAGGGTTGGGCGGAAAGCACCCATGCTTTCCTCGCCTTCCTGCCGATCGAACTGTTCAGCATGTCCACGCTCGCACTCTTGTTCACGCTGATGATGACGGCGGTGGTGTGCATCTTGATGGGCTGCGGGATTCCGACGACGGCAAACTACATCATCATGGTCGCCGTGGCGGCCCCGGTCCTGTCGATGATGAATGTCGAGCCGCTCGTGGCGCATTTCTTCGTGTTCTACTTTGGCGTGCTGGCGGATGTGACGCCCCCGGTGGCGATGGCCGCCTATGCCGCCGCGGGGATCGCCGGGGCCAATGCGTTCAAGGCCGGCAACACCGCGTTCCGCCTTTCGATGGGCAAGGCGCTGGTGCCGTTCATGTTCGTGTTCTCGCCGTCCTTGCTGCTGGTGACGGCAGATTTCAGCTGGGGATCGTTCGCGCTGGCGTTCAGCGGGGCCGTGCTTGGCATCATCGCGCTGTCGGCGGCCATCACCAACTGGCTGCTGCGCCCGCTGCTGCTGATCGAACGGGTGGCTCTGCCGATTGCGGCGCTGCTGATGATCGCGCCCGAGATCATCTCCACCGTGATCGGGGCGGCCATCCTGGCGGCGGTGACCCTGCGTCAATGGCTTGCGGACCGCCCCCGATCGCCCGCCGTCCCCTGACAGAAAGTCCCCAAAGCGCCGTGATTGCCGGAAGGCCGGCCTTTCCCGATGACGGAATGACAGCTCTCTTGCTGCGCCATGCGTCATCCGCGAAAAGCCGCTTTCCGCCGAGATCGTGTCAAAACTTGCCGACTCTGCGACCCGGACAGTCCAGCGCGAGATGGCGGCCTTCAGAGACCGTGGCTGGCTGATCAAGAAACGCCCCGCGGCGCGATGGACCCGCTGCCGAGGTGGAGGATCGCAAGGTGATCCCCTCCCGCAGATCGCCTTAGCTGACGGTGTTGAACGGGCCACTTGACGAAATGCGGCGGCAGTCCTAGCTATATGTCTAGCCAGCTAGCCAGATGGGTGCGTTGATGTGGACCGTTCAGGATGCCAAGAACAAGTTCAGCGCGGTGGTCGAAGCTGCGCTTGCGGGTCAGCCGCAAGAGGTGAGCCGTAGAGGCAAGCCCGCGGTGGTGGTTGTTTCCGTAGAGGAGTATCGACGACTTCTGGCCGGGGCGGTGAAAGCGCGCGAAAGCTTTGCGGATCATCTGATGGCGTTTCCCGGGGGCGATGTGCCCCGGGCCACTGTTGCCCCGCGCAATGTGGACTTCTGATGTACATCCTTGATACGAATGTCATTTCTGCTGTGCGTCGTCCCGACCGCGCGCCGAAGGTGGCCGCCTGGCTGCGCGGAAAAGCGGAGCAGGATCTCTTTTTGAGCGTCATCACGCTGGGCGAGATCGAACGCGGCATTCGTTTGCAGGACCCGCGTGATCCCGACTTTGCGCGCGACCTTCGCGTTTGGCTGGATCGCACCGTTCTGATGTTTTCGGACCGCCTGCTTCCTTTCGAGGCGGAGGATGCGCGGATTTGGGGCCAGCTGTCCGCCGCCATCGGACATAATGGCGCGGATCTCATGATCGCCGCCTCCGCGCTGCGCCACGGCGCAACGGTCGTGACCGGGAATGTCAGCGATTTCGCCCCGACCGGAGCGATGTTGGAGAACCCATTTTAAGGGCCTTGTGCGGAATTCGCGCCGAGACATGAGAGCCAGGCACGGTATCCGTGGCCCCGGCAGCGGTCCCGAACCCGGCGCTCAGCCGGTCAGCGCCGCCTCCGCCATCGTTCCGATCATTCGAGGGGCCGAAAATCGGGGTTTATCGGGCCGATGCACCGCTTGCATTCAGGAATGCGGGCGCGGACCCAGCAGCAGGGGCGCAAGCGCGATCAGGATCAGCATGAAGGCCAGCGCCCAAAGCGTCGCCGCAAGGATCGTGCCGGGAGTGTAAAGCGCCAGCGGCCCGACGGCGGCGGCCCAGCGAAGCAGCGCGGCCAGCGGGATCAGCGCATAGGCCAGCGCGACGGGGAAGGGGGCGACCAGCGGGCGGCCGGTATGGCCGAGCGTGGCGCGGCTCATCACCGCGCTGACCATCGTGCCGATGCCGCCGATGGCGGAAAAATGCAGCGCGCCGATCTGAGATCCGATGCCGAAGGCGGCCAGCCCCTGCAAGAGCGCGCCGAAGCCCACCAGCGCCATCGCCGCATGCAGGACGGCCAGGATCGGCTCCCCCCGCACCGCCCAGCCCTGCCAGCGCGCGATGCGGATCAGCTGGGCCGCGCCAAGGGTCAGTTCCGCCGTGCCGATCACCGGATCCGGCAGGCCAAGGGTGATCGCCAGCGCGGCGGCGATCGCGGCACCGACGGCCAGCCTGTCGGCCGGTGCGAAGCTGACCGGCAGGCCCGGGGCCCGGGGCTTGCCCAGATCCGGGGCCGCGCCCGCCAGCATCGCCCGGCGCGCCAGCGCGTTGCGGGTGAAGGCCGGGGTGATCCGCCCGCCGATGATGACGATCAGCGCGATCAGCGTTGCCAGCGCCCCGTGCAGCCCCGCGACGGCATCGCCCATCGGCCAGCCGAGCAGATCCAGCAGCACCCGCAGCTGCGCCCCCCAGATCAGCGCCACGACGCCCAGCACCAGCAGATTGGCCGGTTTCGGCGCCGCCCGCAGCATCAGCCAGATCCGCCCGGTCAGGACCGGCAGGAAAGCCAGCGCAAGCCCGGCGGCCAGCGGCGCGGGCAGCGCCCCCCAAAGCCACATCCCGACCCGTCCGGCCAGCCACAGCCCCCCGGCCAGGATCAGGAACCGCGGCCCGGCCGGGGCGGCGCCGGTCCAGTTCGGCACCGCCGTCAGCAGGAACCCCGCCGTCGCCGCCGCGCCGAAACCGAAGATCATCTCGTGGCCATGCCACCATTGCGGCACCATATCGGCGGGCAGCTCCATCATGCCGCCAAACGCGTGCACCGCAAGCCACAGCCCCCAGACCAGCATCGCCACCGTGCCCCAGACGGCAGAGAGCAGGAAAAACAGACGGAAGCCTTCGGAAAAAAGGCGTTTGAGGGCGGTCATGGCAGGTCCTTTCGCGATCTGTGCGCAGCTTGGCGCAAAGCGCCTTGATCCCCTTGATGAAAGTCAAGGAAGGCCCGCGAGCGGCGGGGGATCACGGAAACGGGAAAGGCATGGAGGCCTTGATGACGACATCGTCCCGCACCACCCCCCCGGCAGCGATCCCCGGGCGCCTGCCGCGCCTGTCCCGCCTGGGGCTGCTGCTTTATCCCTTTGTCACCGCGGCGGTGGCGGTCAACCTGTTCATGCTGGGACTGATGGGGCAGGCGCTCGGCTTTGCCGCGCTGTCGCCGACGGCGGCGCTGCTTTGGGCGCTGCCCTTTGGCCTGCATGCCAGCGTGCTGGCGGCGCGCTGGGTCCGAAGCCTGATTGCCGAGGCTGGCGGGATCTGACGCCGCCCCGGACAACCGGGGCGGCAAGGGGGCTCAGGACAGGACCCGTTTCAGCGCCGGAACGTGGCGCAGCAGCAGCGCATCGAGCGCCAGCACCGCAAGGATCGCCGCCCCGCCCAGCGGAAAGGCCAGCCCGACCAGCACCGCGACGACAAGCCCGCCAGTCCAGAGCCGCGCCTGCGGCCCGCGCGGCGGCGCGGCCAGACGCCCGGCCGCAACCGGACGACGCTTCCACCACAGCACCACGCCCGCGACGCAGGACAGCACCAGACCGGCGCAGATCAGCAGGTTCAGCGCGACGCTCCACCAGCCCAGCTGCCCCTCGTGCAGGGCGATCCCCACCGCCATCATCTTGCCCATCAGCGGGTAATCGGCAAAGCGGACATCGGCCAGCACCTTGCCGGTATACTGGTCAAGATGCACGGTGCGGTCGCTGGTCGGGGTCGGGCTGTCATAGCTTTGCGAATCGCGCGACAGCGTCCAGACCCCGGTCGCATCGGCGGGCGCCGAAACCTGCACCCGCGCGTCAAAGCCAAGCGCCCGGGCCCCCGCCATCACCGTCTCGAAGGTGACGGGCGTCCCCGGCGGCAGCAGTTGCACCCCCGCCTGCGAGCCCGAGGCGGGCAGCTGCACCAGTTCCAGCACCCAGGGCACCTCTTCCTGCGCGGTATGGTTCATCGCGGCATGGGTTGCGTCCGAAAGCGGCACCGCATCCCATTTCGCGGCCGGAAAGCTGGACCAGGGCTGCACGATCCTGCCGCCCCAGACGCCGGTCCAGCTCATGCCGGTGAGCAGGAAAAACGCAAGGAACAGCGCGACCCAGACCCCGGTCGTCACATGCAGCGACTTCCAGAAGCTGCGCCCCCGCGCGGCCAGATCGGGCACCAGCACCGCGCGCCAGCCTTTGCCCTGCCGCGGCCAGGCCAGATAAAGCCCGCTGGCCAGCATCATCACCGCAAGGCTGGCGGCGATTTCCACCAGCGTATCCCCCGGCCCGCCATTGCCGCCCCAGAGCAGCTCGCCATGCAGGTTGGTCAGCCAGTCGTTCCAGGTGCCCGCCTCGGGACGATCGGAAACGACCGCGCCCGAATAGGGATCGACGGCCAGCATCCGCGCCGTCTCGCCGTCCTCTACCCGCACGATCGCCGGGGTCCGGTCGTCGCGCGGGGAGATGTATTTGTCGGCCCGGCTGCCCGGATGCGCAGCCTCGGCGGCGGCGATCTGCGCGCCGACGCCCAAGGCCTGCGCCGCGGGGGCGATGGCGATGCGGTCGCCATATTCCGAATCGATGGCGGTGAACCACACCATCAGCGCCCCGGTGACGGCCAGCATCAGCAGGAAGGGAACGACGTAAAGCCCGGCGTAGAAATGCCAGCGCCAGGCGGTGAAGTAAAAGCTGTTCAGGCGCGGCTGCGCCTCGGGGGGCGTGGCCCCCGGCGGTAGATCGGTCATGATGTCTCCTGTGAAAGTCGTGAGCTCTGGTCAGGTCACGGCAGTCACGGGGGGGCCGGTGGCGGGCGGCAGGCCGGTCACATGGCCGTCGCGCAGGATCGTCGGGGGCGGTTTGATCCGGGTGGCCCGCGCCATCCGCACCGGCAGCGGCAAGCCCGCGGGCAGCGCGGCAACCGGCGCCGCCAGATGGCAGCAGGCCCAGCTGCAATGCCGGTCATCGGAGGCGGGCAGCCGATCAAGCGGCTTTCCGCTGTCAAGATCAAGGATCACCGACACCGGGCCATGGCCCGAACACAGCACCATCTCGAGCGTGCCCGAAGCCGCGCGCAGCGGCCGCACCGCGGGCGGCAGCAGCGCCGCCAGAACCAGCCCGAGAACGAGCGTCCAGACGGCAAGCCGGTCAAGCTTTCTGAAGGCCGGTGCTTTCATGTCTCTCGCAGTAATCACGCCGCCGTCATGCGTCAATATGGCGCAGACCGGGTCAGGCCAGATGTTCTACACGCGCCCCCGGAAACCGGGTCACGGCCTGCAGGATCGTCTCGGCCCGCGGCATCAGACAGGCCGCGGTCGAGAGCGCATCGGCCAGACCGGCCTCGGGCGCGGTGATCGTCACCAGCTTCCAGACCGCGGGCGCCGGGCGGCCGGTCCCCGGATGCAGGATGTGACCGACCCGCCCGGCGCTGTCGAAGGTCGTTCCAAGCGCCGAGGAACTGGCCAGCGCGCGATCCTGCAAGGCGACCTGACCGCCTGCGGCCAAGGTGATCGGCCAGGGCGTGCCATCGGTCTGCGGGCCAAGCGCGCGCATCTCGCCGGTGTCGATCAGGATGCGCTCCAGCCCGCGGCCGCGCAAAAGCGCCGCCACCTTGTCGGCGATGAAACCCTGCGCAATGCCGTTCAGCGTCAGCGTCTGTCCGGGGGCCAGCCGGATCCCGCCGCTGTCGAACCGCACCGAACCCCAGTCAACCCGGTGCAAAGCCGCCGCGATTTCCGCCTCATCCGGGGCAAGACCGGCGCCGAACCGGGTCGCATACAGCGTCCAGAGCGGCTGCACCGTCGGATCGAAGAGCCCCGCCGTCGCAGCATGGACCGTTCCCGCCAGCGCCAGGCATTCGAGCAGCTCGAAGGGCGGATCTTCCAGCCGACCGGCCGCATTCAGCCGGCTCAGCGCGCTGTCGGCCCGGGTCAGCGAAAACACCGCCTCCAGTCGCGCGATCTCGGCGGCGGCTTCGGCGGTGATCGCCGCCGCCTCGGGGTGGTCGATCACGATCCGGGCGCGGGCGCCAAGGGCGATCCCCTCCCAGACCCGGCTGGCGGCGGCGAGCGGGCTGGCGGCAAGGGCGGCGATCCCGGCGGAAATGCTCAGAAACCGGCGGCGGCTGAAATCGGTCATCACATCCCCCCCTGCATCTTCGCATGGTCGTGTTTTTGCATCCGCGCCCGGTAATCGGCCTCTTCTGCCGCCTGCACCTCGGGCGGGACGGGGGCCAGAACGGTCTCGGGGATTTCGGAAAGCCGCATCAGCTGCCCACCATATTGGGCGATGAAGGCCCGGGCATCCTCGGTCCGGGCGAAGGGCACGGTTTCGGGCTGATCCATCCCGCCCAGCCGCGAGCTGCCGACCACATAAACCGCCGTATCGGCGGCGATCCAGGGCAGGCTGCCGGGCTTTGTCCAATCGCCCGCGCCCATGTCGGTGACATAGCTGGCCTGCACCGCGCCATCCTTTTCGGGCATCCGCAGATAGGTGACGACATCGCGCACCTGACTGAAGAACAAGGGTTTTCCGGGGTGGGCATCCAGATGCACCTGCGCCTTCGGGCCACCGTGATCGAGAATGTTCATCTGGCAGAAATAGCCCACCGCCTCGGGGGTCAGCGACACCGGCTGCGGGATCGCGGCCTCCTCGCGGCAGGCGGCCAGCAGGCAGAAGGCAAGGAGGAAGCGTTTCATGGCACGACCTTTTTGAACGAGAGAAGGGCAAGCCCGCCCGAGACGAGGGGCCACAGAAGGACGGAGGCCGCCGATTGCCAGACCGGCACCGCCTGCGCGGCGGCAGCGACCCCGGCGGCGACCGCCGTCGCCTGCGAGGCGGCCAGGTTGTAAAGCCGGAACGCATCGGCCGGATTGGCCAGCAGCGTCAGCGGAAAGACCTGTCTGGTGAAAAAGCCGCCATTGTCTGCCACCACCGCGGCCAGAAGCGCCAGATCATAAAGCACGACGACCAGAAGCCAGAGCCCGATCGCCAGGCCCGCCGCCCCCGAGGGCCGCCTGGCCCGCGCCGAGATCGCATAGCCCAGCCCAAGGAAAGTGGCGCCAAGCGCGACCGAGGTCCAGATTAGCCGCAACAGCGCGCCAAGCCCCGCGACCGAGGCCGGATCGAGCAGCACGGCCGCCACCCCCGCCGCGCCATAGCCCGCCACCAGCGCCAGCATCAGGATCGCCAGATGCGCCGCCGCCTTGCCCGCCAGGATCCGCCCGCGCCCGACCGGATAGGTCAGGATGAGCGAGAGCGTGCCGCGTTCGGCCTCGCCCGCCACCGCGTCGAAGGACAGCAACAGCGCGATCAGCGGCACCAGATAGACCGAGAGGCTGGTCAGGCTGGCCACCGTCACCGACAGCCGGTCCACGCCCAGACTGCCGGTGGGGCCAGAGCCCGCCGCGGTCAGGATCAGCGCGAAGATCACCATCAGCACGGCGGCAATCGCCAGCCAGCGGTTGCGCGCGGCGATGCGGAATTCGGCTTTCGCCAGCGCAAGGATCGCCGTCATTGCCCGTCCCTCCGGCTGAAATGGCTGTAGATGTCTTCAAGCGAGGGCGGGATCAGGTCGAGATCGGTCACCGCCGCGCCCAGAGCCGCAATCCGGCCCAGCCAGGCCAGCTTCTGCCCCTGCGCCACGTTCAGATGAAACTGCGCGCCGGAAAGCACCGCCTCGGGCAGGGCAAGGGCGACGGTTTCGACCTGCCCGAACGCCGGGGTGATCTGCAGCGTCACCGGCAGATCGGCCGCGGCGCGCAGACCGGCCAGCGTGCCCGTCGCCACCAGATGCCCGCCCGACAGGATCACGATCCGGTCGGTCCGCGCCTCCACCTCGGTCAGCGCATGCGACGAGAGCAGGATCGCCGCGCCCTCGGCCGCCAGTTCGTCCAAAAGCGCATAGAAATCCCGCCGCGACACCGGATCGAGGCCAGAGGTCGGTTCATCAAGGATCAGCAGTTTCGGACGCCCCACCAGCGCCTGCGCCAGCCCGACGCGCTGCCGCATCCCCTTGGAATAGGTGCCGATCCGCCGCCGCGCCGCGCCATGCAGTCCGACCCGATCGAGCAGGCTGCGCGCCTGCCCGGGATCCTCGCCGCGCAGCGACAGAAAAAGTCGGATCTGTTCCTCGCCGGTCAGGGCGGGGTGAAAGGCGACGTTTTCGGGCAGATAGGCCACGCCCGCCCGCGCCTGCGCCGATCCCGGCGCCGCCCCCAGAACCGAGACCTGCCCGCCGTCGAACGGGATCAGGCCGAGGACGATCTTCATCAGCGTGGATTTGCCCGCGCCGTTATGGCCCAAAAGCGCCACCCTTTCGCCGGGGGCGACCTGGAAGCTGACGGCACTGAGCGCCGCAACCTCCTGATAGTGCTTAGTGAGCGAGGTCAGTTTCAGCATCTTCTTCGGTGTCTTTCGTCCAGCGGTCGCCCAGTTCCGCCGCAGCCGCGGCCAGTTCGGGGGCAAGGGGGATTTCAAGGGGCGCCATCAGCGGATGGCTGTCGACGATGCCGCCGGGCAGCGTCGCGGGGAAACTTTGCTGGCTCCAGCGGATCAGCTGCACCGCGGGCGCGCCGATCAGAAGCCCGGCCGCGGGTTGCGACCACAGGATATGGTCCATCAGGTCATTCGGCCGGAACGCCTGATCGGCAAAGCCGTCGCCGTTCAGATCGAAGGCGGCAAGGTCGGACCAGAAATTGCCGCGCCCGTCCAGGCTCCATTCCAGATCGCGGGTGCCGACATATTTCACCTGATTGCGGTTGCCCACAAAGGCATTGCCGGTCACCGCATTCCGTGCCGATCCGGCGGTATAGTGAATGCCGATGTCGCAGCCCTGAAAGCGGTTTTCCGCGATCAGGTTCTTGTTCGCATCGTAAAGAAAGGTGCATTTCGCCGCGCCGATGACCAGATTGCCGATCACGTCGGCATCGTTCGTGGAATTCAGCATCACCCCGTGGTCACGATCCATCAGCGAGATATTGCCCGTCACCTGCACCCGGCGCGAATACATCATCGCAAAGCCAAGGTGGTTGCCGATCGAGATATTGTCTTCGACCACGCTGTCATTCGTATACATGTAGTGGATGGCAAAGCGCAGATCGCGAAAGGTGTTGCGCCGGTAGATGTCCTTTTTCGAGGCATTGGAAAAGATGCCGTCGCGGCCCCAGCGCACCTCGTTGTCCTCGATCAGCACGCCGGGCGCGTTCCAGACGTAAAAGCCGTTGCCCCGCGCGATCATGTGCGCATCCTGCCGCCCAAGGATGGTGTTGCGCCGCGCCGTGCCGTCGATGGCGCCGTGAAAGTCGATCCCGTGCAGGTTGTCGCGCAGAAGGTTGCCCTCGATCAGCGTGCGGGCCACGCCCTTGACCACCTTGATCCCGGCGTCGATCTCCTCGTTGCGGCGGCCCGAGTTCTGCACGGTCAGCCCGCGCAGGGTGACGTCATCGGCGGTCACGGTCAGCACCGTGCCGCGGCCGTTGCCGTCGATCACCGCGCCGCCCTGCCCGTCAAGCGTAAGGGATTTGTCGATGACGGCGGGGCCATAGGACCCCGCCGCCAGTTTGAGCACGTCGCCCGGGCGGGCCGTGGCGATCGCGCCTTGCAGGGCTGCCTTGCCCGGGAACACCATGACCGTTTCTGCCTGCAAGGGGCAGGCGAGCAGGATCAGGAGGAGAGAGAGACAGGGCAGCCGCATCGGTTACGCCTTCGGACGCACGAACATGCGGCCGCGCATTTCCATGTGCAGCGCGTGGCAGAACCACTGGCAGTAATACCAGTAGACGCCCGGATTGGCGGCGACGAAGGTGACCGACGAGGTCGCCTGCGGTCCGATCTCCATCGCCACGCCGTGGCCGCCCATGGTGAAGCCATGCGTCAGGTCGTCGATGTCATCGAGGTTGGTGATGACCATCGTCACCTCGTCGCCCTCGTTCACCTCGAAGCTTTCCATCGCATAGTTCGGCGCCACGGCCGACATGTAGACGCGGACCTTGGTCGGATCGGCCTTGTCGCGGATGACAAAGGCCTGTTCGTCGTCCAGATCGACGCCATCGGCCTCGGCCTGTTTGCGCGTCTCGGCCCAGAACGGGTCGTTGCGGTCCCAGATCGATTTGATGCCCGTCATCTTCGAGGCATGCACGGCAATCGCATCATGCGGTTCCGCGAAGTTCGGCCCGTCGTGCACGACCTTCATCTTGTCGCCCGAGATGTCGATCAGCTGGTCGTTTTCGGGCTTCAGCGGCCCGACGTTCAGGAACCGGTCCTTGGAGAATTTGCACAGGCAAACCAGCCACTTGCCATCGGCCTCGAGGGTCTCGCCCATCGAGGTCTTGAGGTGGCCCGGCTGATATTGCACGTCGCATTTGTCGAGGATCGGATCGACCTTTTCGCCCGCGTAAAGCCGCTTGGCCAGATCGATGTTCCATTTCACCACCTGGCTGTCGAGGAAGAGCGAGGTATAGACATTGCCCTTGCCGTCAAAGGCGTTGTGCAGCGGGCCCAGCCCCAGTTCCGGTTCCGCCACCACGACCGAACGCGGATCGACATCCGAGGCAAACAGCGTGTCCAGCTTCGTGACGTCGATCACCGTGACGGTGGGCGAGAGCTTGCCGCCGATGCACAGGTGCACCTTGTCGGGGGCCATGTTGCAGCCATGCGGGTTGTTCGCGACGGGGATGTAGCGGGTGTAGTTCTTGTTCGAGCCCTTGCGGCCGTCGATCACCTTGACGCCGTTGAGCGTTTGATAGTCGCCCGCTTTGATGCCCTTTTCGATCTCGGCGATGTTGAAGACGACGACATGGTCCATGTCCGAGGCGGTCATCTGGGCGGTGTTCATGCCCATTTCGCTGTTGTAGCTGGTCGAGAACGCCCATTTGCCTTCGTAATCGGCGTCGCAATTGTCGAGGTTGCCGGACACGATCACCTGCCACGCCACATCCCACTTGTCGGCATCGACCGCGGTGAAGATGTTCACGTAAGTGCCCACGTCGTCCATCGTCGCGCCGTCATTGGCCAGCGGCGTTTCATCCTCGCCGTTGCAGAAGACGTAATTCGAGCGCGGCCATTTCTGCGGCCGCAGCCCGTGGATGGCGTGCGCATTCGGGATTTCGAGGATCGCATCGCATTTCATCACGTCGCAGCGCACCCGGGCGACGCGGGTATTCGACTTGTCATTCATGAACAGGAAGCGGCCGTCATACTTGCCCTCGGTGAAGGACATGTGGACGTGGTGCAGATCGCCCTGATCGTGGATCTTCTTGCCGTTGGCCGCGAGGAATTTCTTCGTGTGTTCGGTCATCGCGCGCTGATGCACGCGCAGCGACTCATTCGTCTGCCCCCAGCCGGTGGCCGAGCAGCGGTTGAACACCGGAACCCGCATCAGCTCGCGCATCGAGGGCACGCCGAGAATGCGCATCTCGCCCGACTGGCCCGAGGACCAGAAGCCGTAATATTCGTCCAGCTGGCCCGGGGCGACCTCGAAGCCGCCCGTGGCGCCTTCGGCCTGCGCCGCGGTGGCCAGCGTCGCCGCGCCGATCCCGGTGCCAAGCGCCAGACGGCCGGCAAGCCCGCCCGCCAGCGCCGCGCCGCCCGCGGTGGCGCCCAGAAGCATCCTGCGGCTGATGCCGGATCTGGTTTCCTCGGTCATGGTCGAACTCCTTTTCGTTCAGTGAGGGGTATGGGGATGGTTGCGCAGATCGCGCGGCACCGACGCCGATGTCGGCGCCACGGCGGCGCGGCGTTTGTCCTGCCGGATCACCACCGGGCAGCGCGCGTGGCTTTGGTAAAGCACCTGGCAATGCAGGCAGGTGACGCATTCGTTCGGGTTGATCTCGCCCGTGGGGTGGATCGCCTGCACCGGGCAGTCATGCGCGCAGACCTGACAGGGGTTGCCGCAATCGTGGTAGCGCTTGAGCCAGTCGAACATCCGCAGCCGCGCCGGAATGGCGAGTGCCGCGCCCAGCGGGCAGAGATAGCGGCAATAGAACCGCTCGACAAAAAGCCCGGCCAGCAGCAGCGCGGCGGCATAGGCGACAAAGGGCCAGGCGCGCACGAATTTCAGGATGATCGCGGTCTTGAAGGGCTCGATTTCCGCCAGATGTTCGGCCTGTTCGATCGAGCCCAGCGAGACCCCGAACAGCCCAAGGAAGATCATGTATTTGATCGGCCAAAGCCGTTCATTGAGGCCCCAGGGCAGGGTCCATTGCGGAATGTGCAGGGCGCGGGCGATGCGGTTGGTGATTTCCTGCAAGGCGCCAAAGGGGCAAAGCCAGCCGCAATAGGCGCCGCGGCCCCAGAACAGCAGCGCGGCGGCGACGGCAAACCACAGGATGAAGGTCAAGGGATCAAGCAGGAAGGCCTGCCAGCTGAAGGAGGTGGTCAGCGCGCCGAAAAGCGCCATCAGATTGACCACCGAAAGCTGCGCATTGGCGTAAAAGCCCAGGAACACCAGCGTCACCGTCAGGAAGCTCATGCGGAACCAGAAGAAGGCCCGGGCATTGCGCGTCATCGCGTTCTGGAAAAAGAAGACCAGCGTCAGAACGGTCAGCATCGCCCCGGTGACGGCGATCTCAAGGCGCTTGCCCGCCCAGATCGACCGCCACAGATCGGCCTGCGCCGCGGTTTCCTCGACCGGGGCGGGCGCCGCCACGGCCACGGGTTTCAGATAGCCCGCAGGCAGCTGATAGCCCAGATCGAAGGTGGTGAAGACCTTATCCGTCGCCGCCACCGGGCGTTGCACCAGAAGCTGCAGCCGGAACGGTTTCGCAGGGTCAAAGCCCAGATCGGCCGGGATCCGGAACAGGTCGGTTTCGGTGAAGCCGGGGGCGCCCTTGGCCTCAAGCGAGACCAGACGGCGGTGATCGCGGTCATGGAACCGCACCGTCACGTCATCTTGCACCAGCACGATGCGGTCAAAGATGCCGCCGCGGACATAGCCCGAGCCCTTGAAGGAATAAAGCCCGTTCGCCGCCACGGCCACGGCGGCTTCGCCGGGCTTGAGCCAGGCCTGCAGGTTTGCCGCCTCGGCCGGGCCCAGAACCGCCTTGCCGATGCCGGGCACCGAGACCAGCGCCAGATTCAGGTCGATGAAGCTTGTCTGCGGCGGCTCGCGCAGCGCCCGGGCGGCGGCGCGCGGATCGGGCAGGGCCGCGAAAGCCTCGTTCACCTGACCGACATCGAGCGACAGCCGCCGCACCGTGCCGTCGCCCAGCATCGACAGCCAGCCTTCGGGGGCAGGGGCCTCCGGGTTGATCTCGGCCTTCGGGCCACTCGCCACCTCGGCGCTCATGCCACCCAGGCCAAGCGCCCGGGCGACCTTGATCCCCGATCGCAGCATCGAATCGTCGATCACCATCACCGTGACCGTGGCGCCCGAAATGATCTGCAGATCATGCGCCGTGGCCTTGTCGGCGGCGGCTTTCGGCAGATCGACGCCGATATAGGAGCCGACCAGCGCCTTGACCTTGGCCTCGGGGATGCCGACCAGAACGATCGGCTCGGAATGCTTGACCAACTGCGCGCCGATCACCTTGCCCGCGGGGTCCAGCGCCATCATCACATGGATGGGCTTGCCCGAATAGCCGGTGGTGCCGACGAAATCGGAGGTCACATAGACCCAGCCGAGTTGGGTCTGCCCCTGCAGCACCGGGGCAACCGCCAGATCCTCGCGCAGGGGGCCGAAACCGTCGGCGCCCGGGACAAGATCTGCGGCCGCGATCTGCGGCAGGTATTTTTCCAGCACGGTTTCCGCGGCCCGCGCGGGCCCCGACAGCACCGCCAAAAGCCCGAACACCAGCCCGCAGCAAAGGGAAAGGAAAAAGGTCGGTCTGCGCATCAGGAAATCATCCGGACAGGGGCCGCGCACGGGGGGCCGCGGGCAGCGGGAACAGGATCGGGCCGCGCGGGCATCTCGGCGCGGGCGGTCATCCAGAGGGGGTCGAAACGGGTGTCGGCGACCTTTGTCAGCCGGGCCGGAGGCGGCACCAGCGCCCCGGCGGCGGCGGCAAGACAATCGGGGCAGGCGGCGCAATCGGCGGCGCCGGGCGCCGGGGCGGCATGGCCCTCGGCATCAAGCCAGATCACGTCGCGCGCGCCCGCATCCGAGCAGATTTCCATCGGTTGCAGCCCCGCCTGCGCCGCGCAGGCCGCCGCCCCCCAGGCGCCCGCCAGCACCAGAGCCAGACAGAGGCTCAGGCGAAGGGCCAGGGCGGCCAGCGGCGTCAGACGCCGCGCAAGGGGCGCGGTGAAGGTCATGATCTCTCCCTAAGGAGGGATCCTGCCATCGGCCTTGATTTAAGTCATGTGGAATATCCTTTTTATCGGATCTCGACCCGGCCGCGATTTCGCGTCAAGATATGTGCATCCGTTCAGAGGTGGCCCTTGCGCCTGACGACCTTCACCGATTACGCCCTGCGCCTGCTGATCTATACCGCCGGCAAGCCCGAGAGCCGGGTGACCATCGACGAGGTGGCGGAGTGGTTCGCAATCTCGCGGGCGCATGTGAAGAAGGTGGTTCTGACCCTGTCGCGCGGCGGATTTCTGCTGTCGAGCAAGGGGCGGAACGGCGGTTTCACCCTGGCGCGGCCGCCCGGAGAGATCAATCTGTCAGAGGTGATTCTGGCGACCGAGCCGGATTTCGGCCTGTTCGAATGCTATCTGACCGGCAATGAATGCCGGATCTCCCGTCCCTGTCGGTTGCCCAATGTCGCCAACGAGGCGCTAGCGGCCTTTCTGGCAGTGCTGGGCAAATACACCCTGGCCGATGCGATGCTGCGGCCTGCCTATTTCCTGCTGCCCGCCGCGGGCCCGCAACCGCTGCGCGGCCCGAAAAGACCCGCAACACAGGACGGGCCCGGCTTGAGCCCGGGCAAAGTGTCATAAGCAATGTTATGTAAAGCTTCGAACGTCCTCCGCGCCGGAACCTTGATCCCGGCCTGACCGCCGCGGCGCTGCCGCGGGATCGGCGTCTTCGGTGCAGCATTCTCGCGGCCGCCAGACCACCGAAACGCGGGTTTCGCAAACAGCGTCCAGCCGCCTGCCTCTTGCGGCGCACTCTTTCATCGCCTATCGTCGATTGACGAAAAAGGGGCTATAGATGGTTACCGACGACACACTTGCGGAACTGGCGAAATCGCTGGCGCATCCGGCCCGGCTGCGCATCCTGCGGGTGCTGCTTGCCACGCCGGGCTGCATCGGCGGCGAGATCGTGGAGGCGGTCGGGCTGGCGCAATCTACGGTGTCGGAACATCTGCGCATCCTGAAGGCGGCCGGGATCATAACCGGCGAAATCGACGGGCCGCGCATCTGCTACGCACTCAGCCCCCCCGCCCTTGCACCTCTGGGCGCGTTCATTGCCAGCCTGACGCCCCCGCCCGAGGGGGCGTGCTGCCTGCCCGCCGGAAAGGACATTCCATGAGCCTCTTTGAACGCTATCTGACGCTTTGGGTTGCATTGTGCATCGGTGCGGGGATCGCGCTGGGGCAGATGTTCCCCGCCATCTTTCGCGTGATCGGCGCGACGGAGATCGCCCGCGTCAACCTGCCCGTCGCGGTGCTGATCTGGCTGATGATCATTCCGATGCTGCTCAAGATCGACTTCGCCGCGCTGGGTCAGGTGACCCGCCACTGGCGCGGCGTCGGGGTGACGCTGTTCATCAACTGGGCGGTGAAGCCGTTTTCCATGGCGGCGCTGGGGTGGCTGTTCCTGTCGGTCCTGTTCCGCCCCTTCCTGCCTGCGGATCAGATCGAAAGCTACATCGCGGGGCTGATCCTGCTCGCCGCCGCCCCCTGCACGGCGATGGTCTTCGTCTGGTCGAACCTCTCGAACGGCGAGCCGCATTTCACGCTGAGCCAGGTGGCGCTGAACGATGCGATCATGGTCGTGGCTTTCGCGCCGATCGTGGCGTTTCTGCTGGGTCTTTCGGCGATCACCGTGCCCTGGGCGACGCTGGTGCTGTCGGTGGTGCTTTACATCCTTGTGCCGGTGGCGGTGGCGCAATGGATCCGCCGCCGCAAGCTGGCCGAAGGCGGCGAAGCGCTGCCACGGCTGCTCTCGCGCCTTGGTCCGGTGTCGATCCTTGCGCTGCTCACCACGCTGGTCTTGCTCTTCGGCTTTCAGGGCGAACAGATTCTGGCCCAGCCCCTGGTGATCGCGCTTCTCGCGGTGCCGATCCTCATTCAGGTCTATTTCAACGCGGCGCTTGCCTATTGGCTCAACCGCGTGACCGGCGAGGCGCATTGCGTTGCCGCCCCCTCGGCGCTGATCGGGGCGTCGAATTTCTTCGAACTCGCGGTGGCGGCGGCAATCAGCCTGTTCGGCTTCACCTCGGGGGCCGCTTTGGCCACGGTGGTCGGCGTGCTGATCGAGGTGCCGGTGATGCTCTCGGTGGTGCGGATCGTGGCCCGCACCAAGCCCTGGTATGAAAGCGGCCCCGCCGTGCGGGCGCGGGCCGGGCATTGATCTCAGCAGCACGTCCCGGAGCCGCAGCCGCAACCACCCGCGCTGACGGCTGTGGCGCTGCCGGTGACGGGAAAGCCCCGGGCGACCCAGCGGGCCAGCCCGTGCTTCATGTTCGTCACCTTCGCATAGCCCTGATACATCAGGAAATAGGTGGCCTTGAGGCTGCGATCACCAGTGGCACAGGCGAGGATCACCTCGCGGTCGCGCGGGATTTCGGCAAAGCGGGCCTCGAACTGGCTCAGCGGAATCGTCATCACCGCGCAGCCCGCAAAGCCGCAGGCGGCAACCTCGTCCGCCTCGCGCACATCGACGAGCAGCGCCCCCTCGGCCAGCCGCTTTTGCGCCGTGGTCGGGCAGGCGTCGCGCGCCTCGGGCAGATCGACCTGGGTCATCTCACGCCTCCTCTTGCAGCCAGACCAGCACCTGATCGCGGCTCGGCACCGCGCCCTTGTGAACGACCTTTTCCCCCACCACCACGGCAGGCGTCGTCATCACGCCATAGCCGACGATCTGGCGCATCTCCTCGATCTTGACGATCTCGACCGGCTTGCCCGCCTCGGCCGCCACCTGCGCGATCAGATCGGCGGTGGCCTTGCACTTGGCGCAGCCCGTGCCCAGCACCTTGATTTCCATGATTTACCCTTTCAGAACAGAAAGTTGAACAGATAGCCCACGGCCAGGATGCCGCTGCCCACCACCCCCACGAAGACGCCGATCAACCGCAGGCTGAGGACCTGTTTCAGGATGATCATCTCGGGCAGCGAAAGCGCGATCACCGACATCATGAAGGCGAGAGCGGTGCCCAAGGCCGCGCCCTTGCCCAAAAGCGCCTCGATGATCGGGATCACGCCGGCGGCATTGGTATACATCGGAATGCCGATTGCCACGGCGGCGGGCACCGACCACCAGGCCTCCGCCCCCATGATCCGCGCCATCAGATCCTCGGGCACATAGCCGTGGATCAGCGCCCCCATGCCGATCCCGGCAAGGATCCAGATCCAGACCCGACCGACGATCTCGCGCAGCGCCGCAAGGCCCAGGCGGTAGCGGTCCACCATGGTCAGCCGGTCGCCCTCGAAGGCCGCGGGGGCGCTGGCGCCGGAATGAATGTCGCGCACCCAATCCTGCAACCAGCTCTCCAGATGCAGCCGCCCGATCACCCAGCCCGAGACGATGGCGACGGCGAGCCCGAAGAAGAAATAGACCGCCGCCACCTGCCAGCCGACGAGACCGAAGAGCAGCACCAGCGCCACCTCATTCACCATCGGCGCCGAGATCAGGAAGGAAAAAGTGACCCCCAAAGGCACCCCCGCCGAGACAAGCCCGATGAAGAGCGGCACCGCCGAGCAGGAGCAAAACGGTGTCACCACGCCCAGGGCCGCGGCCATGACATTGCCCACCCCCTCGCGCCGCCCGGCCAGCAGGGCGCGGGTGCGCTCGGGCGAGAACCAGCTGCGCAGCAAGCCCATCAAGAACACGATGAGCGAAAGCAGCATCAGCACCTTGGGCAGATCGTAAAGGAAAAACGCGATGGCCTCGCCGGTGCGGCTGTGACGATCAATGGGCAAGAGCGCGGTCAGCGCCTCGGCGGCGGGGGAGAGTTGGCGGTAGACCAGCGCCCAGAAGATCAACGCCAGCGCAAGGCCAAGGTGCCAGGCCCAGGCAGGGGCGGGGCGTGTCGAAAGCGTTTGATCGCTCATGCGGCGCTCCTTTCCGCGGTGGCGGCGGCGGCGAGAACGGCGGTCAGCACGGCGCGGATCTCGGGCGGCATCTCCGGGTTCAGCCGATAGCGCACCCATTGCGCGTCGCGCCGGTCCACCACCAGCCCCGCCTGTTTCAGCGCCTGCATGTGCCGTGACATCCGGCTTTGCGTGGCATCAAGCGCCGCCATCAACTCGCAGACGCAATGCTCGCGCCCGTCCGCAAGACGGATCATCGCCGCCAACCGGGTCGGCTCGGCCAAGGCCGTCAGAACGGAAAGAATCATCGGACACCTCTTGCGCTTTCGCGCATATTCGCCCTGGCGCATGCCATGCGTCAAGGCGCATATGGATGCGCCTCAGTCCTGCGCCAGCCTGCGGGCGGCCCACCAGCTGGTTGCGGCCATGGCGCCTGCGGTGGCAAGGCACAGCGCCAGCCCGCCGAACTGGCAGCTGAGCCCCGACAAAAGCGTGCCGATCAGCCGCCCGGCCGCATTGGCCATGTAGTAAAAACCGACATCGCGGGTGATCCGCCGCGCATCGCCAAAGGCGAGGATCAGATAGGAATGGACCGAGGAATTGACCGCGAAGACGAAGCCGAAGGCGAGCAGTCCGATGAGCAGCGTTGCGGTCAGCCAGGGCGCGGGGGCGGGGGCGATCAGCACCGCGGCTGCCAGCCCGAAGGGGATCGGCACCAGATAGCCCGCCCAGGTGATCGCCTTCGTCACGATCGCGGCCTCGGGCTGGGATTTCGCGCCCAAGATGCGGGGGGCAAAGGCCTGCACCGCGCCGTAGGCGATGATCCAGAGCGCCATGAAACCGCCGGTCAGAAAGAACGCCTCGCGGCGGCCCTCGGCCGTGCCGTCGGAGAGAACCGCCTGGAAATAGACCGGAAGCCCGACGACGAACCAGACATCGCGGGCGCCAAAAAGGAACATCCGCGCCAGCGAAAGCCGGTTCACCTGCGGGTCCTGCGACCGCCAGCCGCCCCAGGCCTCGTCGGATTTCATCTTCCCGGGCAGGCCCTTGGGCAGGAAGGCCACGACCGCGATCAGGATCGCCGCCAGAAGCCCCGCCATGCCCCAGATCGCCGGCTTGAAGCCGACAAGCGCCAGAAGCGCCGCGCCAAGGAAGAAGCCGAGCCCCTTCACCGCGTTCTTTGACCCGGTCAGCGCCGCCACCCAGCGAAACAGCCCGCCCTCGCCGCTGGGGGCGAGCAGTTTCACCGCCGATTTCGACGACATCTTGGCCAGATCCTTGGCAACGCCCGAGACACCCTGCACCGCCATCACGAAAGCGACCGAGGCGGGGATCGACCAGCCCGGGTCCAGCTGCGTCAGCGCGACCAGCGCCGCGACCTGCAGGCCAAGCCCGCCGTAAAGCGTGGCGGCCAGGCCGAACCGCGCCGCCAGCCAGCCCGCGCCAAGATTGGTGGCAATGCCCGCGACTTCGTAAAGCAGAAACAGCCAGGCCAGCGCGACCGGGCTGAAGCCCAGCCCGTTGAACTGCAACAGCACCAGCATCCGCAGCGCGCCATCGGTGAGCATGAAGGCCCAATAGGCGGCGGTGACGGCAGCGTAGGCGCGGATCGGATTGGCGCTCACAACGACCCCGCCACCATTCGGGCGATATCGGCCATCCGGCAGACATAGCCCCATTCGTTGTCATACCAGGCGTAAAGCTTGAGCTGCGTGCCATTGACCACCATCGTCGAGGGGCCGTCGATCACCGCCGAGCGCGGGTCGTTGGTGAAATCCGACGACACCAGCGGCCGCGTCTCGAAACCGAGGATGCCGTTCAGCCCTCCCTCGGCGGCGGTCTGCAGAAGGCTGTTCACCTCTGCGACCGTGGTCGGGCGGTCAAGTTCGAAGACGCAATCGGTCAGCGAGGCATTCAAAAGCGGCACCCGGACGGCATGGCCATTGAGCCGCCCTTTCAGCTCGGGATAGATCAGCGTGATCGCCGTGGCCGAGCCGGTGGTGGTGGGAATGAGGTTCATCAGCGCCGACCGCGCCCGGCGCAGGTCTTTCGCGGGGCGGTCGACGATCGTTTGCGTGTTCGTCACGTCATGCAGTGTGGTGATGGATCCGTGTTTGATTCCAAGCGCTTCGTGGATCACCTTCACGATGGGGGCCAGGCAGTTGGTGGTGCAGGACGCCGCCGTGATCAGCCGCTGGCTGCCATCGTAAAGCACGTGGTTCACGCCATAGACGAGGTTCAGCGCGCCCGTATCCTTGACCGGGGCCGAAACGACGACCTTGCGCACGCCTGCATCGAAATAGGGCTGGACCTTGGCCGCGGTCTTGAACTGCCCGGTGCAATCGAGCACCAGATCGACCCCGATCTCGGCCAGGGGCAGGGCTTCAAGGGTCTTTTCCCGCGTCAGCCGGATGCGCTGCCCCGCGATCTGAAGCCCGGTTTCGGTGGCGGCAACCGGGGTCGGCCAGCGGCCATGCACCGTGTCGAACTCGAGCAGCAGCGCATGGGTTTCGGCGTCGCCCATGGCGTCGTTCAAAAGCACGATCTCGGGCCCGCGCCCCAGATCGATGAGCCGCCGCAAGAGCAGTTTTCCCATCCGGCCCAAGCCGTTGATCGCAAGTCTCGCCATGGCTCAGGCCTTTTCGGGCAGGGCGCCGATCGCATCGACGCGGGTTTGCAGCGCCAGCCGGTCGAGCGTGGCAAAGGGCAGGTCGACAAAGGCGGCAATGCGGCGGCGCAGCGCCCCGTAGGTCTGGGCGAAAACCAGCGCGCGTTCGGCCTCGGTGCCGGTGGCCTTGACCGGATCGGGCAGGCCCCAATGGCCGGTGATCGGCTGACCGGGCCAGGGCGGGCAGTCCTCGGCCGCCGCCGTATCGCAGACGGTGAAGACGAACTCCATCTGCGGCGCGGCGGGGCCCTGGAACTCCGACAGATGCTTGGCGCGCAGGCCCCCGGTGTCATGGCCGTTGCGGCTCAGCACCTCGAGCGCGAAAGGGTTGATCGCGGTCCCGGGCCGCGTTCCGGCGGAATGGGCGGTGAACTTGCCCGCGCCCAGATCGCGCAGGAGCGCCTCGGCAAAGATCGAGCGGGCGGAATTGCCCGAGCAGATGAAAAGCACGTTGAAGGGCGTGTCGGGCATGGGATTTGCCTTTTCATGAAGAGCTTTGGGCATCAGGTCGGGCCGGGCCCGGCCCAGATCGAGGGCGAGATAGCCGATCAGGGATTCGGTTTTGTGAAGATCGACGGCGTAGAAAAGCGACCGCCCCTGCCGGGTGACTGTGACCAGCCCGCAAGCAGTCAGATCCGCCAGATGATGCGAGAGGGTGTTTGGCTTCAGCCCCAGCGCCGCGGCGATTTCGGTGGGCCGCACGCCCTGCGGCGCAAAGCGCATGAGCATCCGGAACACCGACAGGCGACCGGGATGGCCAAGACAGGCAAAGGCCGCGGCGGCCTCGGGGGTGGGGCAAGTGTTTTCCATGCTTCCTGAATACAGGAAGCAATCCCCCCGTCCAGTGAAGCTTTCATGACAATCCGGCGACAGGCGTCACGTCTCGCAGATGACGCGGCCGATGTCGCGCAGATCGTACCCCCCGATGGCGCCGAATTCGGCCTTGAAGGCCTGCGAGCGCAGCACCGACAGGAGCGCCTGCACCTCGGGGCGGGGCAGATGTTCGGTCTTCACCACAAGGTCGTAGCGTTCGCGCTGCATCGGCAGAAAGGCGACCCCATCCACCTGCCGCGCGATCTTTTCCGTGCCCACCGCGATATCGGCCTCGCCCCGTCCCACGGCGCTTGCCAGCGCCAGATGCGAGGCGCTTTCCTGCCCGTAGCCGGCAATCCGGCTACCGGAAATCCCGAGCCGTCGCAGGTGTTCATCCAGCAGCACCCGCGACCCCGCCCCCTTTTCGCGGTTGATCATGCGGATGTCGTCGCGGCCGAAATCCGCCCAGCCGGTGATCCGCTTCGGGTTCCCTTCGGCCACATAAAGCCCCTGCATCCGCCAGGTGACATTGACGATCGTGCAGGCAATGCCCGGCAGCAGCGCCCGCACATGCGCAATGTTGTAGCTGTCGCTGGCGCCGTCCCACAGATGCGCCGTCGCGACGCCGACCCGGTCATGATACAGCGACACAAGGCTGTCGTAGCTGCCGATATAGGCCCGAAGCGCCATCACCCCGCGCTGCCGCAGCAGGTTCGAAAGCACGTCAAGGATCAGATCCTGCCCGCAGATCACGAAGCCCGCACTGCCCGGCCGCTGCGCGCCAAGGTCGAAATGACGGCCCTCCTACAGCACCACCGGCCCGGGGCGGGCGGCGGGGCAAGCCGTTCCCTCGACATAGGCGCGCAGCTGCGCCGCGCTGAAGCGGATCTTGCGGCCGACCTTGTAATGGCCGATCGCCCCCGCCTTGATCAGCGCATAGACCCCGCTTTTCGAGATCTTGAGCCGCAGCGCGACCTCTTCGGCGGTCATGGCATCTGTCGGGGCATCGCTTGCAGCATCGGACATGGCACGGGCCTTTCTGCGATTTCGTGATGGTTCGCCCTATTCCGCGCATTCACGATCTTCCATCGGCCCGAGTCAATTCGTTTTCGCTTTACTTCGCGCCGATATCTGGCTTGATCCGGCGAGCAGACAGCAAAACGGGTGCAAAAGCTGCATTTTCGCCCCGTTTCGCCTCGGTTCACGCATCGAAAGGTCCGCCATGCCGCAGCCCTTCGCACCCCTGCCGCCTTTCTCTCGGGCGGGGTCATTGGCACCCTGGGCGGGTTGATCGGCCTTGGCGGTGCCGATGGCCGATCTGGCGGCGCAATGGCCGGTGATCGTGAATCTGCTGGCGGGCAGTCTGGCCGGGGCGTGGTTTGGCGCAGGCTGGGCGACGCGTTTGCGCTCTGACATCCTGTTCAAGGTGATCGCGGCGCTGATGGCGGGAATTGCCGTGGTGCTTCTGACCGGCCACGGCGTGGCGTCGGGCGCGGCCCTCGTCACCGGCGGCGCGCAGATCGGTCTGGGCGTGGTCGCGGGCTTTGCGATCGGCATCGTCGCGGCGCTGATGGGGGTGGCGGGGGGCGAATTGCTGATCCCGACGCTGGTGATCCTGTTCGGGGCCGACATCAAGCTGGCGGGGTCGCTCTCGCTTGCGGTCAGCCTGCCGACGATGCTGGTGGGTTTTGCCCGCTACAGCCGCGATCAGGCCTTTGCCACGCTGGGCCGCAACCGGATTTTCGTCGCGGTGATGGCGGCAGGCTCGATCGCAGGCAGCTTTCTGGGCGGGCATCTGCTGGGCCTTGTGCCCGAGGCGGTCCTGCTGCCCGGCCTCGCGCTCATTCTGGTGATTTCCGCCTTCAAGGTCTGGCGGCACAAGTAGGCGGGTGGTGACTTTTGCCGCAATGACCTGACCCGCCCGCCTTCGCGATTTCCTGAGGATCGATCACGTGGCGGCGTCGACGGGGAGCGGCCCTTCGTGTCGCGACCTGGCGTCACGCTGCGGCCCGCTCGGGCGACCGCTTCGGAGGTTGCGGCCGGGCGGATCGACCGACGGCAAAGGGCCGGGTCCGTCGATCAACTCGTCGCCTTCGCAACGGGCGGGAAGCTGTCCGATGCAAGTGCGGCATTCCAGTTGCGTCAAGTCGGCAAGACGGACGCTCACAAAACCGCAGCTAGCTTTCTTAGTAAATGATGAGCATATACTCAGGGGTGAATAGCGCAAAAGAAAGCGCATTGAAGTTGTTTGTGCAGACCAAGAGATTTAAACGTAAGTGGTGAGCATTTTCTCGGCGCCCATATCGTGAGGAATTCGTACAAATGCGGATTTCGCGAGTAAGAATAGCCAACTTTGCAAATTTCTCCGATCTCGACGTCGAGACGGGCGAGAGCATCGTCATCGTCGGTGAAAACAAGGTCGGCAAGAGCAACTTCATCCGCGCCCTGCAACTGATCCTCGACCCCGGGCTCTCGGAACGAGACCGCCAACTCGGACTCGAACATTTCTGGGATGGCTTAGGAGAGGACAAGCTTGGCGAGGCGATCGAAATCTCAATCGATCTGACGGATTTCACCAACGATCCGCGTCTGATGGCGCATCTCAACGACTGCGTGGTGGACCCGGGCCCGCCAATGGTCGCGCGCCTTACGTACCGCTTCCAGCCAAAGGCAAATCTCGGCCGTGATCCCGAAAGTCTGGCTGACTACGAGTACGTCATTTTCGGCGGCGACGATCCCGATATGGCGATCGGGTCATCATTGCGCCGGATGCTCCCGCTCGACGTTCAGGTGGCGCTACGTGACGCAGAGAAAGACCTGTCGATCTGGCGAAATTCGCCGCTAAGGCCGTTGATCGAACAGTTGGCAACTTCGCTGGACGAAGACGCTCGCGACGAAATCCAGGAACAAGTAAACGAGGCTCAAGCCGAGCTTGCCGGTCATGCCGAGGTGGTTGCTACCGCGCAGCGGATCAGCGACCGCCTGATCGCTATTGCGGGTGAGCAGCATGCCGTTCCGCTCACGCTAGGCCTAGCTCCGACGCGGGTCGATGCGCTACTGCGTAGCCTGCGCCTGCTGATCGACAATGGTGCGCGCAGTATTGGCGATGCCAGCCTCGGCACCGCCAACCTGATCTTTCTGGCGTTGAAGAGCCTCGAGTTGGATCGTTTGGTGACTGACGGCGAGCGTGACCACACCTTCTTCGTGGTCGAAGAGCCCGAGGCGCATCTTCATCCGCATGTCCAGCGGCTGGTCTATCGGTATTTCCTCGGCGGCGCTGCAGATGACCAAGAAGATGCTCCGCCTCTTACGACCATCCTCACGACGCACTCGCCGCATATCGCCAGCGTCACACCGATCCGCTCGATCGTCCTGCTCCGCTACGACGCCGGCGAGGATGCGACGACCGCCGTCTCGACAGCGACGGCTCCGCTGACGGAGCGCGATGAGGCCGACCTCCAGCGTTACATCGATGTCAGCCGCGGCGAGATCTTCTTTGCGCGAGGCGTCATCCTCGTTGAGGGCGATGCCGAGCGGTTTCTCATTCCCGCATTCGCTGAGGCGCTGGACATCCCGCTCGACATGCTGGGCATCACGGTCTGCTCGGTGAGCGGCACCAATTTCACGCCCTATGTGAAGCTGCTGGGTCCGCAGGGCCTGAACATTCCGCACGTCATCCTGACAGATCGCGATCCGAACGGCACGAGGCCGCCGCTGGTACGCCGCCGCCTCATCGAGGTGCTGAATCTGGTCGAGAACGGGGTGGACTACACGCCGCTCGACGCCGATGCCGTGATCGCCCGCGCGGAGCCACTCGGCTATTTCGTGAATGGCAACACACTAGAGCCGGAACTGTTCTGTGGCGGCCTCGCGGACGCGATGCAGGAGATCATAGAAGAGGAACTGCCAATCAATCAGGCGACCCGCGACCTGCTGCAAGGCTGGGTCGACGACACCGACACGCTCGATGAGGAGAGGCTGATCAAACTCATCGAACGGATCGGCAAGGGACGCTTCGCGCAGGCGCTGGCGCCGTACGTCGAGGAGGATACGTGCCCGGACTATATCCGCAAGGCGCTGGAGTACATTCGCGATGCCCTTGCGTAGTGTCAGCGCCGCCTATCTCGCGCAAGCAGCGGACTTGGCCAGTAACCCGGGCCAGCAAGCCGCCTATGACTCGACCGGCCATTGTGTCGTGCTCGCCGGCCCCGGCAGCGGCAAGACCAAGACGCTGGTGCTCAAGCTTGCCCGGATCATGGCTGAAGACGTACGCGCGCCACGCGGCGCGGCATGCATCACCTACAGCCAGGAGTGCGCGCGCGAGCTGACGCGCCGACTGGAGCGGCTGGGCCTGAGAGAGGCGCCGAACCTCTTCATCGGCACGGTCCATGGTTTTTGTCTGAGGCATCTGTTGATGCCCTATGGCCGTCTTGCCAATCTGCCGGTGCCGTTCCCGCTTGCGGTCGCCACGCAACGACAGAGCGACCAGGCGATGAATCGGGTCGGGGACAGGCTCTTCGGCGTAGGTCATCCGAACAAGCCGATGGATCTGGGGCGTCATCGGCGATCGATATTGGACAGGACGTCGGAAGCCTGGACAGATGAGGAGGAGCTTGCGGCATGGGCCGAGGGCTACGAAGCCGAGCTGCGGCGAACAGGTCTCGTCGATTTCGATGACCTCGTGATTTTCGGCCAGCGTCTGGTGTCGGAACACGACTGGGTGCTTCCGCTGCTCCAAGCGAAATTCCCAGTCCTAGCGGTCGATGAATATCAGGATCTCGGCGTTGCGCTGCACCGCATAGTCAAGCGCGTCGCCTTCGACGGGGGTGTCCGCCTCTTTGCGGTCGGAGATCCGGATCAGTCGATCTACGGCTTCACGGGTGCGGACGGAGCTTTGCTGGAGGAGCTAGCGGAGCGCGACGATGTCGAGCGCGTTCAGCTTCAACTCAATTATCGCTCGGCCACGCGGATTGTCAGTGCCTCCGAAATGGCGCTCGGCGAGGATCGCGGCTACCGATCGAACGACCCGGATCGCCAGGCGGTGATCGCCTTCCTTGAATGCGACGATGGCCTGGTAGGCCAGGCCGCGCACGCGGTCGCCGAGATCATCCCAGCGGCGCTTGCCGCCAAACCGGGACGTGCGCTCGGCGACATCGCCATCCTCTACCGGGACTATCGTGCCGGCGACGTGGTGGCGGAAGCGGTCGCGTCCGCCGGTCTCGACTTTGTGCGGGTCGACACGGCCGCGCCTTATCGCAAGGTCGCACTCACGAGCTGGATCGAGGACTGCGCCGCCTGGTGCTCGGGGGGCTGGCGCAAAGCACAGCCGCAATTGCGTGGCTTGTTGGACCGCTGGATCGGTTTCCATCGCGCACGGATCTCGGACGCGCAAGCCAGCGCGGAATTGCAAAGCCTCACCCGGCTTCTCTGGTCGCTCCGGGTTGAAGAGGGGCTGGCCCGAAACTTCGTAGCGGCGCTGCGAGCAGGAATGCTCGACGCGCTGATGGTGGACGAGCCGAGCCTTGCCGATCAGCGCGAACAGGTCGAGCGGATGTCAGCGGCAGTGGCCGTGGGTGGGCCGCTTGCGGACCTTGACCTCGCAAGTCTTGCTGGGCGTGATGGCTCACCACTTCACCTCAATTTGTTGACGCTGCACTCTGCAAAGGGGTGCGAGTACGATGTGGTCATCATGGTGGGGCTCGATCTTGGCAGCCTGCCATGGCGTAACGAAGCACCTGCGGCCCAGCGTGAGAGTCGACGTCTGTTCTATGTGGGGCTAACGCGGGCCCGCGATGAAATCCACATGCTATATTCTGGTTTCGTCGATACCCGCTTCGGGAGGAAGTATTGGGGACGCTCTCCGTTCCTGAACGAGCTTGAGGCGCGAATGCGGGAAGCCGAAGGCGACTAGGTGAAAAGTGGCGCAATTCGCAACAATGGCGCATAATCGGCCGGTGAAAGCAACGAGCGACTGCTTCGGGAAAGCCGCGCTGCGGCGTGGACACGCTTTAGACCGTCGGCTTTGGGCCGGGTACGTCGATCAACTCGTCGCTTTCGCAACGGGCGGGGAGCGGCCTGTGAGTTTGCGGCATCGCACCCGCGGCAATTCGTGATAGCTGCCGGTCGCCGAGAGCTTCGGGAATATTGCATGCAACGCGCAGGTTGCTGACGCGGAACTCAATCGGTCGCCCATTGGGCGACCGCTTCATCTCGCTCATCAGCGGACAGTCGTTCAAGTTTTATGGGGGCAACAGAATCCGTAACTCATGTCAGTTGAACGCGATGAGGTGACGGGCTGCAGCGATGGGTTGCCCGGAATAATTTCCGCGAAGCCCTCTGGCTTGCCTCTCTGCTGCCAACCGTTCTTGCGGGACCCTCTGCGCTGCTGAGCTCTCACGCAAGGCTCGCCGTTTGCGGCCCATGGAAGAAGTTCGCGGTCGCCCCTCCGTCGATCAGGAAATCGCTGCCGGTGATGAAGCCCCCCTCCGGCCCCATGATATGCGCGGCAAGGGATGCCACCTCGTCGGGGGTGCCCGCGCGACCGGCGGGCATCTGTTTCAGCATCGCCTGATAAAACTCTGCGCGCTCACCGTGCAACTCATCTTGCGCAAGCGGAGTGACGATGATGCCGGGGCTGATCGCGTTGATCCGTGCGTCGCGCTTCGCCCAGTTGACGGCCTCGCCGCGCACTCGAAGCGAGTTGCACCGCTTCGACATCTGATAGGCGTGCAGCGTGTCCGTCACGCCCTTCACGAAGTCCAGCGCCAGCAGGTCATCGGCCGGGGCCGTGGCCAGAAGCGCATCCTGCTCCGCCGACAGGGCTGGCATGCGATACCCGGACTGCGACGAGATCACCAAGCCCGAACCGCCCGGCGCGATCACGCGGCCGAATTCTTCAAGCACGACGGCTGTGCCGTAAAGATCAACCTTCAGGATCGCCGCGATGGGCGCTTGCGACGGGGAAACGCCCGCCGCCTGCACCACGGCCTTGATCGCCCCGAGCGTCCCGGCCCGAGCGGCAACAGCCTGAACCGCCGCGCGGTCAGAGATATCGGCCTGCATGGCTGTCACCTCGAACCCGGCGCGTGCAAGCCCCTCGGCCGCCGCATCGGCCGAGGCCTGGGTCCGATTGGCCACCACGATCAGGCGGCCAATGCTGATCCGACGGGCGATGGCCTGGCCAATCCCCCCGGCGCCGAAGACGACGGTTACCTCCATGTCAATCCTCCACCTGCAGCATGGTCTTGATGGCGCGGCGTTCGTCCATGGCCTTGTAGCCCTCGGCCACCTGCGCAATCGGCAGCACCAGATCGAAGACCTTTCCGGGCTGGATCCTGCCTTGCAGGACGCGCTCCATCAGATCGGGCAGGAAGCGGCGGACGGGCGCGGGACCACCCAGCATCCGCTGCTGCTTGAAGAACATCTGTTGCCCGTCGAAACTGACCCCATGCGGCACGCCGACATAGCCGATCGACCCGCCGGGGCGGCACACGCCCGTGGCCTGCGCCATCGAGCCGACGGTGCCCACCGCCTCGATCACCGAGGCGGCGCCGATGCCCTTGGTCAACTCCATCACCCGGGCAATCCCCTCGGCCCCGCGTTCGGACACGATGTCGGTGGCGCCAAATTCCCGCGCCAGCGCCGAGCGGCTTTCATGTCCGCTCATCGCGATGATCCGCTCGGCCCCCATCTGATGCGCCGCCATCACACCCATCAGCCCGACCGCGCCGTCACCCACCACAACGACTGTGCCGCCCTCGCGCACATCGGCCGCCCATGCCCCATACCAGCCGGTTCCCAGCACATCCGACACCGCCAGAAGATGCGGGATCATCGCCGCATCGGGCATTTCCTTGGTGGCAACCAGCGTGCCATCGGCCAAGGGCACCCGCGCATAGGGGGCCTGCGCCCCTGACATGAATTCGCGTTGCGCGCACGACGATTGAAAGCCGAACTGGCAATGCGGGCAGGTGTTGTCCGACAGACAAAAGCTGCCCACGACGAACTGACCGGGTTTCACGGTGCGGACCTCGGCGCCCACCTCGACCACGACGCCGCAGTATTCGTGGCCCATGTGCATCGGCGCGGTGATCGGGTTTGCGCCGCGATAGGGCCAAAGGTCCGAGCCGCAGATGCAGGTGGCCGACAGCTTGATGATCGCATCGGTGGGTTTGAGGATTTTCGGATCCTCGACGCGCTCATAGCGAACGTCGCCGGGGCCGTGCAGAACAGTTGCATACATGATCGTGCCTCCTTACGCGCCGTAGTCGGCGTCGGTAACGTGCTCCATCCAGGTGACGACCTGGCCGTCTTTCACCTCCTGAAGCGCGATATGGCTCATTGCGGTGTCGGGGGCGGCGCCGTGCCAATGCCGTTCCTCGGGGGCGAAGCAGACGACATCGCCGGGATGGATTTCCTCGATCGGTCCGCCTTCGCGCTGCACCCTTCCGCGCCCGAAGGTGACGATCAGCGTTTGCCCCAGCGGATGGGTATGCCATGCCGTGCGGGCACCGGGTTCAAAGGTGACATGCGCGCCCTGCACCCGTTCGGGCGCGGCGGGGTTGAAGAGCGGATCGACCCGGACGGTTCCGGTGAACCATGCCGAGGGACCGACAAACGAGGCACGCGAACCCGCGCGATGAATTTCCATGACATGTCCTTTCGGGGCGGGCCGTTCTTGGCCGCGGCATCGCCGCAAGCTACGGGTTTTGCGTTTCGGCGATAATGCGCTAGACCGGTATTGGGTCTATCATCTGGGGATATGAATGCGGCGCGATGAAATGGGCGATCTGATCGCCTTTCTGGCGGTGGCAGAGGAGCGCAGCTTTACCCGGGCGGCGGCGCGGCTGGGCACGTCGCAAAGCGCGGTCAGCGCGGTGGTGCGCCGACTTGAGGAGCGGCTCGACGTGCGGTTGTTGACCCGTACCACCCGGTCGGTTTCGGTGACCGAGGCGGGGCAGCGGCTGGTGGATGCGCTGCGCCCGGCCTTTGACGGGATCGAGGCGGAGCTGGCGGCGCTTGATGATATCCGCGCCCGGCCGCAAGGCATGATCCGGCTGACGGCAAGCCGCCATGCCGCCGAGCGGATCGTGATGCCGGTGGCGAACCGGCTGATGGCGGATTACCCCGAGGTGCGGGTGGAAATCCTGCTGGATCAACGCTTTGTCGATATCGCGAAAGAGGGCTTCGACGCCGGCATCAGGCTTGGCGAAAGCGTTGATCGCGACATGATCGGGGTGCGCATCTCGGGGGATCTGCAGATGGTCGTGGCTGGATCGCCCGCCTATTTCGCCCGCCATCCTGCGCCGCAAACCCCGCAAGACCTGACGGCGCACAACTGCATCAACCTGCGCCTGCCGACCTTGGGCGGGCTTTACGCCTGGGAATTCGAAAAGGACGGCCGCCCGCTGACAGTCCGGGTCGAGGGGCAGTTCACCACCAACGACCCCGAGCTTGCGGTGGCTGCGGCGCTCGAGGACCGGGGGCTGGTTTGCCTGATGACCGATTACCTTGCCCCGCATCTCGCCTCGGGGCGGCTCGTTCGGGTGCTGGCCGACTGGTGCCCGCCGTTTTCGGGCTATCACCTTTACTACCCCAGCCGCCGCCAGATCACCCCGGCGTTCCGGCTTTTGATCGACGCTTTGCGCTGGCGGGGGTAGCCCCTCCGCCACGGGCCCGGGCGTCAGCGGTAGGACAGGGCAAGGATCGCCTCGGGCAACCTTGCGCCTTGCCCGCGGCGATCAGATCGCGCACCGCGCCCGCGACATCCTCCATCGGCACATCGGGATCGACCCGGTGCTGATAGAAAAGATCGATCACCTCGACGCCCAACCGCTTCAGACTGGCCTCGGCCACCTGACGGATGCGCTCGGGGCGGCTGTTCAGCCCCCAGTCGCGCGCCCCGGTGACCTGATCGATGTTCCAGCCGAATTTCGTGGCAATCGTCACCTTGTCGCGGATCGGGGCCAGGGCCTTGCCCAGCAAGACCTCGTTCGTCCAGGGCCCATAGACTTCGGCGGTGTCGAAATGCGTCACCCCCAGATCGTAAGCGCCGCGAATGACCGAAATCGCCTCGGCCTCGCCGGGCGCCGCGCCATAGGTGGCGGCGAAACTCATCGTGCCAAAGCCGATTTCCGAGACCTCAAGCGGGCCAAGTTTGCGGGTTTTCATGGGTTTATCCTTTCAGATGAGGGTTCAGGCCTTGTGAACGCCAAGGCTGACATTCCCGAGGGCGGGTTGACCTGCGAGGGTCACGATCAGATCGGCGACGCTCTTGCGCGAGACAGCGGCACCGGAATTGCGGAAAGTTTCGCCCTTGAGCGTGGTGCCATAGGCGATCTCGTCGCGATCGTTCAGCCAGGCGGGGCGAATGACGGCATAGTCTAGACCCGAGGTTTCGATGACGCGCGCCGAGGCACGATAGGGATCGAGGATCGCGCCGGGCGCTCTCCGGGCACCTCGTCGTAGATCCCCATCGAGGAGATGAAGATGACGCGGCCGACACCCGCCGCCTGCATCGCCGCGACGATGGCTTTGGCCTGCGCCTCCATCGCGCCCCAGAGGTTGGCATAGACGAGATCCTGACCTGTCATCGCGCTGGCCAGCGTCGCCGTGTCCAGAACGTCGCCCGTGAGGATGCGGGTGCGATCGGTCTCGGGGCCAAGCCTTCGGGCGGCATTGCGCGCGTAAAGGGTAAGTGTCGCATCGGTTCGGGCGAGCAGTTCCTGCGTCGCAACCCGCGCAATCTGTCCCGCCGCGCCAAGGATAAGGATCTTCATTGCGGTCCCCCGTCAGGCCGCGATGAAAGGATGGACGTCGCGCCAGATGAAGCGCGCGACGCGTTTGGCAATCAGCCATTCTCCGTTCACCCGCAAATAGCTGTCACTGTAGATGACGCCGTTCGAGTTTCGGGTCTTGGCCCCCTCGGGCTCGCCGATCAGCTCGACGGTGCAGTCATGCGTGGCGGTGGCAGTATCGCCGTCGATCTCGGCGGTGAACTGGCCATTCACATGATAGACGGTGTCGAAGGTCGCGAGGAACGGCGTCCAGCTGTCCTCGATCGCCTTGCGGCCGCGCAGAGGGGGCAGCGCCGTCTCGCCAAACCAGGTTTCGACGACCCCGTCTTCGGTGAAGAGGAAGGTTTGTTCCTGCACCTGTCTGGCGTCAGCAAGGTTGGAGAAAGTGTCCACAAGGGCTTCCTGACCGGGGCGATGACCAAGGATACCGCGCTGGCCGAGTCCGACTTCCGCAAGACCCTGCCGCGTTTCACGCCTGAGGCGATGGAGAAGAACCAGGCGCTGGTCGACCTGCTCAGGCAAATTGCGGCAGAGAAGGAAGCGACACCGGCGCAGATCGCGCTGGCCTGGCTCTTGGCGCAAGCGCCCCGGATCGTGCCCATCCCCGGAACCAGCAAGGCCTATCGGCTCGAAGAGAACCTGGGTGCCGCCGAGATTGTCCTTGCGTCGGAGGATCTCGCGCGGATCAAGGCCGCAACAGCGAATATTCATATCGAGGGCGAGCGGCACACCGAGGCTGGCCTGAAGACCGTTGGTCTCTCATATGGCGACCTGAAAATGAGCGTCCACGTTGATCCTCGCTGCGCCCGAACTTTTCGGTTTCGGGCGCGCTGGCGTCATTCTTCGTAGACGTCATCGATTGACCCGCTTGGGCGTCGCGTCGTCATTCGTCAGCTTGCGACCCGATCATGGGGTCTAAGCCCCTCCCCCGCCTTCAGCGTGTTGATAGGGGCCGCGATATCCTCGCGCTCGTCCATGAACTTGGCGTCGGACTGGATCAGGCCCATGATGTCGTCGCAATCGATCAGGCGATGCAGGCGACACTCGCCAAGATCGTGACCGGGACAAAACGGTTGGCGCCGCCAAGCCGGGTTTCGGGGGCCGATGTAACGTGCAAGGATTGGCTTGACGTGCGGAACGCAAGACAGGAAGCAAGCGCGGAGAACGCCGCCGGGATCAATCGAGAGAGCGACAACGACGAACACTTCGGGGCTGAAGAAGATCGCAGCACTCCTGGCTTCCCCTGAAACGCCCAACAGCCATAAGAGGATAGCGCGTCCGGCGTCATTGATGC
The DNA here is from genome assembly GCF_000021865.1 of Rhodobacter capsulatus SB 1003. NCBI lineage: Bacteria > Pseudomonadati > Pseudomonadota > Alphaproteobacteria > Rhodobacterales > Rhodobacter > Rhodobacter capsulatus. The sequence continues at coordinate 83,372 of NC_014035.1, forward strand.
ACCCGGCCCGGAACCGCCGGGCGCCGTCGCGGCTTGGCGCGCCAAAGCTGACTGTCGATCGCGCCGCAGCGAGAATTTCGGCAGGCCCCGGGCAATGATGCTTTCATCCGAGCTTTGGCAAGTCGCACATGGACGATCCTGCAGGCCCCCTTCCGCCCGGCTCGAGACACAATGCGTGGCCCGTACAAGCCGTGCCGAAAGGGCACTTCAAGCAGGGGTTGCGCGAAAACGCCTCGCGAGCCAGGGAAATACCCGCACAAAGGTTGCAATGTCGCAATCAGTCGTTTACGACATGCGCGTCGGTTTCGGCCGTCTTTGTGCCTTGCGCACTGTCCATCGACCGCCCTTGCGGTTGGCATGACCTGGCCCTGTGTCTCCGTGACGCTTTCGATTTGGGCCTTCGCAATCAAACGGGTTTCCGGTTGCTGCGGCGCGCCGGTCATCGTCACGAACGCGCCGCACACAGGAGGACGCCGATGAAGAAGCCGTTTGCTTCTGTCTGGCTCACCGCATCTTTTGCCGCTTTGGCCGCCCCGGTCATGGCCGCAGAGGACTGCGGAAGGGTCAGCATTGCGGAAATGAACTGGGCCTCGGCCGGTGTGGCCGCCCATGTCGACAAGATCATTCTGGAAAGCGGCTATGGCTGCGAGGTCGAACTGGTCACCGGCGACACGATGCCCAGCTTCACCTCGATGAACGAAAAGGGCGAACCCGACATGGCGCCCGAATTGTGGGTGAATGCGGTGAAGGTCGCGCTGGATACCGCCGTGGCCGAGGGCCGCCTGATCCTGGCGGCGCCGCTGCTGGCCGAGGGCGGGGAGGAGGGCTGGTGGGTGCCCAAATACATCGTCGACGCCCATCCGGAGATCACCACCGTTTCGGCAGCCCTTGCCCGACCCGATCTGTTCCCCGCGCCCGAAGATCCCGGCCGCGGTGCGGTGCACAACTGCCCCTCGGGGTGGAATTGCCAGATCACCACCGAAAACCTTTACCGGGCGCTGGAGGCCGAGACCAAGGGCTTCGATCTGGTCGATACCGGGTCTGCGGCGGGGCTCGACGGTTCGATCGCCAATGCCCATGAACGCAAGCTGGGATGGCTGGGCTATTATTGGGCACCGACCGCAATCCTTGGCAAATACGAGATGGTCAAGCTCGATTTCGGCGTGCCGCTGGACAAGGCGCATTTCGACGCCTGCACCTCGCAGCCCGATTGCCCCGACCCGAAGGTGACCGCCTATCCGGTTTCGGAGGTGGTCACCGTGGTCACCAGGGCCTTTGCCGAAAAGGCCGGCGTGGCGATGGATTATGTGCAGACCCGCAAATGGTCGAATGCCACCGTCAATCAGGTTCTGGCCTGGATGGAGGCGAACCAGGGCACCAACGAGGACGGGGCCCGGCATTTCCTTGAAACCTGTCCCGAGCTTTGGCGGGACTGGGTTCCGGCCGATGTGGCGCAAAAGGTGAAAGCCGCGCTTTGAGCCCGGCCTGCCCTCTGGCGTGCGGCGGCCTGCCGCGCGTCCCCCGTTATCACAACCGTCAGGACCTTGCATGGCATCCGACTGCTGGAGCTTGCCCGAAACCCTGTGCCGCTTTCCCGCGATGGAGGCAAAAACCCTGCGCCTGATGCGCAAAAGCATCGACGACGGCTTTCGCGACATCGTGCGAAGCTGGGCGGACACGATCGACGCGGCCACGGTTCCGCTTCAGATGTTTCTCAACACGCTCGAACACGCCTTCACCGACACCCCCTGGGTTCTGGTGCTGGTGGTGTTGCTCGCCGCGGTCTGGGGCACCGCACGCAATTGGAAAATCGTTCTGGGCACGGCGGTTGCGCTATGTCTGATCGGCTGGGTCGGGCTGTGGCAGGATACGATGGTGACCTTGGCGATGGTGTCGTTTTGCACCCTTGTGGCGGTCGTCATCGGCCTGCCCATCGGCATTGCCGCCGCCCGCTCCGACAGGCTGCAACGCCTTGTCAGCCCGGTTCTGGACGTGATGCAGACGCTGCCCAGTTTCGTCTATCTGATCCCGGTGGTGGTGATCTTCGGCATCGGCAAGGTTCCGGGCATGATTGCCGTGGTGATCTATGCCGTGCCGCCGATGATCCGGCTGACCACCCTTGGCATCCGGCTGGTGGACCGCGAAGTGACCGAGGCCGCCGAGGCCTTCGGATCCTCGGCGCGACAAAAGCTGTGGAACGTGCAATTGCCCCTGGCGCTGCCCACGATCATGACGGGGGTGAACCAGACCATCATGATGTCGCTGTCGATGGTGGTCGTGGCCTCGATGGTGGGGGTCGGGGGCCTGGGCAAGAACGTGCTGCAGGCGATCAACAACCAGTTCTTCACCGTGGGCTTCCTGAACGGGTTTGCGCTGGTGGCCATTGCCATCGTCTTTGACCGCAGCAGTCAGGCTTTCGGCCTGCGGCTGCAAAAACACCGCGAGGCAGGCCATGACTGAGGCACCTCCCATCTTGCCCGGCGATGACGACGAAGACCCCGTCACCGGCCGCAGCGGCATCGAGATTCGCAATCTTTACAAGATTTTCGGCCCGGAACCCGAACGCCACATTGCCGCCGTGAAAGCCGGGCTGAGCAAGGCCGAGCTGAACCGCAAGCACGGCCATGTGTTGGGCCTGACCGACATTTCCCTGTCGATCCCGCCCGGCAAGATCACGGTCATCATGGGGCTGTCGGGGTCGGGCAAGTCGACGCTGATCCGGCATATCAACGGCCTGATCGCGCCCACCACGGGCGAGGTGATCCATGACGGCGCCGATGTCTGCCGGATGAGCCCGAAAGATCTGCGCGCGTTCCGCCGCCACAAGACGGCGATGGTGTTTCAGAAATTCGCCCTGCTGCCGCATCGCACCGTTTTGGGCAATACCTGCTACGGGCTGGATATTCAGGGCGTGCCCCGATCCGAAAGCGAGCCCGTGGCCCGGCGCTGGATCGCGCGCGTCGGGCTGAAGGGCTACGAGGGGGCCTACCCCGCGCAGCTTTCGGGCGGCATGCAGCAGCGCGTCGGCCTTGCGCGGGCGCTGAGCACCGATGCCGACATCCTTTTGATGGACGAGGCCTTCTCGGCGCTGGATCCGCTGATCCGCCTCGACATGCAGGCGATCTTGCTGGAATTGCAAAGCGAACTGCGCAAGACCATCGTCTTCATCACCCACGACCTCGACGAGGCCCTGCGGCTGGGCGAGCGCATCGCCATTTTGCGCGACGGGCGGCTGGAACAGGTCGGCACCGGACAGGACATCGTGCTGCGCCCGGCCAACGACTACATTGCCGCCTTCGTGCGCGAGGTGAACCGGGCCCGGGTGATCCGCGCGGCAACCGTGGCCCGCCCGGTGGTTGCGGGGGCAAAGCTGCCCGAATTTGCCGTTCCGGGCCCGGAGGTTCTGGAAACCGTTGCCCGGCAGATGACGGCGGCGGGCGTCAGCCACGCCCGCGTTCTGGGGCGGCGGGGACAGGTGCGGGGCACCATCGCCATCTCCGACGTTCTGACCGCAATGGTGACCCCCGCTGCCGCGCCGGAACACGACCTTACGAAAGGATAGATCATGGATGCGGAAAATCCCGAAAACTGGTTCAGCGAGGCCGTCGCCACATTGGGGGATCGGCTGACGGCCGCGCGTGAAAATGCCGGGCTCTCCTGCGCCGAAGCCGCAAGCTGCCTCGGCATTTCTGTCGAGACATATACCAGCTGGGAACAGGACTCCGCTTTCCCAAGGGCAAGTCTTTGTCACATGATCGCGGGGCTCTTCGGCGTCTCTCTGGCGTGGTTGCTGACCGGCGAAAGTCTTGGCGTCGAGCCACCGCAAAACGACCTGCCCGCGCAGGGTCCCTGCCTGCCGTCCACCGATGCCGATCTGCGCTGCATGCGCGAAGACATGGCCGAAACCCGTCTTCGGGTGCAGCAGATTGACGAACGGCTCCAAAGGATTCTGCTGCACCTGGAATGATCGCGCGACAGGCCGCCGTTCTGCCTCCCGTAGGCATTGTTGCAGACCTCTGACCGTGGAGGATTCACAGTGCGAATCCATGCGCTGGAATTCACGCCAGGCAGCGACAGTGACAGCCCCGTGCTGCCAGATGTGCTCGGCCGGAGCGTCGCGATCCTGCTTGATGTCGCGCGCTCGACCGAAAGCGCGGTTTCGGGCCGGGCGGTTTCGCGGTGATCCCCCATGCAGGCCATCTGACCGCCGCCCTGCCCGAGATCTGGCGCCATCTGGGGGGCGCCTAACGCGCCCAGGACTGGCCCGGATCTTCCTCGACATAGTCGCGCAGCAGCGCCACATCCTCGATTTCCGCCACCGACTGGCGCACCTGCACGCCCTTTTCGCGCAGCCGGGCAAAGGCGCGGCTCAGGCTTTCGGGCTTCATCCCCAGACGCCCGGCGATCAGCACCTTGTCATAGGGCAGCACGACCGCACAGGGGCCGCGCTCCTCGCTCACATGTTCAAGCAGGAATTCCGCCACGCGCTGCGCCCCCGACCGCGCCTTCAGCTGCTCGATCTGCCCGACCAGCCGGTGCAGATGCGCGAAGGTCGCCGCCAGCAGCGACACCGCCAGCCCGGGCTGGCGTTCGATCAGCCGCAGGATTTCCGCCGTCTCGATCCGCACCAGCACGACATCGGTCGCCGCCTCGGCCGAGACCGGATAGACGCCGCCGGTAAAGGCCACCGCCTCGCCGAAACTGTCGCCGCGGGTAAAGACGCTGACCACCGCCTCCGAGCCGTTCGGCGCGACGCGGTAAAGCTTCACCCAGCCGTCGATCACCATATAGACCGCCGTGGCGGGATCGCCCTGCAGGAAGATCGTCGCGCCGCGATCAAGGCTGCGTTCATGCGCGCCGGTCAGGATCAGATCCTGCGCCGGTTTCGGCACGGCCCGCAGCAGCAGGGATTTCCGGGCAATCCGGTCGGCATCGGGTTTCATCGGCGGCGGTCTCCTTCACCGGGTTATCGCATGACCGCAGCGCCGGCGAAAGCCGCCGCGACAGGTCCGCGGGGCGTTCTGCGTCACCCCGCCAGCCGCGCATAAAGCCCGCCCCGCGCCAGCAGCGCCGCATGCGATCCGATCTCCTGCACGCGGCCGTCTTCCATCACCACGATGCGATCCGCCGCCCGGATCGTGCCCAGCCGATGCGCGATCACCAGCGTCGTGCGGCCCCGCGACAGCGCCTCGAGCGCGGCCTGAATCTCGCGTTCGGTCTCGCTGTCAAGCGCCGAGGTCGCCTCGTCCAGGATCAGGATCGGCGGATTCCGCAGGAAGGCCCGGGCGATGGCGACGCGCTGTTTCTGCCCGCCCGAGAGCATCACGCCGCGTTCGCCCACCAGCGTCTCCAGCCCCTCGGGCAGCGCCGCGATCAGCGCGGAAAGCTGCGCCTTTTCGGCGGCGGCCCGAATCTCGGCCTCGGTGGCGTCCAGCCGCCCATAGGCGATGTTTTCGCGCAAGCTGGTGCCGAACAGGAACACGTCCTGACTGACGATGCCGATCTGGTTGCGCAAGCTTTCAAGCGTCATCGCATGAAGCGGCAGGCCGTCGATGCGGATGGTGCCGCTGTCGGGGTCGTAAAACCGCGGCAGCAGCGCCAGAAGCGTGGTTTTTCCCGCGCCCGAGGGGCCGACAAAGGCCACCGTCTCGCCCGCGGCGATGCTCAGCGACACGTCTTGCAGCACCGGGCGGGCAGCGTCATAGCCGAAGCGCACGCGGTCGAAGGTGATGGCCCCGCGCAGGGCTGTCACCGGGCGGGCATCGGGGGCGTCGGCGATCTCTGTTTCGGTTTCCAGAAGTTCCAGATAGCGGCGAAACCCCGCGATGCCCTTCGGATAGGTCTCGATCACCGCGGCGATCTTTTCCAGCGGGCGGAAGAACACCCCCACCAGCAAAAGAAATCCGACGAAGCCGCCGGTGCTCAGGCTGCCCGCCAGCACGAAGCCCGCGCCCGCCACCATCACCACCACCTGCACGAAGCGCAGCCCCATGTAATGGATCGCGCTCGAGACCGCCATCAGCCGGTAGGCCTGCAGTTTCGTGGCGCGATAGGCGCGGTTGTCGCGGTCGAACAGCCGTTCCTCGTGGCGCTCGTTGGCAAAGGCCTGCACCAGACGGATGCCGCCCACGGCTTCCTCCAGCCGGACGTTGAACTGCCCGACGCGGCCATAGATCTCTTGCCAGGTCCGGGTCATCCGCCCGCCATAGACCGCGACCAGCCAGACCGTCAGCGGCACGATCGCGGCGGTGATCAGCGCCAGCACGGGATGCAGCGCCGCCATCAGCGCAAAGGCGCCGACAAAGGTCATGATCGCGATGAACAGATCCTCGGGGCCGTGATGGGCCAGCTCGCCGATATCCTCCAGATCGCGGGTGACGCGGGCGACCAGCTTGCCGGTGCGGGCGCGGTCATACCAGCGCCACGACAGCCGCGTCAGATGCGCAAAGGCCTGGCGGCGCATCTCGGTCTCGATCTCGATGCCCAGCATGTGGCCCCAGTAGATCACGATCCCCATCAGCACGGTGTTGAGCGCATAGACCGCCAGCAGCGCAGCGGCGGCGGCGATCGTCAGCGACCAGTCCCCCAGCGGCAAAAGCCGGTCGATGAAAAAGGTGATCGCCAGCGGAAAGGCCAGTTCCAGCAGCCCCGAGGCGACGGCAGAGCCGAAATCGAGCCAGAACAGGCGCCGGTGCGGGCGGTAATGGGCGATGAACTTGCGCAGCATCTTTTGTCTTTCGCTCAGGCAGGCAGGGCGACGGGATGGCCGCCCAGCGTCGTCACGGTCATCGGCAGGCCATAGACCCGGGCCAGCGCCTCGGGGGTCAGCAGATCGCCGAGGGGGCCGTTCAGCACCAGCCGCCCGCCCTCCAGCGCCACCACCCGGTCGCAAAACCGCGCCGCCATGTTCACGTCATGCAGCACGATCACCGCCGAAAGCCCGCTGTCGCGGCACATCGCCTGCACAAGGCCCAGCACCTCGACCTGATGCGCCACATCCAAGGCCGAAATCGGCTCGTCCAGCAGCAGCGTCCGCGCGCCCTGCGCCAGCATCATCGCGATCCAGCCGCGCTGCCGCTCGCCCCCGGAAAGCGTGTCGACCAGCCGCTCTTCCAGCCCGGTCAGGCCGCAGCGGCGGATCGCCCCGGCGACGGCGGCGTGATCCTCGGGGCGAAAGCGGCCAAGCGCGCCGCGCCAGGGATACCGCCCCAGCGCCACCAGCTCGGCCAGCCGCATCCCCTCGGCCGGGGGGGTGACCTGCGGCAGACAGGCCAGCGCCCGGGCCAGATCGCGGCGCGGCCATTGCGAAAGCGGCCGCCCCAGATGCGTGATCTGCCCCGCCGTGGGCCGGACCTGCCCCGAGATCAGCTTCAGCAGCGTCGATTTCCCCGATCCGTTGCGCCCGATCAGCGCGGTGACGCAGCCCGGGTGCAGCGTCAGATCAAGCCCGTCGATCAGCCGCCGCCCGGGCACGTCGAAGCACAGGTCCCGCAGGGTGAAAAGCGTCATGCGCGCCCCTTTCGCAGCAGAAGGACGAAAAGCCAGGGCCCGCCGATCAGCGTTGCGCAAAGGCCCAGCGGCAGGTCATAGGGGCTGGCCAGGGTGCGGGCGGCAAAGGCGGCAAGCAGCATCAGAAGCGCGCCGATCAGCCAGCTTGCGGTGACAAAGGGCACCGGCCGCACCAGGCCAAGGCTGCGCGCCAGATGCGGCGCCATCAGGCCCACGAAGCTGACCGGCCCGACAAGGATCGTCGCCGCGCCGGTGGCCAGCCCCGCCAGCAGGATCAGCCCCGGCCGCAGCGGCGTCAGGGGCAGGCCAAGCGCGCGGCAGAGGGCCGGGCCAAGCGGCAGGATCTCGAGCCAGCGGGCGGCCAGCAGCAGCGCCGCCAGCAGCGCCGCGGCCGCCGCGGCCAGGGCCAGCGCCGCCGCGGGCGTCACCGCCGCGGCACTGCCCGCCAGCCAGCCCAGGATCGCCCAGGCGCGCGGATCGCCGGTGGCGATGATCGCCGCCAGCACGGCCGAGGCAAAGGCGCCGATCGCGAGGCCCGCCAGCAAAAGCCGGGCCGGGGCGATGTCGCGGCCAAAGGCGAGGGCAGAGAGGCCCGCCAGCGTGACGGCACCGCCAAGCCCGGCGCCAAGGGCGAGCGCCCCCGGACCCGGCGCGGTCTGCAGGAACAGCGTCGCCGCATAGCCAAGCGCGGCGCCGCCGGTGACGCCCAGCACCTCGGGCGCGGCCATCGGATTGGCGGTCAACCGCTGCAGGATCGCCCCCGCCCCGGCCAGAAGCGCGCCCGCCGAAGCCGCCGCCAGAAGCGCCGTTGCCCGCAGCGGCAGGAAGCTGGCGCAAAGCCCGGGCGCGATCACGCCCCAGCCCGCCGGGCCGCGGCCGAGGACCAGCGTCAGCGCCGCCGCCGCCAGCAGCAGCCCGGCGAGCAGCGCCAGCCCCCGCGCGGGATGGCGGGCACGACGGGGCGGAGCCGCCCCGGTCTCGAGGGGGGGCGGCACATGGGTCGGCATCCGCGGCAGAAGCCACAGCAGAAGCGGCCCGCCGATCAGGCCGGTCAGCGCGCCGGTGGGCAGGTCGGGACCGCCAAGCGCCGCGACGGCCAGCAGCAGGCTGTCGGCCAGCGACAGCAGGACCGCCCCCGCCAGCGGGGCCAGAAGCAGCCGGTGCCGCAGCGTTCTGGCGCCAAGGCCGCGGGCGATGGCGGGGGCGGCCAGGCCGACGAAGCCGATCAGGCCAAGCTCGGCCGAGACCAGCGCCGACAGCCCGACCGCCAGCGCCAGCGTGATCAGGCGCAGCGGCGCCGCCGCAAGGCCCAGCCCCCGGGCGCCCGCCGCCCCAAGCGACAGCACCAGAAGCGGACGGGCCAGAGCTGCGGCGCCGAGGATCGCGACCGCCAGCGCCAGCGCCAGATGCGCGGCGGGGGTCCAGTCGTCCTGGGTCAGCGCGCCGCCGTTCCAGATCAGCAGCGACAGCAGGTAATGCCCCTGCGCCAGCGTCAGCGCGGTGGCCAGCGCACTGGCGGTCAGCCCGACCAGCATCCCGGCCAGGGTGGTGGCGAGCGGGGCAAAGCCGCGCCCTGCCGCCAGCGCCATCCCCAGCGCCGTCGCGGCCCCTGCCCCGGCCAGCGCCACCGGCAGATTGCCGCCCGCCAGAAGCTGCGGCGCCAGAACCGTGGCGGCGACGATCGCCAGCTGCGCCCCCGCGGCGGTGCCGAGCACGGTCGGATCGGCCAGCGGATTGCGCAGCACCGCCTGCATCAGCGCCCCCGACAGGCCCAGAGCCGCCCCGGCGAGCAGCGCGACGACCGCGCGCGGCATCAGCCCCTGGGTCAGCAGGATCTGCGGCAGCGCCATCTGACCGATCTGCCAGGGCAGCGCGGGCCAATCGGCGACAGGCAAGGCCATCCGGGCGGCCAGCAGCCACAGCCCCACGGACAGAAGCGCCGCCACAGGCAGGGCAAGCCGTCTCATGCGGCCTCCAGCGCTTTGGTCAGGGCGCGGGCAAAGCGCAGCGCCGAAGGCAGGCCGCCGAAACCGTTGATCGCGCCCAGAGCGCTGACCCGGCCCGCGCGCCGGGCGGGCAGCGCGTTCCAAAGCTCCGAGCGGGCAAGGCCGCGGGCGGTCTGAACCGGGATCTCGCCGGTGAGGACGATCCGCGCGGTCGGAAAATCGGCCAGCCGTTCCAGCGGCACCGGCGCGGCAAAGGCGAAGCGGCTTTCGCCGTCCCAGGCATTGGTCAGCCCGAGCGCCGTCAGCGCGCCGTGAAACAGGCTGTCGGTGCCGAACAGGCGGACATGCCGGGCGTCGCCGATCTCGACCAGAAGACAGGGCGCGGCGGCGGTTTGCGGGATGCGCCGGGCAAGGGCGGCAAATTCGGCGCGGCTGCGGGAGAGCACGGCGCTGGCGGCCGCGGGGGTGCCAAGCCGCGTTGCCAGATCCTGTGTCGCGGCGATCAGCCGGGGCAGCGGCGGCACCCCCGGCACGAAGAGCGGGCGCGAAAACACCGGCGCGATGCCGGCCAGCCGCGCCTCGGCGAAGCTGTAATAGCTTGAGGACAGGATCAGATCGGGCGCCGCAAGGGCCAGCGTTTCCAGGCTGGGCCCGCCGCGCAGGCCAAGGTCGATGGTGTCGGCCGAAAGCGGCATCGGTGCGGTGCGGCGAAAGGCGGCCAGCTCGGCCAGCGCCTGCGGCGGATGGCCAAGCGCGGCGGCGGTTTCCGCCATCGCCCAGTCGATCGCCGCCAGCCGCAGCGGCCGGACCGCCGCTGCCCCCTCCCCTGCCCCGGCCCGTCCCGCCACCACGGCCGAGGCCGCGGCAACCAGGACGGCGCGGCGGGTCACCCCGCCCCCTCGCCCGCTGACATGTGGCCCGCTTACCATGTGACGCCAAGGCTGGCCGAGACGGTGCGCTCGTCGCCCGGATAGCTGGCGAAGGACCCGACCCCGGCCACATAGGCCTTGTCGGTCAGGTTCGAGACGTTGATCCGCCCGGTCACGCCGTTCTGCCAGGTATAGGAGGCGCCAAGGTCGAGCAGCGTCACCGCCCCCAGCCGCGCGGTGTTGGCGTCATCGGCGTAGCGGCTGCCGATATGGCGCAGGCCCCCGCCCAGCGTCAGCCCCTGCATCTTGCCCGCGAAGTCATGCGACAGCCACAGGCTGGCCGCATGTTCGGGCACGTTCTTCAGCGCGGTTCCGGCCTGTTCGCCCGCCAGCACCTTGCTGTCGGTCCGGGTATAGGCGGCCTTGAGGGTCCAGCCCTGCGCCAGCTCTGCCACGCCTTCCAGCTCCAGCCCGCGGATCCGGGCCTCGCCGATCTGCCGCAGTCCGGTCCGCGCGCCCTCGGTCACGGTGGTGTTGCGGTCGGTCTCGCGCAGATCGAAGAGCGCGGCGCTGAACAGGCCCTCGAAGGCGGCGGGCTCGTATTTCACCCCAAGCTCCCATTGCTTGCCGCGGGTGGGATCCAGCGCCCGGCCGTCGATATCGGCGCCCGGCTGCGGCAGATAGGAGGTGGCATAGGACAGGTAGCTGGCCAGGCCATTGTCGGCGACATAGCCCAGCGAGACCTGCCCGGTCGTCGCCGCATCCTTGCGGGTCAGATCGGTGCTGCCGTAATTGGTGACATTCTGCCCGTCCTGATCGGACCATTCCCGGCGCAGACCCAGCGTCGCGCGGAATTTGCCGAAGCTCATCTCATCGACGCCATAAAGGCCGAGCTGCGTCACCTCGATGTCCTTTTGCGCGGTATACCACGGCGCCCCGAAGCTGCCGCCATAGGCCGGGGCGGTGATGTCGATCGCGGCAAGGCTGGAAAAGCCGGTCGTGGCGCTTTCGCGCAGCCGCATCGCATCAAGGCCGAAGGTCAGCTTGTGGCTGACGCCTCCGGTCGCGGCCTCGCCGCTCAGCCGCAGATCGGTGCCGAGGCTCTCGAAGCTTTCGCGCTGCGCGATCACGCCGCGCGTCGCGGTGCTGGCGGTGCCGCCCGAGACATAGACGCTGTCGTAATCCCAGTCGTGACGGGTATAGCGCAGCGTGTTGTTCAGCTTCCAGCCATTGCCGAAATCATGCGTCAGGCCAAAGGACAGCGTGCGCATCTGCCGGTCGCTTTGATTGATCGCGGGATCGCCGAAATCGAAGCTGCGCAGCCGGTCCCAATCGACCACCCCCAGCATCGCCGCGGGCACGCCGGTCGGTGATTGCGGCGCGTCGTCATGCATCGAGGCCATGATTTCAAGCTCGGTCGTGTCGGTCAGCAGATAGCTGGCCGAGAGCGCCAGATAGTCGCGGCGGTTGTCGATCTGTTTCACCGCGGTGTTGGTGTCGCTTGATTTCGCGGTCAGACGATAGGCGAAGCGGTCGTTCACCACCCGGTTCGCATCGCCGAAAACCTGCCACGAACCTTGGCTGTCGAAACCGAACCCCAGTTCGGTGGTGTCGCCCGAGGCCTGCGCGCGCTTCTGGATCATGTTGATCACGCCCGCGGGCGTGCCCGCGCCATAAAGCACCGAGGCCGGGCCTTTCAGCACCTCGACCCGTTCCAGGCCGTAAAGCTCGAAACTGGGCGCGCTGGTCGGATATTGCGTCGAGCGCATCAGCCGCAACCCGTCCAGAAGCTTGTCGTTTTCCAGGTTGAAGCCGCGCAGGTAAAGGCTGTCAAAGCGCGGATCGGCGCCGAAATTCTCGGTCACGACACCGGCGGTATAGCCCACCGCCTCGGCGAGGCTGGTGGCGCCCTGCGCCGCGATCTGCGCGCGCGGGATCACCGAGACGGCGGCCGGGGTTTCCAGGATCGGCGTTCCGGTCTTGGTCGAGGCGCTGGTTTTCGCCACCGATCCGGCCAGCGGCGCGGTCGGGTTGGCGCCGCCCTGCACCGAAATCGTGCCAAGGAAGGTTTCGCGGCTGTCGTCCTCCTCGGCCAGCGCAGCGCCGGCCGCAAGGGCCGCCAAGCTGGCCCCGAGAAGAAGACGGGAAGAAAGGGTCTTGCGCATGGGCATTTCCTGAGAGGGCGGATGAATTCCCGAGCGTTTAACACGGGTATTTTCGGTCTGTCTTGAACAGGGCTGCGGGGATTTGTTCAAAACCCGGGATTTGTGCCGCGCCGCCAGACCGAGGGCGGCAGGCCATGCGCGGCGCGAAACAGCCGGGACAGATGCGCCTGATCGGCAAAGCCGGTGGCATGGGCGATTTCGGCCAGCGACAGCGCCGGATCGGCCATCATCGCCCGGGCCGCTTCCAGCCGCAGCCGCGATTGCCAGCGCTGCGGCGTTTCGCCGAACTGCTGCTTGAACCGATGCGCAAACCAGCTTTCCGACAGGCCCGCCACCTCGGCCAGTTCCGCCACCGTCACCTGTCGCGACAGATGCGCCCGCAGATGGCCCTCGACCGCCGCGCGCTGCCGCGGCGTCAGACCGCCCCCGGGCGGCGGTGCGGCCCCCTGCCCCGGCCCCTGCACCGGCTTGTCCCCCGGCCCCTGCCCCGGTTCGGTCCGGTCGAAAATCTCGCCCAGAAGCGCCGAGAGCAGGCCATCGAGCACCATCTCGCCGCGGCGCGGCACCCGCACCTCTTCGGCGGCCATCTGCGCCAGCGCCCGCAGCCGGGGATTGTCGCCGATCATCTGCGGCTGCGCCAGATCGGGGCGCACCGCGGCCCGTCCCAGCCGCTGCGCCAGCGCGGCGCCCTGCAGGTGGAAATCGATATGCGCCAGATCCTGCCCGCGCTCCAGCCTGCTCCAGAGCGGCACGCCGGGGGGCATGTAAAACGCCTGCATGCCGCGCAGCTCCGGCCCGGCTTCGGCCGCGCGCAGGGTCATCGCGGTCTCGGTCAGGAAAACGACGATGCGCGGATCGGGGGCAAGGTAAAAGCCGCCGCCGCCGGTTTCGCCGCGCACCGACCAGACATCGGCGATGGCGCCTTCCAGACGGCGAAAGGCCAGCGGCGCCAGCGTGCGCAGCGCCTGTGTCCGCGTCTGCATCCGCGGGGTGAACGTCTGTCTGAGCTGACCCAAATCGACCCTGTCCGTGAGGAGCCTCGGCAAAGGGCGTATCTGACAGAAACAATCAACTTTGGCAATGCGCTTGCGCAGCGCCCGGTCCTGGTCGCAATCCCGGCGCCCGAAGCGATTCGATCCGCTCGGGTTTGCGAGGGATGGTGGCTTGAGGGGCCACCGCCACCAGATCTCGCGTCGGGTGGCGCGCAGGGGCGAAAAGCAATTTTAATCAGGGACTTGTCTGATCTGAGGGCGCAAGCGGACCGGCCTTGTCAGGGCGATGGCCCCCGACTTTGCAAAAAACTGTTGTCTGGGGGAAAGTTGCGTGCAATGTCTGATCTTGTCGCAAAAAGGCGCAAACAACGCGTTTTCGCGACGAAACCAAGACGGCCCACCAAGAGGCCAAGAGGGCAGAATGAGCATATCGTCAAAACCGGCCGTCTCTGGCTCTGTTGCAGCCTCCATCGCCGCGAATGCCGTCAGGCTGTCGGAGGCGCTGGACAATCATATGCGCAACAGCTTTCAGCCGGAAAGCCGGAAAACGCTGCGGAAATTCCAGCCTGCCGAAGTTTCGGAACTGACGGGAATCAGCATGTCGAACCTGCGAACCCGGCATCAGGACGGCGATTTCCCCGAGGTGGAGACCGATTCGCGCGGGCGGCGGCTGTATTCCGCGGCCGAGATCGACCAGATCCGCCACATCATGGCAAAGACCGGCCGCAATGGCGACGCCTATCTGCCCGGTCGCCGCGGCACCGATGCGCTGCAGGTGATCTCGATCGTGAATTTCAAGGGCGGGTCCAGCAAGACCACCTCGGCGATCCATCTTGCACAGCGCTATGCGCTGCGCGGCTATCGCGTTCTGGCGATCGACATGGACCCGCAGGCCAGCCTGACGACGATGTTCGGCTATCGGCCCGAGATCGAATTCGCCGAGGGCGGCACGATCTATGACGCGCTGAAATACGAAGAGCCGGTGCCGATCAGCCAGGTCATCCGCAAGACCTATTTCCACAATCTGGATCTGGCCCCGGCCGGGCTGATGCTGTCGGAATACGAGACCGAAACCGCCTATGCGCTGCAGCACAAGATCGACCCGCCCTTTACCCAGCGGCTGGCGATCGCGCTGGACGAGGTGGAGGCAAACTACGATCTGGTGATCATCGACTGCCCGCCGCAGCTTGGCTTTACCACGATGACGGCGCTTCTGGCCTCCACCGGGCTTTTGATCACCGTCGTGCCCAGCATGCTGGATGTGGCCTCGATGGCGCAATTCCTTGAAATGGCGGGCGAAACCGTGCGTGCGCTGGAAGAGGCGGCCGGGCCGATCCACTGGAATTTCCTGAAATTCCTGATCGCGCGCTATGAGCCGACCGACGTGCCGCAATCGCAGATGGCGGGTTTTTTGCGCTCGATCCTGCTCGATCAGGTGCTGACGACGCCGATGCTGAAATCGACGGCGATTTCCGATGCGGGCATGACGCAGCAGACGATCTATGAAATCGAGCCGTCGCAGGTGCTGAAAAAGACCCTCGACCGAATTTTGGAAAGCGTGAACGGCGTCGCCAATGAATTCGAAACGGTGATCCAGAACGCCTGGGGGCGGGAGACTGACTGATGGCACGTCGCAACCTGTTCCAGCCCCCTGCCCCGCCCGCCGAAAAGCCTGCCGAAAAACCCGCGCCGGAAAGCAAGTCCCGCTTTCCGAACACCGGCGCGATGAGCGGGGTGAAATCGACGCTGAAGGATCTGTCCAGCAATGCCGTGCGCGAGATCCCGCCCGAGCTGATCGAGGAAGGCGGCCCCAAGGACCGGCTGGCCTTCAGCGATGCCGATGTCGCGCAGCTGGCCGAAAGCATCCGGCTGCACGGGCAGCAGGTGCCGGTGATGGTGCGGCCGATCGCCGACCGGCCGGGCAGCTACCGCATCGTTTACGGGCGCCGCCGGCTGCGGGCGCTGCGCCTGCTGGGTCTGCCCGCGAAGGCGCTTGTGCGGGCGCTGTCCGACGACGAGGCGATTCTGGCGCAGGGGCAGGAAAACGCGCAAAGGCTGGATCCGAGCTTCATCGAGAAATCGCTGTTTGCGGCGGAACTGGCGGCAAGCGGCTACGAGACGGCGGTGATCCTCGACGCGCTGGCGATCGACAAGCCGATGCTGTCGCGGATGCAGAAGGTCGCGCGCAGCATTCCCGAGGCGGTGGCGCGGCGGATCGGTCCGGCGCATGGCATCGGTCGACGGCGCTGGGAAGAGCTGGCCGATCTGGTCAACGCCCATGGCCTTGATCTGGAGGCGCTGGCGGAAACGGTGCTGGCGCCGGGTGCCGACAGCTCGGACGGGCGGTTTGCGCAGCTGGCGACGGCGGCCGCGGCGGCCCTGCGCCGGGCAGAGCCGGAAACGGCGCCCGCCGCCCCTGCCCTGCCGGTGGTGGCGGACGACGGGATCCGGCTGGCGCAGATCAGCGAAACGGCGCGGGCGGTGACGGTAAAACTGTCGAAGACCGAGGCCCCGGAATTCGCCCGCTGGTGGCGCGAACATGCAGAGGCCGAATTGCGGCGTCTTTACACGGAATGGCGGTCAGGCCCCCGGGCCGACTGACGGAAACGGACCCCCGCAGCAGAAAGGAGCACGAAAGCAACCCGAAAAGAAAGAGCCCCCCAAGGTCATCCCCGGAGAGCCCCCATCTGTTCTTTGCACCTTCAGATGTATCAGCTTCTCCGCCGCAGTCAACAGCAACCGATTCGGTTGTCGGGTTCTTTTTGCCTTGCGCAAGGGATGATGGCCAAAGGGCTCTTGCAGCCCGGTTTGCCGTGAAAAACGCATGGCTTTCATTCAAGCGACCGCAGCCTTCGGCTTGCGGGCCCGGGATCTGTTGTCCGCGGACAATGCCCCGGCGGCCCGGGCCCTTCCGGAACGTCACCTTCTTGTTGAAACCCTGCGGCAGGCGGCGCCGCTGCTGGGGCTGAAGCCGACCGTGCTGGCCACGCTCGAGGCGATGCTGTCCTGCCTGGCGCCGAAGCGGAACCATCACATGGTTTTCGCCTCGAATCTGACGCTCAGCTCTCGCCGCAACGGGGTTTCGGACCGCACCTTGCGGCGTCATGCGGCGGTGCTGCAAGAGGCCGGTCTGTTGCAGCGCAAGGACAGTGCGAATGGCAAGCGCTTCACCCGCTACGATCCCGACGCGAGGCAGGCGCTGCACTTCGGCTTTGATCTCAGCCCCCTCTTCGACAGGCTTGCAGAGATCACCGCGCTGGCGCTGCGGGCGCGGCAGATGTCGGAGCAGATCGCCTATCTGAAATCGAAGATCCGGGCGCAGCTTCGGGTGCTGCTGCAGGCAGACCCGACTGATGCGCGGGGCCTTGAACTGCTGCGCCGTCTGCGCGGCAAGCTGACGGTCGAGGCCCTGTCGGACCTGTCCCAGGCGCTGCCGCAGGCGGTGCATGAAGCGGCGGAGGACCGCCCCGAACCCCCTGCCCCGACACAGGCCCCGACACAGGCATTGTCCGCCAGCGACGGCCAAAATGTCCGCCACCATCAGAAGTCAAAAAAAGAAATTACTGAAGAAGAAACGACGGCGCGGGAAAACACCGGCGCGGAAGAGGCGCTGACCCTTGCGGAACTGGTGACGGCCTGCCCGGAGGCAGCGTCTTTTTCGCTGCGACGCATCGAAAGCTTTGCCGATGTGGTCTCTCATGCGCAGAGGCTGGCGCCGATGATCGGCATCGATCAGGCCACCTATGGTCAGGCCGTGCGCAGCATCGGCGCCGTGCCAAGCGCGCTGACCGTCTGGGCGATGGTCCAGTGCCACACGCAGATCAGAAACATCGGCGCCTATTTCCGGGCGATCACCAGCGGCGCCAGGCGGCAGGATTTCGACGCGGTCAGACTTGTCAGACGGCTTGGGCGCAGGGTCGCGGCGTGAAATTGTCCGCGGACAACGGATCGGCGGGAAGGGCAGGGGGCCGCCCGGCCGGATCACCTGGCGAAAAGCCGCGGGGCTTTGGAAACTTAACAGCTTGTTCAACTATCGCGCGCATTCTGACCCCCTGCATCGAGGAGTGGCAGATGAGGAAATACCCCGCCTTTCCGCGCGATCTGGCCGCCGCCGCCGAGGCGGATCCGCTTTCCTTTGCGGTGGCCGGTCGCGACCGGGAAACGCTTGCGATGGTGCGCCGCGCGATCGACCGGGGCGATGTGCTGCTGGCCTTCCAGCCGATCATGCAAACCGCCCGGCCGGAGTTTCCGGCGTTTTACGAAGGCCTCATCCGGGTGCTGGACGATACCGGCCGGGTGATTCCCTCGCATGATTTCTTCGCCGCCGCCGAAACCACCGACCTGGGCCGCAGGCTTGACTGTCTGGCGCTGGATCTGGGTTTGCAGACGCTGGCCGAAAACCCGAAGCTGCGGCTCTCGGTGAACATGTCGGCGCGTTCGATCGGCTGGCCGGAATGGACCCGCATCCTGACCCGCGGCCTTGCCCGCGACCCGACCGCGGGCGAGCGGCTGATTCTGGAAATCACCGAAGCCTCGGCCATGACGATGCCCGAACTGGTCTCGGTCTTCATGCATGAAATGCACATGAAGGGGATCTGCTTCGCGATCGACGATTTCGGCGCGGGCTATACCTCGCTGCGCTACCTGAGAGAGTTCTATTTCGACATCCTGAAGATTTCCGGCCAGTTCATTTCCGGCATCGCGGACAATCCCGACAGTCAGGTTCTCACCCGGGCGCTGATGTCGATCGCAGGGCATTTCGAGATGTTCACGGTGGCCGAAGGGGTGGAAACCGCCGAAGATGCCGCCTGGCTGGCAGGGCAGGGGGTCGATTGCATGCAGGGCTATTACTTCGGCGCCCCCACCCTGACCCCGCCCTGGAGCCTGGCCGCGGCCCGGCAGGCAGAGCGCTGAGCGGCCCGGATCGGGCCCCTAGCCGCGGCCTCTTTGCGCCAGGAACGCGCAGACCAGAAGCTGGCTCATGTGATAAAGCATCGCGGGCAGGACGATTGCGCCGACCTGATCGGCAGGAAACAGCGCTGCGGCAATCGGCAGGCCGGTGGCAATGCTTTTGGTGGCGCCGCAATAGAACAGCGCCGCGCGGTCGGCCGTCGGCAACCGGCAGGCCCGCCCGGCCATGACCATCGCCGCCATGCCAAGCGCCAGGAACAGCGCGATCACCCCGGCCAGCAGGATCAGCCGCAGCGCCGGGATCGCCTGCCACAGCCCCGCGATCGTGCCCGCGCTGAAGGCCGCATAGACGATCAGCAGGATCGAGCCGCGGTCCACCGCCATCGTCAGGCGCTTGTGCCGGGCCACCAGGCCGCCGATCCGCGGCCGCAGGATCTGCCCCAGCGCGAAGGGCAAAAGGATCTGCGTTCCGATGCCCGCCACCGCCCCGAGGCTGGTTCCGCCCCCGGCGCGATGCATCAGCAGCGTGACCAGAAGCGGCGTCAGCGCCACGCCGATCAGGTTCGACACCGAGGCCGCGCAGATCGCCCCCGGAACATTGCCCCCCGCCAGCGCGGTGAAGGCGATCGAGGATTGCACGGTCGAAGGCAGCACCGACAGGAACAGCAGCCCCAGTGTCACATCCGGCCCCAGCACCGGGGCGAAGACCGCGGCAAAGCCGATCCCGAGCAGCGGAAACAGCAGATAGGTTGCGCCAAAGGTCAGCCCCTGCAGCCGCCAGTTCAGCAGCTCCGCCCGCACCGTGCGCGGGTCCAGTTTCGCGCCGTACAGAAAGAACAGCAGCCACACCGCCCCCCAGGTGACCTGTTTCAGCCCCGCCGCCAGCGCGCCCCCGGCGGGCAGGAAAACCCCTGCCAGCACCATCGCCAGCAAAAGAAGCATGTAGGTGTCGATGCCGAAGCGTTTGAGCGGGTTCATCTTTCGTCCTTTCACGCAAGAGCCGGGCCCCTCCTTGCGGCGGGCCCGGCGGGGGAGGGGGCAGGGCGGTCCTCAGGCCGCGGTGGCGCCGCGGGCGCGGAGGATCGGCCAGGCCCGCTTGACCGACAGCGCGACCGCGGCGGTGATCCCCGCCTTGACCAGATCGCCCGGGATGAAGGGGGCGGATCCCAGCGCGGCCGCCTTGAGCGACAGCCCCGCCTGTACCGCCAGCACCGGAACGCCGAGGCCATAGAGCACGACGATGCCGCCGATCGTGGCAAAGACGAACGAGCGGAGCGCGGTCAGGCGTTTCCAGCCCAGCTCGTGCAGCAGGCCGGTCACATAGGCGGCCGGGATCCAGCCCAGCAGGAAGCCGACCGTCGGCCCGGCAAAGACGCCCAGCCCGCCGCGCCCGCCCGACAGGATCGGCAGCCCCAAAGCGACCAGCACGACGACAAGCCCCATCGCCAGCGCGCCGCGACGGGCACCGATGACCGCGCCCGCGAGCATCGGCCCCATCGATTGCGCGGTGATCGGAACGCCGATCAGCGGCAGGGTGATCGGCGGAAACAGCGCCAAAGCGGCCGTCAGCGCCGCGAAAAGCGCGATCAGGACGATGTCGCGGGTGGAAAGGGAAGTCATCGCAGGGGTCCTTCGGAGGGGGTTATCGGGAAATGGCGGCGCCGTCGTGATGACCGGACCGGGCCTCGATCGCCTCGGCGACCTCGTCGGCGGTCTTGAGAACGCGCAGGATCAGCGGCAGGATCAGCGCCAGAGGATGGGTGCCAAGACCGCGCGCCGCCTGGGCTTCGCGCACCCGCAGCGCCTCGTCGCGGATCACCGGCAGGAAGCGCAGCGCCAGCGCCAGCGCCAGACCGACCTTGGCCGGGTTGACGCCGAGCGGCGCCAGCGGGGCCAGCAGCCGTTCCAGCGTCGCGATCAGATCTTCGGTGCGGGTGGTCAGGGTGACCAGCGCGGCGAGCAGGATCAGCGTCAGGATCCGCAGCACGACCAGCGCGGCCAGGCTCCAGCCCGCCAGCCAGCCCTGCACCGGAAAGAGGATCGCCAGCATCCACAGCAGCGGCGCGACCTGCGCCCGGATCTGCGCGCGGCCGAAGCCCGCCAGCCGGAAGCCCGCCAGCGTCAGCGCCAGCGCGGCCAGCATGATCGCGGGCGCTTCGACCAGCATCAGCCCGGTTCCGGCCAAGGCCAGCGCGGCCAGTTTCGGTCCCGGCGGGCAGCGGTGCAGGGGGCTCATGTCATCCGCTCCACATAGGACCGCAGCGCCGGGCCGGGTTCATCATCGGCGACGATCCGGCCCTGATCAAAGACCAGCACGCGGTCGAAACCGGCCAGCAGCGGCAGGTCATGGGTGACGACGATCGCCGTCTGTGCCAGATCGGCGATCACCTGCCCGATCCGGCGGGCATTGCGCAGATCCAGCAGCGTCGTCGGCTCGTCGAAGACGATGCAATCGGGCGCGGTGATCAGCACGCCCGCAATCGCCAGCAGCTGTTTTTGCCCGCCCGACAGCCGATGCGCCGGGGCCTGGCGCAGATCGGCCAGGCCGAAACGGTCAAGGATCGCGGTGACTTTCGCGGCGCGCTCCGCCGCGCCGGACTTCTGGCCCTTGAGTCCGAAGGCGATGTCTTCCTCGACCGTGGGCAGGACGATCTGGGTATCGGGGTTCTGAAACACGAAGCCGACCTTGCGCCGTACCGCCCTGGCCTCGCGGGCGGTCTCCAGCCCGTCGATGCGCACCGTGCCGCGGTCGGGCAGCATCAGCCCGTTCAGCAATCGCGCAAACGTGCTTTTGCCCGACCCGTTCGCGCCGACGATGCCAATGCGCCGCTCGGTCAGGGTCACGGAGATCCCGCGCAGCACGTCGCGCCCGTCAAAGCTTTGAAAAACATCGGAAATTTGTATGGTGGTGGGTGCCGCAGGCAGGGAAGGAAGGGCACTGCCTGCGGCGCCTTGCAACCGCAAGCTGCTGGCGACAATACTTGAAACCATCATCGGTTTGCCCCATTTCACTTGTGGTTGCATGGTTCTGGTCACTCGGTTGGACGTTCCGCCAAGAAAATCAACCGAAGAGAGCGGCGAGGGTCATGTAACCGACCGAGGGCACCATCAGGCAGCCGAAGCCGGTGTAGAAGGTCGCCGTCAGCGCGCCATAGGGCACCAGTTTCGGATCGGTCGCGGCAAGGCCCGCGCTGACACCGCTCGTCGTGCCCATCAGACCGCCGTAAACCGCCGCCGCCGCAGGCGTCGTCAGCCCCGCGGGTTTCGCCAGAAGCGGCGTCAGGATCATCACCGCGATGGATTTCACCACACCGGCCGCCACCGAAAGCGCGATCACCTCCGACGAGGCGCCAAGCGCAGCCCCGGTCACCGGACCGACGATGAAGGTCGTCGCCCCGCCGCCGATCGTCGCCATGTCGACCACGCTCGTATAGCCGAAGGCATAGGCCACCGCCGCGCCGATCGCGGTCGAGATGATGACCGAAATCACCAGCGCGATGCCGCCCGCCAGACCGGCTTTCTTCACCTCTTCCAGTTTCACCCCGAAGGCGGTCGAGACGATGGCGAAATCGCGCAGCATCGCGCCGCCCATCAGCCCGAAGCCCGCGAACAGCGAGACATCCGAAATGCCCTTGCTGCCGCCGGTGACCTTGCCGCCGATATAGGCCAGCACCAGCCCCGCGACGATGGCGATGGCCGAACCGTGGATGCGGTTGTTGACCAGTTTGCCGATCGCATAGGAAATCCACATGATCACGCCGACGATGGCGAAGGCGGTGATCAGCGGCAGTTTTTCCAGCGTCCCAACAATGATGTCGAGCATGTCATTTTGCTCCTTGCGCAGCGCGTTTGGCCGCGTCTTCGGTTTCGGCGGTGCCACCAAGCGCCGCCAGCGGACGGATCAGCAGGAAGCCGGCAACAACCGGCAGGAAACCGGCGATGAAGGCCATGGTGCCCGCATCGAAGGCCGCAACGACGTTCTGGCTGGCCGCCATGGCGACGACGATCGGAATATACATCGCCGACCAGAATTTGATGCCGTCCTGCGCCAGTTCCGACATCCGCTCGCGGTCGATGAACCAGCGCGAGATGACGACCAAAAGCAGCATCGCGATGCCGACGCCGCCCACGTCGGCATCGATGCCGACCATGTGCCCGATCAACTTGCCGATGATCACGCCTGCGATCAGGCAGCCGCTCATCAGCGAGACCCCGTAAATCAACATGTCTTCTGTCCTCCTTGATCGGCGGAGAAGAGCGCCTGCCCCGTGCAGGCGCCCGTCCGCCTGTCCTTATTCGATGATCATGATCACCGCACCGGGTTTCAGACGGTCGCCCGGGTTGACGGCGATCGACTTCACCGTGCCGTCGATCGGCGCGGGGGTGTCGTTCTTCATCTTCATCGCCTCGACGACGGCGACGCATTGCCCCTTGGTGACGGTGGCGCCCACCGCGACCTCGATCGAGACGATCACCGAGGGCATCTTCACTTTCACATCCATTGCCTTTTCCTTTCTGGCTGTTTGATTGGGTGTTGCGGGTCGGGCCGCGCCGGGGGCGGGGCCTCGAAAAGGGAGATCAGGTGGGGGCGCTCGATCAGCTCGACGCCGGTGATGGTCTTGCCCAGCACCGAGCGCGCCCCCGACAGAAGTTCGGTCAGCTTGACGCCGATGCCGCCGGGCAGGGCGACTTCGGCATCGACCGCCAGGCCGCGCCGTTTCGCCAGCGTGGCCAGCATCGTTGCCAGTTGTTCCAGCGCGCGCAGGCTCTCGGCGCGGACCACCAGATCAAGATCGGAGTCCGGGCGCAGATAGGGCAGGCCGGTCACCGTCTGCAGCGCGGCCGAGCCGATCAGGCCGATCTCGACCCCGGAGAGGGCGCCTGCGCGGGCGATCTCGGGCAGGGCGGGATGCAGGTTCGGGCCGAGGATCAGGGCGCGGTCCATCACCTCCCAGGGGGTGAAAAAGGCCGAAACCTGGCCGCGCCGCACCGGCACCGCGGCGCGCACCCGTTCGGCGCCGTGGCGGAACGGGAAGGAGAACCCGAGCTGGCCGCCGCCATCGGGGCAGGGGCCGGTGGGACGGCAGACGATGCCGGGGATATGCGCCTTGCTCATCGCGTCGCGCACCAGCTTGCGGGTGCCGGGGTCGCGCATCTGCTCGGGCAGCGCGTCAAGAACCGCGGCCAGGATGCCCGGGCGCGAGGCGGGCGAGACATGGGCAAGGCTGTGACGGATGCGGAACATCTCAGCGCCTCTTGATCCAGGCGGGGTCGGTCTTGGCGCTTTGCGCCATGTCGCGCTGCGCGGTGACCAGCGTGTCGAAAAGCACCGTCGCCTCCGGGCCTTCGATCACGATCGGCGCGGCCCGGCCAAGCGCGGGCACCAGTTCCAGCCGCGTCGCCCCGGCCCCCACCGTCAGACCCTGCGCCACCTTCACCACCCGGCTCTTGATGCGCAGGATGGTGCGGGCGGTCTTTTCGATCACCTCGGCGGCGGTGGCGGGGGTATGGGTGACGATCACCTCGTATTCCGGATAGGTGCGGGCGCGGCGATAGGTGATGATCCGCCCCGCGCGGTCGCAGACATGCCCGGCGTCGGACACGACGAAACTGTCGCCCATCGGCAGACCGCCCACGACCAGTTCCCGCCAGGGATCGCCCAGAGGCGAGGGGACCAGCGAAATATCGGCGCGCAGCGGGCGGCCATCCAGCACCAGCCAGCCGAATTCCTGACAGCCGTAAAGATCGTGCACGGCATAGCCAAAGGCCTCGGCCACCGGCAAAAGCTCGGCATCCAGCGGCGTTCCGGCACACAGAAGCACGCAGCCCTGCGGCATCCGCGGCTTCAGATCCAGCCGCAGGGCCTGTTCCAGCGTCGCGCGCAGGAACGAGGATTCGCCAAGGATCAGCCGCGGCTGCTCGCGGCAGGCGGCCAGCAACAGCGCATCGCGGCTGGAGCGTTCCAGATGCGACCAGACCAGGCCGCAGCCCTCAAGCGCCTGTTTTGAAAACACATTCACCAGCGGCGGATAGGTGACAAGCATCCGTTCGCCCGCCGGGATCTGCAGCCGCCCGAAAATCTCCCGGGCGACTGCATTGCGGTTTTCCAGCTCGGCATGGGTCACGCCGACGATGGTCTGAAAGGCCGACGATCCGGTGGTGAAGGTCAGATAGGCCAGATTGAAGGGGGTGTGGACCTCCTCGATCACATGCGCCGCGGTGGGGCCCGCGATGCCCTTGTGCGCCAGCGTGCGGCGGGGCATTTCCGCCAAAGTCGGCACCGCGCCTTGCAGGCTCAGCGCGTCTTCGAGGGCTTTGAGATCGTCTGACATCTTCGTCTTCCTTTGGCCGTCGGTCTTTCGGGGCTCAGCGGCTGGGCGCGTAGCGATCCGCCACGGCGGCGAAATCGCGGCTCATCATCTCGATGACGCGGGGACGCTCGATCCGGCCGCCGCGGGCTTCGCCCAGCTTGCCGCGGCCCCAGGGGCCAAGATCGTCCTGCCGTCCCTCCAGCTTCGCGGCCCGGACCTCGGCGATCCGCGCGACGATGGCGGGGCGCATGCCATCGAGCGTCTCGACCAGCGCCTCGACGCCGCCAAGCGAGTGGAAGAAGCGCGGACCGGCGGCAAAGACGGCGCTTTGCTTCGACAGGACTTCCAGCGTTTCCAGATCCTTGCGGATGATCCGCGAGACCGAGGTCAAGGGCATCACATGGATCATCGTGCCGAATTGCGCATCGAGCGACAGGATCGCATCGGCCTGCAGCCCGTGGCACAGGAACGCCCCCGAGATCGCCCGGCCGATCACCATGGCGATGATCGGATGGCCCTTCAGCCGCGCCTCGGCCAGCGCCAGCTGATAGGCGGCGGTCGATTTGTTCATGCCGAAGATTTCCTCGACCTTGCCCGGGCCGTTGCCGGGGGTGTCGACGATCAGCACCAGCGGCCGTTTTTCCGCCAGCGGCTTTTCGGCATCCTCGATGATCGAGGCATAGACCGCCTCGGCCATCTTGTAGCCTTCCTCCAGCCCGATGATCCCGGCGTAGACCACCGGGAATTTCTCGTTCATCGCGCCGCCATCCGAGGCGATGATCGTGCAGACCGTGCCTTGCAGCGTCGCGGTGCCGACGACCGCGCCCGGCCCGAATTCGGGATCGTCGAAGCTTTTCGCCCCCACGGTGCCCTCGGCGAAGCTGCCCGCATCGACGATCATCTCGATCGCGTCGCGGCCCCGCCCCATCATGCTTTCCTGCATGTCCATGATTTTTCTCCTTTTCGGGTCAGACGGCGAGACGGCGCACAGTGGCCAGAAACTCGGACAGGGGCAGGTCGATCAGCCCGTGGGCGTCAGTGTTGCCCGCCCGCGTCCAGACATCGGTCGCATCAGAGGGTTGCATCTCGGCCGCCAGCGCCACGGCGCGCAGCTGCGCCTTGACCTTGGCGGGCGAACCGATGCGGCGCATCTCCTCGAAGGCCTCGATCGAAAGCCCGGCCAGCGCCGAGACCTGCTCGCGGAAGGCCGCGACGGTGTTTTCGACCAGGAAATTCGCATCGCCCATGATGAACTTGTGCCGCCCGCCGGTGGTGCGGTAGACAAGCGCGCGGTCAGAGGCGTCGAATTCCTCCTTGCCCATTTCCTGCTCGATCACCTCGGGGCCGGTCAGGCCAAGGCGGCCGAATTCCGACATGATGATCACGTCGGTGGCGGCGGCGACGAAGCCCATCCCGCCAAAGGCGCCGACCTTGGAGCCGATCAGCGCGATCACCGGCACCTTGCCGCGGGCCTTTTGCAGCTGGTCCATCACCTCGGCATGGGCCAGAAGCCCGGCGTTGGCCTCGTGCAGCCGCACGCCGCCGGTCTCGAAGGAAATCACCACGAGGGGCTTTTCCTCTTCGTCGAGGTCGTCGAATTGCGCCACAAGATCGTCATGGAAGTCGATCGCCAGCTTGATCGTGTTGACCATTTTCGCGCCGCCGATCTCGCCGACCGAGCCGCCGATGAAGCGGCCTTCCTGCGAGATCACGAAAACGGGGGTGCGGCCGATCTTGCCGACGCCGGTGACGATGCCGTCGTCAAAGGCCACGGCATCGCCGAGCAGGGCCAGGTGCGGGCTGGTCACCCGGTCGAAGGGGCCGGCCAGTTCGGTGAAGCTGCCCTCGTCCACCAGACCGATGGCACGGTCGCGGGCCGAGGCTTCAAGGAAGCTGCGGGGTTGCAGGTCTGTCCAGTTGGTCATCTCGTCTCTCCGCCTCAGGCCGCGGCCAGCGCCTGTTGCAGGCGCAACAGCACGACGGCGGGGGTGGCGTTGTTGTCGTTGATCTCGATGCGGGCGTCGCAAAGCCCGGACTCGTCGAGGAATTTCTGCAAGACGCGGGTCCAGAGCGCGTCAAAGCCGGTGACGGGGGTGACCACGGTCACCGCGACGCGGCCCGAAAGGTCTTCGGGATGCATCATGATTTCCAGATCGCTGGATCCGGTGACGCCCACATGCAGGCGGGCTTGGATCTTCGTCTTCGGCGCGGCGGCGGCCAGATCCAGGGTGAGAGTGTGCAAGGCCATGATTTTGCCTGTCTTTACCAGTTGCGGAAGCGGGCGGGCGGGTTGTAAAGGCCGCCGGACCAGGTCACGAGATCGCGCATGCTTTTCGCGGCCAGCAGGTCGCGGTTGGCACGGGCGGGGTTGATGCCCAGATCGGAGACGGTCTTGACGATGCCCGCCTCGCGCAGGGCGCGGGTTTCTTCGGGTTTCGCGGCAAGGCCGATGTCGGTGAAGCCCGCGACGGCGCGGATGGCGGCCATGCGGGCCTCCATGTCCTTGCAGCGGTTCAGGTAGGCGATGCCTTCCTCGGTGACGATATGGGTCAGGTCGTCGCCGTAGATCATCACCGGCGGGATCGGCAGATCGGCATCCCGCGCCAGTTTCCAGGCGTCAAGTTCGTCGACAAAGACCGGGGCACGGCCCTCGCCGAAGGTTTCAACCCCTTGCACCACAAGGCGTTTGCCGCGCGGCAGATTGCCGATGTCACGCTCGAGCGAGGGCAGTTCCTGGCCGCATTTCAGCCAGGCGTCGGTCGGGTGGCGCCGCCCCTTGGCATCGCAGCCCATGTTCGGCGCGCCGCCGAAGCCGGCCACCCGGCCCGCCGTCGCGGTCGAGGAGTTGCCGTATTTGTCGATCTGCAGCGTGCCGCCGATGAACATGTCGATGGCGTAATGCCCCGCCGTCTGGGCAAAGGCCCGGTTCGAGCGCAGCGAGCCGTCCGGCCCCACGAAGAACACGTCCGGCCGCGAGGCGACGTAATCTTCCATGCCCAACTCACCGCCGAAGCAATGGATCGTGTCGACCCAGCCTTCCTCGATCGCCGGGATCATGGTCGGATGCGGGTTCAAGATCATATGCGTGCAGCATTTGCCCTTGAGCCCCAGTTCCAGACCATAGGTCGGCAGGATCAGTTCAATGGCCGAGGTCAAAAAGCCGATGCCGTGGTTCATCGAGCTGACGCCATATTCGGCATAGATCCCCTTCAGGCACATCATCGCCAAAAGGATCTGGCTGTCGGTCACCAGCGCCGGATCGCGGGTGAAAAGCGGCTCGATGAAGAACGGCTTCGGCGATTGGATCACCGCATCCACCCAGTCGCCCGGAATATCGACGCGCGGCAGTTCGTCAACGATTTCATTGACCTGCGCGATGACGATGCCTTCGCGGAACTTTGTCGCCTCGACGATGGCGGGGGTGTCTTCGGTGTTGAAGCCGGTGTAAAGGTTGCCCTTGCGGTCAGCCTTGTAGGCGCAGACGAGCGAGACCCGCGGCGTCAGGTCCAGGAAGTAGCGGCCGAAAAGTTCCAGATAGGTGTGGATCGCGCCCAGCTCGATCTTGCCATTGGCGATGAATTTCGCCACCCGCCCGGCTTGCGGCCCGCCAAAGGCGAAGTCGAGTTTCTTGGCGATGCCGTTTTCAAAGAGATCCAGATGCGCGGGCAGCGGCACCGCCGATTGCACCATGTGCAGGTCATGGATCTTGCCGCGGTCAACCTTGTTCAGGCATTCGGCCAGGAAGTCGGCCTGTTTCTGGTTGTTGCCTTCGATGTTGATGATGTCGAAGGGGCGGATCACCGCTTCCAGAAGCGCCACCGTATCCTTGGCGAGCACTTCCTTGCCCTTGACATAGAGGGGCGCTGCCGCCTCCTTGCGCGCGGCGGTATCTTCCGCCCGCTTGCGCCAGCTGTTGCGCTTGTCTTGCTGCGTCATTTGCTTTCGTCTTCCTCCTTCAGAGGGTTTTCAAAGGGTTGCCTGCGTCGCGGCGAGGGGGATCTCGCCGAAGATGACGCTGTGAAGGGTGCCGTCGGCGGTGCGCAGACAGAGCGCGCCATCCGGGCCAAGCGCCTCGGCGATGCCCTGACGGGGGGCTTGCGGGGCGGAAAGGGTGACGGGCTGGCCCAGCGTGCAGGAGCGCACCGACCAGGCATGCCGGGCGGGCTCGAAGCCGAGGCGTTCCCATTCGGTCAGCCGGTGGTCGAGCCGTTCGACCAGCGCCGCGAAAAGATCGAAGCGGTCGACCTTGCGGCCGGTTTCGGCGCTGATCGAGGTGGCGATGGCTTGCAGCTCCGGCGGGAAATCCGTGCGGTTCTGGGCGATGTTGATGCCGATGCCCGCGATGATGTGATCCAGATCGCCTTCGGGGGTCAGCACCAGTTCGCACAGGATGCCCGAAAGCTTGCGGCCCGCGACCATCAGGTCGTTCGGCCATTTGATTTGCGGCGCAAGGCCCGTGCTGCGGGTGATGGCCTCGGCCGCGGCGACGGCGATGACAAGCGTCACCTGCGCCAGATCGGCCAGAGGGCGGGAGGGACGCAGAAGCACCGAGGCGAGCAGGCTTTCCCCGGGACGCGAAACCCAGGGTCGGTCGTATTTGCCCCGTCCGGCCGTCTGATGATCGGCCAGAACGATGGTGCCCGTGGGCGCGCCCCTCCGCGCCAGACCGGCCAGGAAGCTGTTTGTGGAGGACAGAACGGGCCGGTGGTGGACCGCGCAGCCGATCCCGGTCCGACGCCGGACGGGAAGGGCAAGCGTCGGGAGGTTCGGGAGAAGATCGGGATGGTGCGCGGTCATGGGTTTGCTCCTGTGAGCGGGTCAGGGACGGTCGGTCAGTTGACCAGACCGATGGTCGAGGCGAAGACACCGACGGCGATGGCCGAGACGATGACCCCGCAGATCGAGGCGCCCATGGCGAGCGGCATGATCATGGCGTGGGGGTTGGCTTCGAAGGCTTCCTTCTGGGCGATCTTCGCGGTCGAGGGCATGCAGGAGACGCCGGCGATACCGATGACGGGGTTGTAATTGCCCTTCGACAGTTTCCAGACCAGATAGCCGCCGCCGATGCCGCCAAGCGCCGAGACGGCCAGCGCGGTGATGCCAAGGATCAGCAGCAGCGCGACTTGCGGATCAAGCAGGGTTCCGGCTTCGCACAGCGTCCCCAGCACCAGGCCCAGAAGCAGGGTCGAGGCGTAAGTGACGGTGTTTTCAAGGAACTTCTGGTAGGGCTCGATTTCCGCTTCCTTGATCGCGACGCCGAGGAAGAACGACAGGATCAGCGGCGTGGCGACGGGCAGCAGCAGGCACAGCAGACCGGCGGCAACCACGGTGAAGATGAATTTCGCCTGCGGCGTGACATCGGGGAAGTCGTAATCGACTTCGATGGCGCGGTGCTCTTCCTTGATCAGCCAGCGCACCAGATAGGGGTAGCCCGCATAGGTCAGCGACAGATAAAGATAGGCGATGATCGAGATCGGCACGAAGAGGTTCTTCGCCATCATCAGCGAGCCAAAGAGCACCATCGGACCATCGGCGCCGCCGATCGTGCCCACGGCCGCGGCTTCACCGGGCGTCAGGCCGCAATAGTAACCGATCACCAGCGTCACGAAGGTGCCCAGTTCCGCGCAGACCGCGACCGCGATCGAGGCCCAGGGCCGGGCGAGGATGAAGGAAATGTCCGCCATCGTGCCGATGCCCATGAAGAGCATGCAGGCCACCAGCGAGTTGACGAAGGTGAAGTTGTAGATCGGCTGCAGGAAGTTGATCTGCATGATGTCCATGAGCGCATTCGTCTCGGATACCAGGGGCGAGATCACCAGCGTGCCGACCTGGCCGCCTTCCAGGATCATCACGCCGGCGTTGACCGCCATCATGCCAAGGCCCATCGGCACCATGATCAGCGGTTCCAGCGTGCGCTTGAAGCCCAGATAGGCCAGCAGGAAACCAAGCCCGATGAACGCCAGACGGGCGAAGGAAATCAGCGGGTCCTGGATGAAGAGTGTCCCGATACCGGGAAAGATGTTGAACAGGGTCTCAAGCATTTGAGCGCCTCAGGATGCGTTGGGAGAGGAGAGGAGTTTCGAGATGCCGACGATCACGCCGATCACCGCAAAGGAGATCGCGGCGGTGATCAGGTAGCTGAAGGCGGCATAGGTGATGATGTTCATGGATGCCTCAGGGGTTGCAGGGGGCGAAGGGCAGGGCCTCCGCGGGGAAGATCGGGGGCAGCTCGCCCCCGGAAAGCGCATCGACGCCAAGGGTCACGGCCAGAAGATCGGCCGCGCCGCCGGGGCTGATGTGTCGTTCGATGAACCGCGCATCGAGCGCGTGGATCGCCGCCAGCCCGTCGCCGGTCAGCGCGCCGCCAAGGGCGAGGATCTTGCGGGCCTCGGTCCGCATGAAGCTCAGCGCCGCGGGACCGCCGCGCCACAGCACGGTGGTGTCCTCGGTCTCGGCCATCAGCGCGATCAGCGTGTGGCACAGGCTGGTGGCCAGCGTCGCGCCGCTGGCGCGGGCGGCGCGCAGGGCGGGCAGGCCGTGGTTGCGCACGGTCGGATAGCCCGCCTCGGCCTCGCCGCGGATGCCAAGGACACCGTATTGACGAAACAGTTTCTCGCCCGCGGTTTCGGCCTCGCGGTGCAATCCGGCGCGCAATTCGCGGTCGCAGATCCCGGCGACCATCGCCGCGGCGGTGTCGAACAGCGCCGCCTCGGTCAGGTCGTCCCTGCGGGCGGCCAGCCCCGCCGCCGCCGCCAGCACGCCCGCCGAAAACAGCAGCCCGCGCTGGGTGTTGACGCCGCGCGTCGCGGCCAGAAGCCGGGCCTCGTAGATCTCGCCGATGGCGCGCACCCGGGGCAGCAGCGTCAGGGCCGGGCCGGCATGGTCAAGCCCGGCCTCCGCGCATTGGTAAAGACAGGGCGCAATCACCGCCGAAGAGACCATGAAGGTCTGCAGGTTCATGTCCCGATGCGCGCCGTTCGAGCGCGGCGTCACCAGACCGGGTTTGGGATGGGTGGAGATTTCCAGCAGCGCCCCGGTCAGGAAAGCCGATCCGATCGACCAGGCGCTGGTTTGCGGTGACAAGGCAATGTCGCTGAACCAGTCCAGCGGCCTGCGCAACGCGTATTTCATGGGTTTCGTCCCGCGCAACTGACGGCAGCGCGGCGCTTCGTGAACGCCAGGCGTTCCACGGCCAATGCAGGGATTACCTCTGGTCGGGGAAACCGTCAGACATGCGCCACACCGATGTCACTTGCTCACGCGGCGCTTTGGGTTCGTCAGCCGTCGCAGCCCCACGCGGGCAGACGGCTCATCACGGGATCACGGCCCTGTCGGGCAGCTTCGCCTCACGTCCTTGTGATCGTTCGTGATCCGAAGCATGGCAGCATCGTTACGCCTGTCGCCCGGGCTTGTCCAGAAATCGTTTTCAGGGCGCAAGAGGCTGCGTCAAAGCGCCGCAGTTTTGCAGCTATTCATGGCAAAATCAATGACTTGGCAAAAATGGAGCCAGCTTTGCAACAGCGGCGCGCGGGAATTGGCCCGCGGCTTGCGGCTCGCGTTTTCGTCAACGGCGACAGGCGATTGCGGCGCGGCGGCAGGCCGGGCGGCAATCGCCATGCAGCCATGGAAGTCTAGATATGCATCACCCCGAAGCCGATGCGTTCGTGGTTCGTCGTGGGATGAAAGGCCGATTCGCCATGCGCGGCGACGGCGACCCAGTGCCCGTCCGAGACCAGCGCCACCTTGAGCTTGAGGTTCGATTCCGCCACCACCGTCGCCGAGACCCCCTGCAGGCATTCCAGCCCGGCGTGAATCACCCCGTGCACGGCGCCCGGGCGGTTGTGGATCACCCCGCCGTTCAGCGCACAGGCGACGATCGACTTGACGAAGCCCTTTTCGATTTCGGACCGCCGCCCGGTGACATAGGTGATCCCCACCTTCCAGGTCGGATGGGCCAGGATCTGCTCCTTGATCAGGTCTTCCTCTTCGCGGCTGCTGATGGCGGCCATGATGGCGGCCTTGCCGATTCTGTCTGCTGTGACTTGCATGTTCGTTCCGATCCGACCCGTTTCACCGCGTTCATAGCGGCGCGACAGGGGCGGCTCAATCGCGATGATCGCGGCCCGCGCGGCGGCGCGGTGAAAGCCGCCCCGTCAGCCGTCGGGATCCGCCTTCACGAAGCGGCTCATGGCGCTGCCGATGTCTTCGGACAGCCGCAGGATGGTCTCCAGCCGGGCCTTGATCTCGGCGTGAAACAGATCGAGCTGATCGATCGTCGAGACCAGACCGGCGCCGTTTTCGCGCAACCGGCCGCATTCGACGCGCCCCATCACCCGGATCGTGTCCAGACCCAGCATCAGCCGCCGGATCTCCGCGCTGGATCGGGCCAGCTCCTCGGCATGGCCGACCGCAGTCGTCAGCGCGGCATGGCTGTCGCGCCGGGTGGCGCCGCGTGCCTCGGCCAGTTTCGCGGCCTCGGTCTGCCAGTCCAGCCCGGGAACCGGCTCGGCCTGCCGGAAGGTCGCGATCATTTCCGCCATCACCCGATTGGCCCCCAGCAGGAAAAGCGCCCGCGCCACCTCGCGCGAGACGCGGTCGCACAGATTCTCCCGGCCGCTGACGAAACTGCGCAGCCGGTCCGAGATCACCAGGCTCGAGGCGCGGTAATTCTCGGAGATCGCCGAAACCGGCCCGCCCGAGGGTTCCAGCCGCGAGGCGACAAGGCGCATGTTGTTCGGGATCGACTGCAGCGATTCGAAACTGCGCAACAGCTTCTTCTGTTCCTGCGTCACCCGTTCGAGGGCCTCGTTCATCTCGATCAGCCGCCGGGTGCGCGGGTCTTCCGGGCGGCCAAGCCGATGGTCGCGCGCGGCCAGTTCCTGCCCCAAAGCGCTGGCCATGAAGGTGGTGTAGCTGGTGAATCCCGCCTCGGTGATGATCGTCCAGAGCCTGCGCGCGCTGTCGCCGGGATCCAGTCGCTCGGCGCGTTCGCGGGCCGCAAGCTCGGCATAGACCTTGCGGATCTGCGCGAAAAGCGGCGTCGAGGGCTTGAGACGGACCGACAGGAACCCGCCCTCGGTGGGCAGGATCACCGCGAAGACCCAGTAGAAATCGCCATTGCGGGCGCGGTTCTTGACATAGCCGCCCATCGGAAAGCCGTTGCCAAGCGCATCCCACAGGATGCGAAACACCGCACGGGGGGTGTCGGGGTGGCGGATGATCTTGTGCGGCGCGCCCAGAAGCTCTGACCAGGCGAAGCCGGAGACATTCTGGAAGACATCGTTGCCTGCCAGAATGACCCCGCGCGGATCGGTCCGCGAAAAGAAAAGATCGTCGAGTCGAAAATTGACCTCGCCCTCGGGCTGGCCGGAGAGATCGCGCTGATGAGTCATGAGCTTTCTCGCTGAAATTTTCGCAAGCTTATCGTCAGCGGTCTTAACGGCTGATTTACGGCGGCTGAAAAAATCGCTTTGCCGGGGTAGGGGGGCGATCAGGCGATCCCGGCCAGATGCGCCAGAACGCCAAGACCGGCCGACCCGGCCAGCACCGCCGCCATGCCCCAGCCGCGCCGGAACAGCGCCCAGACCGCGACGGCGGCAATTCCGGTTGCGGGCAGATCAAGCGTGGCCATCTGCGGCAGATCAAGGCTGACCGGCCCAAGGCTGATCCGCGTGACCCCGCGCCAGAGCAGATGCAGCGCAAACCACAGCGCCAGATTGGCGATCACCCCCACCACCGCCGCGGTGACCGCCGAAAGCGCCGCGCCAAGGGCACGGTTGGCGCGCAGCCGCTCGATGAAAGGCGCCCCAAGGAAAATCCAGGCAAAACAGGGGGCAAAGGTGACCCAGCTGGCCAGAAGCCCGCCCAGACTGCCCGCCAGCAGCGGCGCCTCCCAGCCCGCGGCGCGAAAGGCCGCCATGAAGCCGACGAATTGCAGCACCATGATCAGCGGCCCGGGCGTCGTTTCCGCCATGCCCAGCCCGTCCAGCATCTCGGTCGGCCGCAGCCAGCCGAAATCGGTCACCGCCGCCTGCGCCACCCAGGCCAGCACCGCATAGGCGCCGCCAAAGGTCAGCACGGCAAGTTTCGAAAAGAAAAGCGCGATCGCGGTGAAGACACTCTCGGGTGCAAGCAGCCAAAGCGCCGCCACCGGCAGCAGCCACAGCATCAGCGCCACGGCGCCCGCCCTCAGCGCGGCGCGGCGCTCGGCTCCGGTCGGGTCGCCGTGCTCCTCGCCCAGAAGCGTTTCGGCATCGGGGGTCGCAGGGCCGCCCGCCGCGCCATGCCCGCCGGGCGCAAAGGCCGCGGGCGCGATCAGGCCGCCAAGCACGCCGATCAGCGCCGCCGCCGCCACGATCAGCGGGAACGGCAGGGCCAATGCGAAAAGCCCGACAAAGGCCGCCACCGCCAGCGCCCGTTGCGCCCGGGTTTTCAGCGCGCGTTTCGCCAGCCGCAGCACCGCCTGCGCGACGATCGCCAGCACCCCGGCCTTGAGCCCGAAGAAAAGGCCCGCGACCAGCCCGCCCCCGCCCCAAAGCGCATAGATCCAGCTGAGCGTCATCAGCGCGGCCACACCGGGCGCGAGGAACAAAAGCCCCGCCAGAACCGCGCCGCGCACCCCATGCAGCAGCCAGCCGACATAGGTGGCCAGCTGCATCGCCTCGGGACCGGGCAAGAGCATGCAGAAGTTCAGCGCATGCAGGAAACGGGCGTCGCCGAGCCAGCGTTTTTCCTCGACAAGGATGCGGTGCATCACCGCGATCTGCCCCGCCGGTCCGCCAAAGGACAGGCCCGCGATCCGCGCCCAGACGCGCGCGGCTTCGCCCAGACCGGGCCTTTCGATGCTGCCGCTCATGGTGTCGCCCCGCCTGGCCGGTCCCGGTTGCCCCGTCGCGGGGCTTTCGGCGCACCATGCCCCGGCCCCTCCGGCCTGTCAAACCCGGCCCCGCCCGAGAGACAGCCGCCACGGGGGCGCTTTCGTCGGGCGGTCTGTCGTGGCAGGATGCCGCAAGGACCGCGGCTTTGCCGGACCAGCGGGGCAGGGGCCCTGCGTCTTTGAAAGGGCAGAAGAAAATGGCTGACATGGCCCGAAAGGACTTCACCGCGGCGAACCGGGCGGCCTGGAACGCCTCGGCCCCCTTGCATGCACAGGGCGACCCCTGGGCGCAGCTTCTGGCCCGCGCGGGGGAGCCGGGCTTTTCCGTACTCGACCCCTGTCTGACCGCCGTTCTGCACCGGCTCGGGCTGGCGGGGAAATCCGCCGCGCAGATCGGCTGCAACAATGCCCGGGAGCTGCTGTCGCTGGCCTCGCTGGGCATCCGCCCGGCCTTGGGGATCGATCAGGCGGGGGCGTTCCTGGCCCAGGCCCGGCAGCTTGCCGAGGCCGCCGGTCTGGCGCCGCGGCTGGTCGAGGCGGATATCTACGACCTGCCGCCGGATCTTGGCCAGGTCGATCTTGCGCTGATCACCATCGGCGTTCTCAACTGGATGCCCGACCTGCCCGCGTTCTTCCGCGTCACCTCCGGGTTGCTGGCGCCCGGGGGCGTTCTGGTGATCTATGAAACGCATCCGTTTCTCGAGCAGTTCGACCCGGCCGCCGCCACCCCCTTTGAACCGGCGTTCAGCTATTTCGAGCGCCGCCCGCAGCTGGTGACCGAGGCGATCAGCTATGACGGCAAGGACCACGGCAAGGGCGAAACCGGCTATTGGTTCCTGCATCCGCTGGGCGAGATCGTGACCGCCTGCGTGCGATCGGGGCTTGCGATCGAGGAGCTGACGGAATTCGGGCACAGCATCCGGGAACCGGAATATGACCTTTACGAAGGCCGGGCCGCGCAGATCCCGATGAGCTACTGCCTGATCGCCCGCAAGCCGCCCGCGTGACTTTCAGCGCGCGGCCCGCAGCTTCACCCGCACGACCTTGCCCAGCCGCACGCAGACGAAATCAAGCCGAATGTGGGGGGCACCGCGTTCGAATTCGTGAACGACGATGCTTGGCGCGTCCTGAAAGTCCGCAAGACGAATGTTGCCTTGCGCAAGCCGTCTTTTGCCGACCAGAACCCGCACCCGGGAGCCGGTCATCTGGTTGCGCAGCACGAGCAGGTGGTTGCGCCCCCGGTCCTCGATGTCGTCGAGGTCATAGATCTTGAGCAGCGCCCCGGATCGGTCGCGAAACACGCGCGCGCGGCCGGACGGGACACGCTTGACCCGGACCGACTGCTGATAATCGTCCGTGCACGCGTGCTTCGGCCAGGGCCAGCCGACATCGTCGAACAAGACCCGCCCCCCGTGTCGGCTTTGGTAAAAATACACCCGCGCGCCGCAGACCGGGCAGGAGGCGTTCGGATCAAGGTAACAGTCCTGCGTCCAGCCCTCACGGGGGACCGGCTCGGTGACACGTTCCAAGCCGTCACAAAGCCCGCCGCCGATGTGAAGCGGCCTGAGCACGCCATCGACATAGCGAAACGCGATCTCGCCGCCGCATTTGTCACAGATTGCCACCTCGGGCGCCTTCCTCTGCTCGCAGCATCCCCTCACAGATCCGAGACATAACCCTCCCCGGCCGCGTTGACGACATAGGTGCTGCGGACAGGAAAGACGACCCGCAAGGAACATCCGCCCGGCAAGGCACCGACCGC
Organism: Rhodobacter capsulatus SB 1003; assembly: GCF_000021865.1. Lineage (NCBI taxonomy): Bacteria > Pseudomonadati > Pseudomonadota > Alphaproteobacteria > Rhodobacterales > Rhodobacter > Rhodobacter capsulatus. Next base: position 120,713 of record NC_014035.1, read on the forward strand.
TTCGGGTGAATGCGCCGCTTTCGAAGGACTTTCCCGACCGAACTCTTGATTTGTACGTCCATTTGGCGTACATGATGGCTGCGACACAGGAGGCGGCCATGCTTGGTTTCCACGACAGCACGCGCGCGATCGATGAGCGGAACGAGGCCCGGATGAATTTCCGGACGAAGCCGCGCATCAAGGCCGCGATCCAGCAGGCGGCGGCGCTTTCTGGCGTCGACGATTCCGTCTTCACGATGAATGCCGCCTATCAGGCCGCGCTGGCAACGATTGCCGCGCATGAACGCACAATGCTGCAGCCGGTCGATCATGACGCGTTTTTCGCGGCACTCGATGCTCCGGCCGCGCCGACAGACACCCTGCGCGCGGCCTTCCGTCGGCATGGCAAAACGGTCGTGTCGCAGTAGATGGCGGCATCGCAACCGGCCTTCTGCCGCATTGAGCCGTTCGATCCGGAAAGACATGATCGGGCGGCTTTTTCTTGCGGCGTCAAACAGGTCGACACCTACTTTCAGAAGACGGCCAACAAGCTTGCCAAGGCGGACAATGTTCGTCTCTATGTGATGGTCGATCCGGGCGGCACGGTCATCGGCTTTTATGCTCTCAATGCGCATGCCGTTCACTTTGCGGATTTACCTGCAAAATTCGCGCGGACACGTCCGTCGCACGGCAACATCCCGGCGGCATATATCTCGATGATCGGGCGCGATCAGAGGGTCCGCGGGGGCGGCTATGGCGGCGATTTGCTTGTCGATGCGCTGCGCCGGATTGCGGTTGCCGCAGAGGCCATCGGCGTCGCGGTCGTCATGCTTGATGTGCTCGATTGTGGCGATCCCGCCCGCGTGGCCCGCCGCAAGGCGCTCTATGAAAGCTACGGCTTTCTGCCGCTCGCCTCGAACCCGCTGAGGATGTTCCTGCCCGTCAGCGTCGTTCGAACCCTTGTCGCGGAAGAGCCATCCGGCCGATGAAGAACGCGGCCGGGCAGCGGTTGTTCTTTCGCGCGGATCGACGGTGCCCGATGTCGATCTGAAGGCGTGGGGCCGCTTTTGACGGCGGTCGGGCCGGGATCGACGCTTTCGTCGCGAGCTCTACAAGATCGGGGTCAATGTGAACCAGATTGCGTCGGCGGCGAACCGGGGCAGGGTGTCGATGGTCAAGGAGCAGTGGGCCGGACTCGACGCGTTGCGCCAGAGGTTGCCGGTGCTGCGCGCGACCCTGTCGCAGGTGATCAACGAGCGGCGTCGGAGGGGCGTGACGCTTTACCGGAAGTTTGTGGCAGAGCATCAGGGGCGCCAAATTGGCTACCCATGCTCTTCATCTGAGCTCCTCCCCGAAAATGGGACCGTGACGGAAGCTACGATCTGAAGTCAGCTGGTCTCCAAGCCCGGATCTCCCGTGTTTTCGCGTCGATGCCGATGTGGATCTTGCGCCAAACCCGGCGTTTGGTGCCCCCGTGCTTGCGGGCGTTCCATTCCCCTTCGCCCTCGACCTTGATCCCGGTGCTGTCCACCAGCAGGGGCCGCGGACCCTCCGAGCCGCGGTTTTGGATGTTGACCTTCAGGGTCTTCTGCCGAAGCGTCATCCCGAACCGGGGCTCCGCCCGATCAGGGCTGAAAACGGTCCACAGGACCGTTTTCCGGGCGCCCTTCACCCTTCATCGTCAGGCAGGTCCGGCTGGCGGCGTCGCTGTCGTCGGGTTGCCGCCCGCGCTTGCCGGTCGGCACGGCGTCCCTGGTCAGGATTTGTGCAACCGAGCCGCGCCACCCGACACGACAGCAGGGCATCCCTTTGCGCGCGAATGGCTGGTTCAATGGCGCGAAGACGTCTAAAAGCGGGCTCTGGCTGGATCTGATTGCTGCGAGGCTGCTTGACCCGAACTCCCTTGACCCTGACCGGCAGCGCGCTTGCCGTCCTGCGAGCCCTTGTCGAACGGGGGCCATCGACCCGGCCACAGCTGGGGCAGGATCTTGGCCTGTCGCGCCCCACCATGTCGGCTGCCATCGCCGAGTTGATCCAGGCGGGCCTGGTCGAGCCGATCGGCGCGGTTCAGGGCGGCATGGGCCGTCGGGCGGTGGAATATCGCGTCGCCACCCATGCCGGGCATGTGATCGCGGTCGATGCGGGATCGACGCATATCCGGCTGCGGCTCTCGACTCTGGACCGGCGGCTTCTGCATTCCAGCCTGCACCCGTTGCCGCAAAGCCAATATGCGCTGACGCCGCAGATCAGCGCCGTCGTGGCCGCCGCCGTGGCCGAGGCTTTGGCGCGGACCGAGGCCGACTGGGGCCCCTTGCAGGCGATGGTCATCGCCGTTCCGACCCGCGTCGTCGGGCCCGAGGGCGATACCGCCGCGACCGATCAGGAGGTGATCTACAGCAATTTCACCCCGCCGCCGCAGGTGGAATGCACACTGGTGAACAACGTCAACTGCGCGGCCGTGGCAGAATATCACTATGGCGCGGCGCAGGGACGGCAGACCTTCGCCTTTCTGCAGGTCGGGGTGAAGATCGGTCTGGGGCTGATGCTGAACGGGCAGATCCTGCGCGGCGTCAATGGCGCGGCGGGGGAAATCGGTCATATCTCCTTTCCTTTCGCGCCGGGCCTGACACCGCAACGCGGCGAGGCAGAGCGCTATCTGGGCACCGAGGCTTTCATGGCCCGGGTCCGCGCCGGCTGGCCCGCCGATGCCGGCCCGCCGCCCCGGGACACCTATGAGCTTCTGGCCCGGGCGGGGACGGGCGATGCCACCGCGCTGGCCCATGTCGAGGAACATGCCGCCCAGATCGGCGCGGTGATCGCGATCTGCGTCAGCGTGATCGACCCCGGGCTGGTGGTGCTGGGGGGCGGCTATGGCGCCTCGCCGCTGCTGCGCCCCAAGGTCGAAGAGGTGGTCCGCCGCCTCGCCTTCCCGGCCGAAATCACCACGAGCACGCTCGCCGCCGAGGCGACGGTTCTGGGCGCCGAACGTCTGGCCGTCGAGCGCGCCGTCTCGGCCCTGCTCGGCCTGCCCTGCTGAAACTTTCATCCCGCGCGCACAATAAAAAGCTTGCTCGGTCGACTTTGTTTGTTAAGCTGCCTAACTATGTAGTCGACCACCCGAAGGAGTCGACACGGTCACGACGGGAGAGAAAGATGAAGAACCGACACACCGCAGCCAGCCTGCTGGTTCTGGCGCTGGCCGCCGCGGGCACCGCTGCTGGCGCGCAGAGCCTTGAATACTGGGTTTATTCCGATTTCGCGCAGGGCGAGGCTCTGGCGCTGCAACAGGAATTCATCAAGGAATTCCAGCAAAGCCATCCCGGCGTGTCGGTGAACATCGTCGGCAAGGGCGATGACGATCTGACCGCGGGCCAGATCGCGGGCGCGGCCAGCGGCAACCTGCCCGACATCTTCATGAACGGCATCGGCGTCGGCGCTCAGCTGGCCGATGTGGGCGCGCTGGCCAATATCCATGACAAATGGATGGCCCTGCCCGAGGAGGTCCGGGCGCAGTACAACGCCGCCGCCGTCGCCAATTGCGCCCCCCGCCCCGGCGAGATGTATTGCCTCCCCTATACCGGCTACGGCTCGTTGCTGTTTCGCAACCTGACCGTGCTGCAAGAGGCCGGGATCGACACCGCCACCCCGCCGAAGGACTGGGCCGAGTGGCTGGCGCAGATGGAAAAGGTCAAGGCCGCGGGCAAGTTCGCCATTCCCGATCAGGCGCTGGTGTTCAACTCGATCGCGGAAATCTATGCCGTGACCGGGGATGTCTCGACCTGGGGCATCGACTGGGACAAGAAGACCACCCGGATCGACCCTGCCGTGATGACCGCAGTGATGCAGAAATTCGTCGCCATGAAGCCGCTGACCTCGGGCACCAGCCGCAACGATCAGGCCACCAAGGACCTGTTCGTGACCAACCAACTCGCCTTCCACACCGTCGGCCCCTGGGTGAACCCGACCTATCAGGAGGCCAGCGCCAATTCCGGGCTGAAGTATGATTTCGTGCTGATGCCGGGCGAGACCGCGGGCAAGCAGGGCGGCATCAAGAACTTCGAGATCATCGGCGTGGCCCCGGGCAAGAATGCCGATCTGGCCTTCGAATTCGTCGCCTACATCACCGCCAAGGAGCAGATGGCGCGCTGGGCCAAGCTGCTGTCGCGCTACAATTCCAACGATGCCGCGATGGCCGATCCCGAGGTGGCGGCGCTGCCGCTGATCGCGCAATCGGCCGCCGCTGTGGCCGGGGCGATGGACGTGAACCCGCCCTATCTGATCCATCCGGTGCCGGCCTGCTATCAATCGACGGTGGTCGATTACGTCTCGGCCACCGCCGATGGCGAGTTCACGCCCGAAGAAGGCGCGACCGAGATGATCGCCGAGCTGAACGCATGCCTCGCTGACTGACCTTCGACACGACCCTCTCCCGCCGCGCCCGCGGCGGGAGACCCGGCCTTCTCGACCGCCCCTTGCCGGGCGCCTTCACCCTCATGGGGGAACGATGCGACACACGCGCCACCACCTGCCCCACTTCCTGATGATCCTGCCGTTTCTGCTGCTGTTCGGCGCGTTCTTCCTCTATCCGATCCTCAGCGGCTTTTATTACAGTTTCCATGACTGGAACGGCGTCCGCGAGCCCGTCTACGTCGGTCTTGAGAACTACACCAAGCTTCTGGGATCGCGCGACTTTTCCCGCGCGATGTGGAACCTCTTCCAATACATCGCGATCACCGTGCCGCTTGGCCTGAGCGTCGCCTTCGGTCTGGCGCTGCTCGTGGACAGCTTCACGGGACGCTGGGCGAACTTCTTTCGCAACGCCTATTTCCTGCCGGTGGTGCTGCCTGCCTTTCTGGCCGCCACGATCTGGCGCTGGATCTATGCGTCCAATTTCGGCCTGCTCAACATGATGCTGGGCTGGATCGGCGCCGAACCCGTCAGCTTTCTCAATGACACGGGCACCATGCTTTATGCGCTGATCGCGGTGGATGTCTGGGTCTCGGCCGGGTTCAACATGGTCATCATCCTGGCCGGACTGAAGAACATCCCCGCAGACCTTTACGAGGCGGCGCGGCTCGATGGCGCCAGCAAGCTGCAGCAGGTGATCCACATCACCCTGCCGATGCTCGCGCCGGTGATGTTCTTCGTGCTGACCTATTCCGTCATCTCGGCGATGCAGGTCTTTGACAAGCCCTGGCTGCTGACGGGCTCTTCCTTCTCGGAATATGGCGGGCGCCGCGGCGCGCTGCTGTTCCCGGTGATGGACATGATGGGCCGGGCCTTCGGCGGCGTGCAGTTCGGCCTCGCCTCGGCTTACGGCTTCCTGCTCACGCTGGCCATCATCCTTGTCACCGCCCTCCTCTACGCGCTTCGCAGCTGGAGCAACCGCCGATGATCTCTCCTCTTTCCCTCGCCCCGCGGCTGTCGGTCTGGACCGTCCTGAAATGGGTCATCGCCCTGCTGATCGCGGTCATCACGATCTTTCCGATCTGGTGGATGGTCAATGTCGTCTTCTCGCTGCCCGGCGAGCCGGTCTCGATCAACCCCCGGCTCTGGCCGACCTCGCTGTCGGCCGGGTTCGACAAGATCGGGATGATCTTCACCCAGACCGGCTATCTGCGCGCCTATGGCATTTCGCTCGCCTATGCGCTGCTGACGATCCTGGGCGTGCTGTTCATCGGCTCGCTCGCGGCCTTTGAATTCGCGCTGTTCGACTTTCCGGCCAAGCGGCTGATCTTCGGCATCGTGATGCTGTCGCTGATGGTGCCCACCGCCGTGACCATCATCCCCACCTATCTGCTGACTTCGCAGCTGGGCTGGCTGAACTCGATGCAGGGGCTGGTCGTGCCCGGTCTCGCCTCGGCCTTCGGGCTGTTCATGCTGGTGCAGTTCATGCGCGCCATTCCGCAAGACATGATCGAGGCCGCGCGGCTCGATGGCGCGGGGCATTTCCAGATCTACTGGCATGTCGCCCTGCCGCTGTGCCGCAACGCGCTGATCACGCTGGCGATCCTGACCTTCATGCAGACCTGGGGCAACTACATGTGGCCGCTGATCATCACCACCTCGCCCGAGATGTACACCGTCGGGCAAGTCGTGGGCCTGTTCAACGCGCCCCTCTCGCATCAGACGGTCGATGTCGTCATGACCGCCAACCTTCTCGCCGCCGTGCCGCCGCTGCTGTTCTTCCTGATCTTCCAACGCAAGATCGTCGAAGGCATCGCGATGTCGGGCACCAAGGGCTGAACCGGAGCACACGAAACCATGGCCTTTCTTGAAATCAAATCCCTGTGCAAAAGCTTCGAGGCCTATCCGGTCTTGCAAGATATCGACCTGTCGATCGAAAAAGGCGAATTCGTCGTCTTTGTCGGCCCCTCGGGCTGCGGGAAATCCACGCTCTTGCGGATGATCACCGGGCTTGAGACGCCCACTTCGGGCACGATCGCGATCGAGGATACGGTGATCAACGACGTCGATCCGGCCAAACGCGGCACGGCGATGGTGTTTCAATCCTACGCGCTTTACCCGCACATGACGGTGTTCGAGAACATCTCCTTCGGGCTGCGCATGGCGCATCAGCCCAAGGCGCTGATCCGTGAACGGGTCGAAAAGGCCGCCGCCATCCTGCGGCTGGAAAAGCTTCTGGACCGCAAGCCGGGGCAGCTTTCGGGCGGGCAGAAGCAGCGCGTCGCCATCGGCCGCGCCATCGTGCGCGAACCGCGGGTGTTCCTGTTCGACGAGCCGCTGTCGAACCTTGACGCGGAGCTGCGCGTGCAGATGCGCGCCGAGCTGCTGGAGCTGCACGAGCGGCTCGGCACCACGATGATCTATGTCACCCATGATCAGGTCGAGGCGATGACGCTGGCCGACAAGATGGTGGTGATGATGGGCGGCAAGGTCCAGCAATATGGCCGCCCGCTCGATCTTTATGACGATCCCGACAACAAGTTCGTCGCGGGCTTTGTCGGTTCGCCGAAGATGAACTTCCTGTCGGCCAGGGTCGTCACCGCCGGGCCCGCGGGCCTGCGGGTCGATCTGGCGGCGGGTGGCGCGGCCTTGGTGCCGCTGGCGGTGACGCTGGCGCCGGGCGCGCGGGTCGCTCTTGGCCTGCGCCCCGAGCAGATTTCCGTCGTCGCCGCGGGGCAGTCGCTTCCCGCCGATGCGGTGATGGTGACCGGCCGTGTCGCGCTGATCGAGGATCTGGGCGCCGAATCCTATCTGCATCTGCACCTTGCCGACGACAGCCGCATCGGGGTGCGGACGGTCCGCCATGCCGCGCATCTGGGCGACGAGGTCCGCGTTGCCGCGCCCGCCTCTGCCGTGCTGGTCTTTGACGATGCCGGAACGCGTCTGCGGGGCCGGGCATGATCTTGCAGACCGCGTCCGGGGCCGCTGCCCCGGTGGTGGGCGTCGACATCGGCGGCACCAAGACCGAGATCTGCCTGGCACGCCTGGACGGAGCCCGGCTGATCAAGCTGCGCGAGACGGTCCTGCCCAGCCGCAGCTGGCGCGGCGCCGATGCGGCCGCCGATGCCGCCAGTCTTCTGGCGCAGGTGCGGCTTCTGGTCGGCGACAGCCCCGTCGCGGCGCTGGGCGTGGGCGCGCATGGCTGCGACGATGACGCCGAATGCGAGACGCTGGCCGCGGCCTTGCGGGCCCGCAGCGCCCTGCCCCTGCGGGTGGTGAACGATGCCGAGCTGATGCCGCTCGCCATGGGCCGGGTGGGGCAGATCGGGCTGGTTGCGGGCACGGGCTCGATTGCCGTGTGCCGCACCGCCGAGGGGCGGATGATCTCGGCCGGGGGCTGGGGCTGGCTGATCGGCGACGATGGCAGCGCCGCCGGTCTGGTGCGCGAGGCGGCGCGGGCGGTGTCGCTTGCGCTCGATGGCGGCGCCACGACCGAAGACCCGCTGATCGGGCTTCTCTATCATTCGCTGGGCCAGCCGGAACTGCCGCGGCTGGGCAGCACGCTGGCAGGCCTTGGCACGGCGGCGGCGATCGGCGCCCATGCGCCCGCGGTGTTTGCCGCCTGCGACGCGGGCTCGCCGCTCGCCGCTTCGGTCATCCGCGCCGGGGCCGAGGCGCTGGCGGGGCTTGTGGTGAACCTGCGCGCCCGCGGCAGCACCGCCTCGCATGTGGTGGCCGGCGGCAGCGTGATCGTGGCGCAGCCGCCGCTGTGGCAGGCCTTCGCCACCGCCGTCGCGCGGCGCAGCGGCGGCGCCGTCACCGCGCATCTTTTCCAGGGTCATCCGGTCGAGGGCGCCTGCCGCCTTGCCGCCGATCTGGTGACGCCCGCCCTTTCCTGACCTATCGACAGCAGAAGGACCTCGACCATGAGTTACAGATCCACCATCGCCCGCCAGCCCGAGGCGCTGGCCGATACGCACGCGGCGCTGCGCAGCCAGCTTGACGCCGCCGATCTTTCGGACCTGTTCGGGCCGGTGATCGGCGTCACCGGCATCGGCGCCAGCTTTGCCGCCGCCGTCGTCGGCGCGGCCGAGCTGCAGGCCCGGGGACGGCGCGGCATCGCGCTGCGCGCTTGCGATCTGGCCGCGGGCCATGATCTGGCCGACACGCTGGTCGGCCTTTCGGCGGGCGGGCGCAGCATCGAAACCGTTCTGGGCTTCGAAAAGCTGCCCTCGGCGCGGCGCATCGGCATCAGCAAGGACGGCGCCGGTCCGCTGGCCGCGGTTTCCGACCTGCATCTTGAAATCCGGCAGGGCGCGGATGCGACGCCGTCAAGCGTCGGCTACACGGCCACGCTTCTGGGCATGGGGATGCTGTTCGAGCGGCTTTCGGGCGCGCAGGACGACAGCTTTGCCGATCTGCCCGGCGTGGTGACCGGGGTGCTGGCACAGGCGGCGGCAAAGATGGAGCGCATCGGCACGCTCTTTGCCGCGCGCCGGGCGATCGACTGCGTCGGCGCCGGGGCGGCGCTGGGCACGGCCGATGGCGCCTCGCTGCTTCTGCGCGAGGCCGCCCGTCTGCCCGCCGCGGCGCATGACACCCGGCATTACCTGCACGGGCCGCTCGAGGCGATGGATGCCACGACCGGCGTTCTGATCATCGGCGACGGGCGCGAGGTGGAGCTGGCGCATCAGGTCGAGCGGATCGGCTGCCCGGTGGTTCTGATCACCACCGATGCGACGGTGACGGATGGCGAGCGGCTGACCGTGATCACGGTGCCGCGCCGCGACAACCTGATCGCGCAGGGCATCCTTGACATTCTGGCGCCGCAGCTGATCGCCGCCACGCTCTCCGATGCGGCGGGCCTGACCGATGTGAAGTTCCGCTACCGGATGCAGGACACCAAGATCGCCGCGCCGACGGCGGCCTGACCCGCTCCGGTGGCGGCCGGACCGCCGCCGCCGGACCCACCCGCATGGCCCCCCGCGCCTTGTGTGATCGCTGCGGACGAGGGCGTTCACAGCGATCAGCAGGCCGCGGATGGGGCGCAAAACTCTCGGGCCGACCCGCGGCAATGCGGCGTCGGCCCTTTCTTCACGCGGCTTCGATCAAGATCCCGCCCCCGTCGCCGGGCAGGCTGCGCGCCCCGTCTTGCGGCGGGACACGCGATGCAAGAAAGGCCCGGGCCGGATGCGACCGGCCGGCGTGCCTCAATAGGCGACGCGCTTGTAATAGCGCCGGGTCACCAGCGGATGGTTTCGCATCACCTCCAGATGGGCGCTCAGCCGCTCCATCAACGTCGCCATCACCGCAGGCGAGAGCAGCGCGCGCAGCTCGGGCGAGAGCTCGCGCGGCAGGTAATCCGCCGTCGAGATCACCGTCAGCTTGTCGGTATATTGCCGGGCGAATTGCGCGACGCGCTCGGCCAGCGGGTCGCAGTCATCCTCGCCGCGGAACAGGATCAGGCTGACACCCGGTTCGATCAGTTCAAGCGGGCCATGGAAGAAATCCGAGGCATGCGTCGGGCGGGTGCGGATCCACTGCATTTCCTCAAGGATGCAGGTCGCGTAGTAAAGCGCCTCGGGCCACATGTTCCCGGCGCCGGTGAACATGTGATAATCCGACCCGGCGATGATCGCGGCGAAATCCTTGGCCTTGGGTTCAAAGGCCTTTTTCGCCGCAACCAGCGCGGCGGGCACGCTGGCCAGTTCGCGCAGCAGCGCGTCGTAATTGGCGATCTCGCCGCGCGCCTTCATCACCGAAAGCGCCACCAGCAGCGACTGGATGTAGAAGGATTCCGAGGAGGTGTCATCCTCGGCAAAGTTGACCAGAGCCGGGTTGCCGCCCTGACCCAGCGGGGTTTCGGCATGGCCCACCAGCGTGATCACCGTCGCGCCGATCTCTTGCAGCTTCGCCATCATCGCGACGCTTTCCTTGGTCGTGCCCGAAAGCGAGGGCATGACCACGATCGAACGCGCCGTCAGATTGGCCGAGCCCGTGATCACCAGCTCGGCCGGATAGTCCTTGAACACCGGAAAGCCCGAGCGACGTTGCAGCAGCTGGACCGCCGGTTCCATCAGATAGGCGACGCCGCCGGTGCCGAGGAAATACAGGTTGGTCGCACCGGCACCGATCGCCGCGCCGATCGCCGCGTCGATGCGCGGGGCCAGATCGACCGCGCCTTGCTGGATGCGCAAGAAGCGGGTTTCGTCAAAATTGAACATGGCATGTCCTTCGCAGTTGTGCCCGTTTGCGGGCATGAGGGGATTGGGGCCGCACGCGGAACGTGCGGCAGAGGGTTTGCGGGGAGGAAACGGGAAAGGGCGGCGGATCAGTCGATCAGGGCGGCCACCCGGGTGGAAAGGGCTCTGGCGGCACCGCCCAGATGCCCGATGCGGGCCGCGCGCGCAGTCTCGTCGGCATCAAGCCGGCCCTGCATCTCCTGCAGCATCGCCTCGACCGCTTCGGGGGCGGTGCCGCCCGGAACCTTGCGGGCCGAAACCGCCTGCACCGGGTCCATCCAGCGGCGCAGCTTGTCCTCGGCCAGATCGAAGCTGCGCCCGATCTCTTCCTCGGCGGCGGCATTGAGCACCTGCACCGTGAGCTGGCGCGCATCGCCACCCGCGGCGATCACCATCTGCACCGCCCGCCCGACGACATGATGGGCATCGCGGAACGAGACGCCGAAGTCGCGCACCAGACCATCGGCAAGGTCGGTCGCGGTCGAGAAATTCGCGGAACACCGCGCCAGCAGGCGTTCGGCATCGGGGGTTGCGGTCTCGAAGATCAGCCGCAAAAGCGGCAGCGTGGCGCGGAACCGCTCGAAAGTCGGCCAGGCGTCGGTGACGCCCTCGCGCACGCTGTCGAGGCCGATCGAATAGTTCGACCCTTTCACCGCCGAAAGCGCCCCCGCCAGCGCCCCGATGCTGCGCCCGGCCTCGGCACGGAAATATTCAAGCGGCAGCATGTTCTTCTTTTGCGGCATGATCGAGGAAGTGCCCGCCACCCGGTCGGGAAAGCCGAGCGCGCCGAATTCCCAGGTGGTGAAGACGTAGAAATCCTGTGCCACGCGCGAAAACAGCACCTGCGCGCTGGTCACCGCCCAAAGCATCTCGGTGACGAAATCGCGCGAGGCCACGGCATCGAGCCCCGGCGTCGCCAGCCCCGAAAAGCCGAGCATCTGCGCCACCCGCGGCCGATCGATCGCAAACGAGGTCCCCGCCAGCGCCGCCATGCCCAACGCGCAGGCATCGGCCCGGTCATAGACCGCAGCCAGCCGGTCGTAGTCCCGTTCCATGCCGCGCGCGACATTGGCCAGATAATAGCCGAAGGTGATCGGCTGCGCCGGTTGCAGATGGGTGTAGCCCGGCATCACCGTCATCTTGTGGCGCGCCGCCGCCGCAAGACAGGCGCGGCGGGTTGCGGCCATTTCCGCCAGCAGCCCAAGACAGACCTCGCGCGCGGCCATCCGGTCAAGCGTCGCGCCGATGTCGTTGCGGCTGCGCCCGATATGCAGCCAGCCCGCCGTCGCCTTGCCGATCACCTGCCCCAGCCGGTTTTCGAAGGCGAAATAGCTGTCTTCGAACTGCGGATCGAGGTCGATCGCCCCCGGTCCCTCGGCGCGGATCGTGGCGATGCCGCGCAACAACGTGCGCGCGATCTCGGCCGGGATCAGGCCGCATTCGGCCAGCATCACGGCATGCGCCTCGTTGAGCGCGCACATCCGTTCCAGCGCGGCGGCGTCGAAGCCCTGCATCGGCGGCGCATAGATCGTGCGCGCCACCTCGGCCGCGGTGCGTTCCGTCAGGCGGGAGCTTACGGAGTTCTTCATGTCATCTGTCCTGTTGCGCAAGGGGCCGGGAAA